>JAHCIP010000003.1 GCA_026129165.1 Anaerolineae bacterium
AAGTAGCGGTCAATGCCAGCCACCATGAGCAGTTGCTTGAGCTGCTGGGGCGACTGGGGCAGGGCGTAGAACTTGCCGGGCTGGACACGGCTCGGCACGAGGTAGTCGCGCGCGCCTTCGGGCGTGCTCTTGAGCAGGATGGGCGTCTCGATTTCGATAAAGTCCCGGCTGTCCAGGTAGTCGCGGATGAGCTTGACGAGCTTGTGGCGCAGAACCAGGTTGCGCTGCATCCTCGGCCGGCGCAGGTCCAGGTAGCGGTACTTGAGGCGCAGCGCCTCGTCCACGTCCTGCTCGACGGCAATGGGAACGGGCGGCGTCTTGGCCGGGTTCAGAACCTCTAGCTTGTCAACCATGACTTCGATGTCGCCCGTCGCCAGGTCGGGGTTGTGCTGGCCCTCGGGGCGCTCGGCCACCGTCCCTCTCACCTGGATCACCCACTCGCTGCCGAGGCGGGTGGCCTGGGCGTGGACTTCGGGCGCGTTGGCCGGGTTAAAGACAATCTGGGTGATGCCGTCGCGGTCGCGCAGGTCAATGAACACCAGGCCGCCGTGGTCGCGGCGGCGGTGGACCCAGCCAGCGAGGGTGACGCGCTGACCGGCGTCGGAGCGGCGCAGTTGGCCGTTGGTATGGGTGCGGAGCACACAGCCTCCAGGGGAGTAGTCGGTAGACAGTAGGCAGTAGGCAGTAGTCGGTAGTCGGACGGAGGACGGGGGGGCGGCAAGTTTTTGCCGCGATGGGACAGAGGGCTTGAAACCCCTTGACGGACTAGAACTTTTGTTCTAAAATAGAGCTAACAACGCTATACAGGGCAGCAGCCCGACCGCCGGCGGAGACACATCTGAGGCGGCAAACTCTATGTGGGGCAGACTTTGGGTCTGCACGACATACGGTTTGCCGCCTTTTTTGTCGGAAGGCGTAGGAAGACGTGGGAAGGCGGGGGAAGGGCAGCCGCCGATTGAAATCCTAAAGGAGGCTCCGCACTCGAGGCTGGAGGGCCGCTGGCCGATCGTCGGCCTACGCCGACGTTGACCGGTCCGCGAAGGCGGACCATCAGCCGAAGGCTCTACAGCCCCGATTTCAATCGGCGGGTCCAGTCAGGGCACGCTCACGCCCAGGTCGCGCAGCTCGCTGCGGAGCACCCCCTGGACGAGGCCACTGAGCTGGGCGGTCGGGTCAAGGACGAAGCCGGGCCGGCCGGCCAGGGCCTGGGCGAAGGCATGCTGAAGCGCGGGCCAGTCGGATGGCCCCACGGCGTCGAGGGCGGCGCGGGCGGCCTGCCCTGTACCGGCGGCGGCCTCGATGCTTTCGAGCAGGAAGCGCCGGGCGTCGTCGCCGTGGTGGACGAAGCGGGCCGGGCCAGACCAGGCGAAGGCGTGGCCGAGGATGAGGGTTTCCAGGTCAAGCTCCAGGAGGCGGTCGAGGCTGGCGCGGTACTGGTCGCCGGAGTAGAAGTAGAGGGGCACAGCCGTGTTGCCAGGACCGTAGCCCTGGACGGCGTCGGAGACGATGAGCAAGCGCCGCTGGGCCTCGTACAGGCAGGCCATGCCGGCCGAGTGCCCGGGCGTGGACACGACGCGCAACGTCCGTCCGCCGAGGTCGATCTCGTCGCCGTCGTGGAGGAGGCGGTCGGGCGGGGTGTCCAGCAAGGCAGCGTCGGCGGCGGGGCAGAGGATGGGCGCGCCACTGGCGGCCTTGAGGGCGGCGTTGCCCTCGATGTGGTCCCAGTGGCCATGGGTGTTGACAATGAGGGCGATGTCGGCCACGCTTCGGCCGAGGGCGGCCAGGGCAGGTTCGAGGGCGGCGGGCATGTAGGCGCGCACGCCGGTGTCGAGGACGGCCAGGCGCTCGCCCTGCGCCAGGGTCATGGCGGCTTCGACGCCGCCCCAGCCAGGGCCAAGCGGGCACTGGGCGAGGACGACGCCAGGCAGGACGGGTTGAAAGGAGGCATCGGACATAGGTGAACCTTAGGGGGCGGAAGGGTCATCCTAGCATGGACGGTGGAGTTGTCAAAGGCAAGGAGAAGAAAGGAGAGTCTATGACCCAACGTGAACGCCGCATCCAACTGACATCGGGGCTGACGCCAGTGGCGCGAGGCGAGTCGGCCTACCTGGTGACGATTATCGCGGCGGGGCCGGCCAACGGCTACCAGTGGACCGGCGAGGCGCTGGCTGAGGCGGTGGCCGCCGGCCAGTTTGCCAGCCTGCCCAGCTTCGTAGACCACCGCCTGGACCCGACGCTAATTGGGAAGCGCTCGGTGCGCGATCTGTGCGGCGCGGTGAGCGAGGCGAGCTATGACGCGAAGGCCCAGGCGGTGAAGGGGGTCTTTCGCCCGTTAGGGCCGTTGGGGGCCTGGGTGGATGCCCTGTTGCGCGACATGCTGGCCCAGGCGAGCCAGGGTCAGGCGACGCTCCCGCTGGGGCTGAGCATTGATGTGACGTTTTACGCGAGCCAGGGGCGGGTCGAGCGGATTAGCCGCGTGCACTCCGCGGATGTGGTGTATCAACCGGCCGCCGGCGGCGTCTTTGAGGCGCGGCTGGGCGCCGAGGCGAACCAGGAGGACCCCGTGACCGAGACATTGTCACTGACGGAGGATGGGGGACAGCGGGCGGAACTGAGCCAGGCCTTGCTGGTCCAGCAGTGCCGCGCGACGCTAGACGCGACGCTCGCGGCGTGCGAGTTGCCCGCGCCGCTACGCGAGGAGGTGCGGGCGCAGTTCCAGGGGCGGGTGTTCGCGCCGACGAACTGCAGGCGGCGGTGGAGGGCAAGCGGGCGACGTGGGCCGCGCTGGCCGAGAGCGGCGGTGCGAGGGCTGGCGGAGACGGAGGACCCCATAGCGGGGGCAGACCGCCGACGGCGGACAAGCCCAAGAGGGCGCGGTCGGCGGTCGGCGGTCAGCGGTCCTGACCGGCATGCTCGCCGAGTTGGACCGCGTGCAACTGGCGGTGGATCGGCTGTTGGGGCTGGCGCTGCCCGACGCGGTGTCGGATACGCCGCGCCTGACGGGCATCCGCGAACTGTACCACCTGGTGACGGGCGACTATGACCTGTACGGCGTGTTCAACCCCAGCCGCGCCGCCTTCGCCAACGCCAACGCGACAACGATGGCCGGGCTGGTGACGAATGCCATGAACAAGGTCATCGCGGCGCGCGCCGAGGAGTTGGGCCGCGCGGGCTACGACTGGTGGCGGGCGGTCGTGCACGAGGAGGATTTTAACTCGCTCCAGGACATCAGTTGGATTGCGGTGGGCGGCTTTGGCGACCTGCCGACCATCAGCGAGGGCGCGGCGTATATGGAATTGACCTGGGACGACACTACGGAGACGACGAGGTGGACCAAGAAGGGCGGCTACCTGGGGCTGACGCTGGAGATGATTGACCGCGACGAGACGCGCCGCGTGCGCCGTATCCCTGGCCTGCTGGCGACGGCGGCTATCCGCACCCTGTCCAGCACGGTGGCTGGTCTCTTCACCCAGAACAGCGGCGTCGGGCCGGACCTGGCCGATAGCACGGCCCTGTTCGACGCCTCGCGCGGCAACCTGGGGACTTCGGCGCTGTCGGCGGCCACGTGGGACGCGGCGGTGCAGGCCATGTTCAAACAGACCGAGCTGAACAGCGGCAAGCGGCTGGGCATCCGCCCGCGCTACGTGCTGACGCCGATTGAACTGGAGAAGACGGCGCTGCAAATCTTCGTCTCGCCGACCGAACCCAGCTCTAATGTGTTCTACGAGAACGTGCGGCGCTCGGCGGCGCAGAACGTCATCGCCGTGCCAGAGTGGACGGACGCCAACGACTGGGCAGCGGTGGCCGACCCGCGCATCGCGCCGGGTATCGGCGTCGGCTACCGCTTTGGCCGCCAGCCGGAGGTGTTTGTGGCCGACCAGCCCGAAGTCGGCTCTATGTTTACGAATGATGAGTTACGTGTCAAAACGCGGTTCCTCTACGGCGTGGGGGTCATTGACTACCGCCCGCTGTATAAGGCTAACGTGGCTTAGTCGGATCGTCCGGTGGTCGAATAGTTGACTAGTTACGCGCTAGATGACCCGACTATCCGATGTACCGACAACACACCTATCTGACTAACCAACTAACTGACGAAAGGACTTTGGTATGTTCCAGACCCTGACCCTGACCTGGGATGCGTCGGCGGCGCAGGACCCGCTGCTGGAGTGCAAGCTGCCGCGCGGCATTACCATCCTCGCGGTTTCGTATTGCCCGCAGTCGCACACCGGCACGCCCACCAACTCCAATATTGACATCGTAGACGACGGCACAGACGTCATCAGCGCCATCACTGTGGCGACGGCGGGGACGCCCACGCTCTGGAAGTCGAAGGCGGTAGGCGGGACGAATGCCCCTGTGTTCGTGGCGGCGGATAGCATCCTCGGCGTCGCCCTGAACTTCTCAGGCGGCTCGTCGCCGACGGCGGTGGACGGGGCGGTGGTCATCTACTACGCGCCGGGGGCGGTATGAACCTGGCGGCCTATCGCACGTCGGTGCGGGATCATGCGCGTGACGGCGGGGCGACGGTGTGGACCGACGCGCAGGTGGACACGGCGCTGCGGGCCGCGCTCGAAGCCTATAGCCGGGTCACGGCGCGGACGGTGGTGACGCCGCTGACGCTGACGAGCGGCGACCGCGAAATCAGCCTGGCGAGTCTGGCAGGGCTGCTGACAGTGCGCGAACTGTGGCTACCCTATACCCCGTCCGCCCCGGAAGACCCACCTAACCGGCGCTATTTCATCCCACTGTCGCCGACGACGGTCTACATCGCCGACGGCGCGGAGCCAACGACGGGCGAGATAGCGAGAGTGTTCTACCTGGCGCTGCACACGGTGGACGGACTGGACGGCGCGACGGCCACCAGCGTCCCGGCCTGGCATGAGCAGGGGCTGGCGTTGGGGGCGGCGGCCTACCTGGCTGAGGCGCGGGCGCGGCAGTTGACCGAAGCGGAGAATGTGACCTCGGCCACGCGGCGCTGGGCCAACGACTCGGCGCAGGGGCGGCTCCAGGCGTGGCAAGACTGGCTGGCCGAGGTAGCGGTGACGGAGAGTGGGCCCGTGGCCTGGCAGCTTCCGCTACTCGGCTTCGAGGCGTGCGTTTAGGCGAAACACCTTCGACTGTCATGCCTCGCTATGCTCGGCATCTACTCTGGTATGTTGTCGGAGCAGACCCTTCACTTCGTTCAGGGTGACAGTCGAATTCCTATCCCTTCCCATGTCTTATCAGTCAGAATGGAGCATCCTATGCCAATCCCAGGGGTTGATTGCCATATCACGCTGTACCACGCGGCGGTGAACAGCGGGGCGGCGGTGGGGTTTATCCTCAAGGCCGACCGACGCGGGCCAACCTATGAGGTGACGCGCTACCGCCAGGGGCTACCGATCTGGGCGGACCAGGGCGGCTGGCCGGCCCAACTCCAATGCTATGTACTCGGTCTGCCCCGCCTCATCGCCCCCAATGGCGCCGAGTACACGCTAGCGCCGGGCCAGGTACGCAGCCGTCTCGTCGAGTTCTGGAATACGACGACGCCGATGACCCTGGCCGACCCGCTCCAGACGCTAACCGTCATGTGGGAGCACGAGGGGTTGACGGAACAGGTCTACGGCGACGGCGCGGAGTTTCGGCTGCGCATGGTGACGGTGTAATAGGAGGAAGGTATGACCTCGGTAGAGGGGTGGCGGGGACGGCTGGCCGAACAGCTGTTTGGCGACGTGATTGAGGCGCGGGTGCAGCAGGCCGTCAAGGTGGTGGATGACCGCTGGTGGACGCAGGTAGGCGCGGCGGCGGCGCCGGCCGACCGTGCCTGGACCGACCGCGTGGACGACTTGCGCGACGCGCTCGACGCCTGGCGGGTCAACCCATTGGCGCGGCGCATCGTCCAGTTGACGACGGACTACGTGGTGGGCGACGGCATGGGCGTCGTGGCGACGGCCTCGCCCGATCTAACCGAGTTTGTCCGCGCCTTCTGGTCGCACCGCCTCAACCGCCTCGACCTGCGGCTGGCGTCCCTATGCGATGAATTGACGCGGGCCGGCGAATTGTTCCCGGTCCTGTTCCCCAACCCGGCCAGCGGCCTCAGTTACCTGCGGCTGATCCCCGCCGCCCAGGTCCGCGCCGTGGACACCGACCCCGACGACTACGAGCGCGAACTGGGCTACTGGCAGGTCCGGCCCGGCGACCTGGAGGGCCGCTACTGGAAGGGCCTCGACCACCCCGACCTGCGCCCCGACGAGCCGATTATGCTCCACTACACCGTCAACAAACCCATTGGCGCGACGCGGGGCGAGGGCGATCTGGGACCCATCCTGGTCTGGCTGCGGAGCTACCGCGACTGGCTCGAAGGCCGGGTGAGGGTAAACAAGCTCAAGTCCATATTTTTGTGGGACGTCACCGTGCCCGACCAGGCCATCGCCCACACCCGCCAGAAGTACAGCGTCCCGCCGCGCGACGGCTCGATTATTGTGCATGGGGAGAGCGAGAAGTGGTCGGCGGTCCAGCCGCACATCCAGGCCGACGCGGCCGAGGCCGATGGCAAGGCGCTGCGCCAGATGATCGCGGCGGGCGCGGCGGCCCCGCCGCACTTCCTGGCCGACGCCGAGAGCGCGACGCAGGCGACGGCCCGCGAGGCCAACGAGCCGACCTACCGCCACTACCTCCAGCGGCAGAAGACGTTTCTGTGGCTGCTGGGCGACCTGCTCGCCGTGGCCGCCCTACGCGCCCAGGCGCTCGGCCGGCTGCCCGGACCGACCGTGCAGAGCGCGGCCGACCTGGGCCTACGGTGGACGACGACCGACCTCAACCGCGACGACAACTTGACGCTGGCGCGGTCGGCGGCGCTGATGGTCAGCGCCCTGGGGCAGATGGTCGAGCGCGGTTGGGCGACGGACGCCGAGGCGGCCAACCTGGCCTTCAAGTTCGCGGGCGAGCTGGTGGACCCGGCTGAAATCGAGGCCCGGCTGCGGGCGCGAGATCGCTAGGCGAAACAGGCGCCTATCCGGAACACCGTGCGCGGCGCCAACCTCCCGCAGGCTTGTCCTGAGCCGAAGGCGAAGGATCTAAACCTGCGGGAGGTTTTTCGGATAGGCGCTGAGGCGGCAAGAAGTCAGAAACCCTTACTTTTTAGGTCGTTGGCGTACTTCTCGACACTCACGCTCACCGCCTGCGGCGTCGTCTTGCCGAAGCAGATCAGAATGGCCTTACCGCTGACGGCGGCGGCCGCTCCATACTCGCCCGACTTGCCGCGCACGATAAACCCCGGCTCACACTGGAGCTTGATGAAGCGTTTGTCGGCGACGTGGAAAGCGGAATCGCTAGGGGGGTCTTTGACGAGTGAGACCCGCTTGTTGACCTGGTCCGCCGTCAGGCCGAAGCCAGGACTTTGGAACCACAACCCCACCGGGCCAGTGCCGTAGATCGCGGCGGCCCCCTCCGGAATACCCGACACCATAGCATTGACATACGCATCCCAACCAGACATAGTCATGTTCCTTTCTACGGGGTAGCTTCGGGCGCCTTACGAAGCACGTTTCACTCGTTGAAACCCGAGGCTCTCCGCCACACGCTGCATGGCGTGGTTGTCGTGGGCCGTGCTACATCTAGCCCGCTGGCCCGCATCCAGAATCGCCGCTGTTACAAAGGACACCACAGCTTTGGCATAGCCGCGTCCCCGCGCCTCCGGCCGCGTGTACACCTGCCAGACCTCCCCCACCGGGCCGGGACAGCGCAGGGCCGCGGCCAGCGCCTGTATCTGGCCGCCCAGAATCACGGCCGCATACTGAAAGCCCAGCGCCTGCGCCGCCAGCCAACTCTCTGGCGTCGTGGCCGGCCAGGGCGCTGCGGCAGGCCAGACGGCGCGGACCAGCGGGTAATCCGCCTCCGCCAGCCAGCGCACGGGATCACCCCCATACGGTCGAAAGTCGGACGGGGCGCACTCGTACTCAATATAGGGTAGAGAGGACATGCCGGTCCTACGCGCCGACTGCGCTCAGCCTCTTACTCCGTCAGGACGAGTTCGAAGTTCGAGTTGAACTTCTTCAGGTTGGGCAGAGATTTGCCCTGCCACGGGATAGACTTACTCCCGCGCACCACCAACTGCACGTCCCCCTTTTTGCGTGTGGCAATCGCAAACTTGTAGAGCACGTTGATGCCAGAGCTATTCAGGAAGTTCAAGGCCCTCACATCCAGTGTGATTCGACGCGGCTCTGTCAGCAACACCTTGTCCATCAGGTCTTCGATGGGTTGATACTCCTGCGGCCCGCCAAGGCGCAGGATGCCCTCAAAGTATGTCCCAGATCAGCAGTTATGAGGGTTCTGAAGCGCTCGCGTAGGCCGGGAACCGCAGCGCTTAGGACTTGATTACTAATATGGCATAGGAAGTCTGCGCCGGCGACCCCCACCGCCAGCGTGATGAGGCCGCTGTGGTTGTATTTCACCGCGTTCTCCAGCCCTTCGTTGACGACAAAGCGGATGACGTCCGCGCCGGCTGCCGGCTCGCACAGCCGCGCCCGCCATTCCGGCTCGCTGAATAGCGCCTGGTAATACGCGGCGATAAAGTCTGCGCTGCCCTGGCAGAGACGCCACGCCGTAGCGGCGGAGCAGGAGGGAAGCGTCAAAGCGATGTGCGGTAAGAAAGTAGTCTCTAAACAGAAGTCGCCAACGATGTCGCTCATACAGCACCTCGTTGACTCGATAGGCTACACCCGCCAGGCGAGCGTGGCTTGACTGAGCGCCTCTCGCTCATCCGCGGTGAGACGGAACGCGAGCGCGCCGGCATTGTCGGCGGCCTGCTTGCCATTCTTCGCGCCGGGGATAGGCAATACACTCTCGTCTTCGATCAACCAGCGGAGAGCGACCTGCGAGGGCGTTTTGTCGTAGCGGGCGCCAATCTGGCGTAAGAGCGCCACGACCGGCTGCACCGCCTCGATGCCTCGGCCTCTGAAGTTGGGCGCGAAGCGCCGGAAGCCGGTCGCGCGGGTCGCGGCCGAGTACTTGCCCGTGAGCGCGCCCATCGCCAGCGGCGAGTAGGCGATGAGGGTGATGCCCAACTCGCGACAGGCATCCAACACGCCATCCACTTCCGGCTTCCGATACAGCAGCGAGTATTGGACCTGGTTGGAAGCGAGTGGGATGCCCCGCTTCGCCAGCGCCGCGTGGGCGAGACGGAGTTGCGCGGCGGAATAGTTACTCACCCCGACCGCTTTCACCTTGCCCGCCTCCACCGCATCCGCCAAGAGGTTCATCAGCTTCGGAATGGACATCCAGGGCACGGGGAAGTGAATTTGATACAGGTCAATCGCGGCGCGTTGCAGGCGAGCCAGGCTGTGGTCAAGTTCGCTGGGCAGGCGGTTGGCCCGGGTAAAGGGGCTGGGCGGGAACTTGGTGGCGATCAGTACATCCTTTCCACGCGCGAGTTCGCCCACGCGCCGCTCCGACGCGCCGTTACTGTACATGGCGGCGGTGTCAATCAGGTTGACGCCGGCCGCCAGACTCGCCTCCAGCGCTCGTTCCTCCTCCACCCCACTCTCCGAGGGGCCGTAGGCCATCTGGGCCGGGTTCAACCGCGCCATCCCTGTCGGTTTACCCCATGTCATCGCGCCAAGACCCAATCGCGAGACTTGCACACTGGTGCGACCTAAGGGGGTTGTTTGAGTCATCGCCCTATCCTTTCTGCCGGATGTCGGCCTCATCTCGCCGTGAGCCACTCAATGAGGCGCGGGTAGACGACCTCGATGTTCTGGGCCGGTTGCAGCGGGTCAATCAGGTCGTGGTCGAGGCGCAGATCAGCCGGGAACTCATAGGTGACCAGGTTGGCGCCCCTGGCCTGCCATATCTCGACCACCTGCCTGGTCAACTCGTTATTGACCGAGTGATCACTCGCGTTGGTCACGACAATAAGTTTGGCGGCCGCGGGCTTCGCGCGTCGCGCCTCAGCTTGTGTGGCAAACCCGAGGCGCAGCGCCTGGACGAGGGCATGCCGCGAATAGCGGGGGTAGGCGTGGGGGATGCCGCCCACGTCCTTGTTGACCGGGTCCCACCACTCAAACGCATCGGGCAAGAAGGTGTACACGTTCATCACCGCCGCCGTCAAGGGGGTCGGGACCTGTTCAAAGCCAAAGGCCGGCGAGATCATCATCGCCAGGTCGAGATCGGCCCGATTTTGGGCCGCCCACGCGGTGGTTACACCGCCCGCGGACAGCCCCATCATACTCACGTGCTCGCCCAATCCCTGCCCAATATCCACCACCTCGTCGGCATAGCGGACCAGTTCTTCCGCCGTCAGTTGACCGTGCTCGGCGGTCATGCGGTCGGCGAGACCATGATGGGGGAGCGGCGCGATGAGGACATTATAGCCCAAATCGAAGAACCGTTCACCTAAGGCGTGGAACTGTTGGGGGCAGGTCGTATAGCCATGAACCAGCACAATGGCCCGTTCCACCTGACGGTTGTGCGTCATAAACTGGAACCGGCAGACCGGGTTCATGGCCGCCGGCTCCGCGGCGCGCAGACCTTCGATGCGCTGGACCGCTTCTGCGTAGGTCTGCGTCGGGCGCGGGCGCGAGGCCAAATTCGAGATACCCCAGGGCTGGAGTAGCAGGACCCCCAGGCCCACCACGAGCGCAAGAATCAGTAGCGCCATCTGACCCCTCTGTATATCATTCGTGAGCCTGACCTGTGACATAGCCACCTCTTTGCTGCCGACACCCCCTCATACTTGTACTGTACTTAGCGTGGCGGTGTGGCTCGTTGTCACGCGAGAAAGGCTATTGTGGAAGAGATAGGCGCTCGGCGTAGCCGGGGCTACTCCGGGTAACCTCCCTAAGGGTTCAACCCTTCGGGAGGTTGTTCCAACAGAAGTTTAGAACGTCACCGGGAGGCTGCGCAAGCCGCGCAGGGTCAGGTTGTCGCGGTACTCAATGGGACCAGCGTCGAGCGCCAGGCGAGGCAGGCGGCGGAGCAGCGTGCCAATGGCGATCTGGCCTTCCAGCCGCGCCAGGGGCGCGCCGAGGCAGTAGTGGATACCCTTGCCGAAGGCCAGGTGGGGGTTGGGGTCACGGCTGATGTCGAGACGCTGCGGATCGGCAAAACGCTCTGGGTCGTGGTTGGCCGACCCCAGGAGGAAGGCGACCGTCTGGCCGGGGGGGATGGCCTGGCCGCGCACTTCGATGCGGTCCAGGGCCATCCGTGAGGTCAGTTGCACCGGGCTGTCGTAGCGCAGCAGCTCTTCGACAGCGGTTTCGATTAGCTTTGGCTGCTCCCGCAGCCGCCGCAGTTGGTCGGGGTGGCGCAGCAGGGCCAGGACGCCGTTGCCGATGAGGTTGATGGTCGTCTCGTGGCCGGCGACGAGCAAGAGGGCGCACGTGGCGTAGAGTTCGTCTTCGCTCAGGCGTCCGCCCGCTTCCTCGGCCTGGATGAGCGCCGTGAGCAGGTCGGGGCCTGGCTCGCGGCGGCGGCGGGCGATGATCTCGCGCAGATAGTCGGTCAGGGCCACCGCCGACCGGCCCGCGCGGTTATAGACCTCTGGCTCATCCGTCAGGTCCAGGCTGCGGGCCAGGTCGTCGGACCAGACGTGAAACTGGTGGTGATCCTGGGGCGGGATGCCCAACATCTCAGCGATGACGGTGACGGGCAAGGGATAGGCGAGGGCGGCGACCAGGTCGGCCTGGCCATCCCTCTGGACCGCGTCGAGCAAGCGGTCGGTGATGGCCTGAACTCGCTCGCGCATTTGCTCGACGATGCGGGGCGTAAACGCCTTGTGGACCAGCCCCCGCAGGCGGGTGTGGTCAGGCGGGTTCTTGACCAGCATCCAGTGGGACTGCATGTCGAACAGGGGGCGCTGCTCGTCAGGCGCGGCGAAGGTCATCTCGCCATGTCCGAGACGAGCGTCGCGCAGCAGGGTGTTGCAGTCGTCGTAGCGGCTAAGAAACCAGATGCCCCAGGCCGGCCAGTAGAAGACGGGCGCGGCCTGGCGCAGCAGGTCGTAGTAGGGGTAGGGGTTGGCCCGAAAGTCGGGCGAGCGCGGGTCGAACCCGCCGGACGGCATGGTCATGGGTAGCTCAGTGTGATTAGCCCTTCAAGCGGTCACGGACGGCCTGGATAATCGTCTCGTGTTCAGGGAAGCCGCCTTCGCGGTACATGGAGTGGACGAGGTCGCCGTTGATGACCACATCAAACGCCCCCTCTTCCCAGGGAATCAACTCGATGCCGGCCAGGTCATAGGTGAAGGCGTGCATCAGGGCCGAAGTCAGGGCAAGGGTCTGCGGTTCATAGCCGCACGCGGCGCAGTAGACGATGCTGACTTTGACGGGCTGGCGTTCGCCCGAAGTATTAGGCGCGGAGGACTGAGCCATCTTGCCTCACAAGGCTGTCGGCGCCAGGGCGCGGCTGAGCAGGTCGCGGATTTCGCAGATCACTTCCTGGTTGGCGCGGTCGCGGGTCTGGGCGCGGAACTCGGCGTTGGCCTGCATCAGCCGGGTGCGGGCGGCGTCGGTAAGTTGAGCGGGCGAGGCGGTGCGAGGGATACCGGCCAGTTCGGGCGCGGTGGCGTACAAGTCGGTGAGCATCCCTTCCCGCCACTCGGTGATGATAGCGGGGCGCTCAATCCAGTGACCTAGCTCGCGGAAGTTCTGGTCAAAAAAGACAATGGTTGGAATCGAGCGGTGGACGCCTCGGTTGAGATGCTGGTCCATAATGTCGAGGTTCTGGTCACGCAGGAAGAAGCGCAGGTTGAGCTTGCCGGTCGCCTCGGCCGCCTTGACCACCACCGGCACGTTGTTGAGGACGTCGCCGCACCAATCCTCCACCAGCGCCAGGGCGTTAATCGGCTCCGCCAGGTTGGCGAAGAACTCGGTATCTTCCGGGCGAAGATGGACGGCTTGCTCGTTGTCTTCGAGACGGTCGCGGTTGCGCGTCATCTGGGCTTTATAGGCTGCGTAGGTCATACCCTGCTCGAAACGTTCACGTGTCACACTCATGGAAACCTCTCTGTCTAGGGGGGATAGACACATCCGGCATCCCGGCCCCTCGCTCAGGACGCCCGGCGGATGATGACTCATATAATATATGAGTACCCCAAGTTAGCACAACTTTCCCCACAGGAGACCCTCCCATGCCTAACAGCACTATCTGCCTCACGTTTGACTTCGATGCGATGTCCGTCTGGTTTGGCTACTCCACTGTCACCCCGGCTATGCTCTATCGGGGCGAGTACGGTGCGAATGTCGGCGTCCCGCGCGTGCTCGACCTGCTCCGCCGCTACGACCTGCGGGCGACGTTCTTTATCCCCGGCCACACCATCGACTCGTTCCCGGAAGTGGTGGCGACGGTTCTAGAAGCGGGCCACGAGGTCGCGCATCACTCGTATGCCCATGTGGACCCTAGCCAGCAGACGCCCGACGAGGAGCGGCGCGATATGGAACGGGCGCTGACCAGCCTGGAACAGGTCGGCGTGAAACCGCTGGGGTTCCGCTCGCCCTCGGCCGACTTCTCCAGCGCGACGCTTGGCCTGCTGGAGGAGTACGGCTTCCAGTACGATTCCAGCCTGATGGCCGACGACTTTCGGCCTTACCACCCTCGCCTGGGCGACCAGGTGACGCAGCAGACGCCGCTGGTCAAGGGCCGGCCGGCGCGGCTCTGGGAATTGCCCATGTCGTTTGAGTTCGATGACTGGGTCCATTTCCAGTTCAACTTCAACCCCTACCGCAACGGGACCTCCGCGCCGAGTAAGGTGCTCGAAATCTGGACCGCCGACCTGGACTGGATGCACACCCACCTGGACGGCGGCATCCTGACCGTCGCCATGCACCCGCAGGTAATCGGTCGCGGCCACCGCATCGCCATGCTGGAGCAGTTCATCCAGCACGGCCTGCGCCACTCCAATGTCCGCTTCGAGCGCATGGGGGATGTGGCGCAGCGGTTGGGCTAGTGCTGCGCGTGTTTAGCATGGCCGGGGGTGGCGTATGCGCTGGAGGGGGCGCAATGCTGCCACTCGACCAGATGATGCGCGAGTTAGCGCTCTTGCCTGATACTCAAGATGGTTGATGCAGCCAGTCGAAGACGACGCGCAGAACGCCGGGGTCGAGAATATAGGCGGTGTGGCCGAGGCGGGTTCCGCGTTCGAGGTTGTAGGGCAGGTTGTCGGCGCCTTCGAGACGGGGCGAGAGGGGCGTGGCGTTGAAGGATACCTGCCCTGTCCCATCGTAGACGGCTAGGGCGCGGACGCCGGGTGGGACCTCCGGCGGCGTGTTGAGGTCGGCCAGCCAGGGGCTGCCAACGGCGAAGTCCTGGTTGAAGCGCGACCAGCCCGTGGACGACCGCTCCTCGCGCAGCCACTTCTCCTGAACCCCGTGATGCGGGCTGTCCAGGGTGACGAGACAGCGCACGAGCCGGGCGTTGTCGCCCTGGCGCAGCCACTGGCGGGCGAGCACGCCGCCCATGCTGTGGCAGACCAGGTCCACCTGGGTGATAGAGGGGTTGCGCCGCTGGACGTAGCGCAGGACTTCGCGGACGAAGGCGTCCAGGTCAGGTAGGTTCTCATCCACGCTGTCGTCGGTGGTCTCCACCCCGTTCGAATCCACGTGCCGCGCCCCGCCCCAGCCATAGGTCAGCGCCCACAATTCATCGGGCGTGTAGCCCCACAGGCGGAAGAGCAGACGGGCGCTGCCAAAGTTCCAGGCCGCGCCCGTCGTGCCGTGCACAAAGATGACGGGCGGCTGGGTCACGCCGCCGCCACCGCCGCCCCAGCCTCCGACGCGCACCGGCCGGCCGAGGACGCGCGTCTTCTCGGCGTCCAGCGGCGTCTCAAACTCGGCCGGTAGTTGATGTAAGAAGCGGAAGTACCAGGCGAGGCTGCTCCCGGCCAGGAGGGTGATGCCGATTATGGTGAGAGCCGCGCGAGCGAGGGGCGAGCGATTGGGGAAAGATAGGCGAGCCATCGTAGAGGGGGCTTTCAGGTAGAGTGGAGGATGGGACCGAGTTACTATGTCGCAAGGCCCTTTCGACTGTCACCCTTCGCTTCGCTCAGGGTCTCACTGCTGCACAGAGCCTCTGACTGTCATCCCGAACGTAGTGAGGGATCTGCTCTGGAGGTGTTGTCAGAGCAGATCCTTCGCTTCGCTCAGGATGACCCTTCAAGGGGGTCTTGGTTTGAGTATGGGAAAGTGGAGGGCGTCACAGCCTCTGTCGTTACGGCTTGGGCGTGGCCGAGGCTTCTGGTGTGGCCGTCGGGGTGTAGGTCGCCTCTGGCGGCAGGACGGTGAGGCCGGGGGTAGGCGTCGGTTGGATGGGTGGATTGGCGATAAGGCCCGCCGCCCCGCTGACAGCCAGCGTCGAAATCGTATAAATCGAGCCGTCGTCCGCCTGGATGTAGTACGCCGACTTGTCCGGCGTCTGGTCGCCTACCTTGAGCGTCTTCTGAGCCGCGGCCGTGGTCAGCGTGATGGTAAAGGCGGGCTTCTCCAGCGCCAGGTCGGCCAGGTTGACGTCCTTCGCTTCGAGCTTGCGGGTGGCACGTGTCTCGACCACCTGGCGCACGATGCCATCCAGCCGCGTCGTATCGCCCGGCGCCTGGGTCGGCGCGACCAGCTTCCAGTCGCCGCCCTCGTGGGTCGCCTCGACCGTCTTGCCGTCCTTGTCCGTCACCTTGAGCCTCGTCACGTCGGCTGCCTTGAGGTCCAGCACCTGGACCGACTGGTTGCTGGCCGTCTTGGACGCATCCTGCGACGTATCCCGCCGCCCCTCGGTAAAGTACACCCCGGCTACGACGGCTATCGCAATCACAACCAGAATGAGTGTGTTTCGGAAATTCATAGCTTAATCCTCGACGAAGGACCAATAACGGATGACGCATCACGCATCACGCCGTCCGTCTTTCGTTCTTGGTCTTTGGTCGCTCTTAGCGCCTCCGCCACCACACGCCCGCGCCGTAGAGGAAGACGAGGGCGGGCAGGATAAAGACGGACGACAGCAGCAGCCAACGGCTCTGGTCCGTGGTCAGGGTCACGCGGCGGTCGTCGGCGGGCTTGGGGCGGATGCCAATCAGGTCTTCCGACTGGGCCAGCCAGTTGACCCCGTTGAGGAACAGGTCAAGGTTCGCGCTGCCCTGGACTTGCTGCAGGATGTTGTCGGCCACAAACGAGGCATTGCCTGCGACCAGCAGGCGCGTCTGCGGTTCGCCCGGCGTCGGGTTGGCGCTGCCCTTCTCCACCGAGGCGACGATGGTCAGCGGGCCGCGCGCATCATTGCCATCGGCGCGGATCTGGAGCGTTCTTAGGCCGTTGAAGTCGGTTTCGCCCCAGCTCGACGCGCTGGTCTGAATCAGCGGCGTGACGAGTACCCCGTCTGGCGCGGGCTGGAGGATTTCCAGCGAGCGCGCGCCGGGGAAGAAGGTCAGCGCATTCTCCAGACCGTTGGTGACGGTCGTCATCGAATACTGGGTCGTCGCTGGCGTCAGCGGGTTGCCCGCGATGGACTGCTGCGGGTCGGCGATGACATCCACGCGCGGGCGGACGCCCCACTCGGCCAGCAGGCCAATGAGCGGCTCCGGCTGCGTGGCGTTGTTGATGGGCGGGTCGAGCAGGATGGCCGCCTTGCCGCCCTGCTTGAGGTAGTCGCGCACCAGCTTAACCTCGGCATCGCTGAACGGCTTCTGCGGGCTGGCGATGACCAGCGCCGTCGCATCAGTCGGAATGGTATTGCTAATCGCCAGGTTGACCGTGACGACCTTGTAGCCGTCGCGCAGCAAATACTGGTTGACGATGCTGTAGCCATCGTTGCGACCCGTGCCGCCCTTGGGGTCGAACTCCTGGTGGCCCGTGGTGAAATAGATCACCCGTTCCTTGTCCTGCGTCAACTTGATAAGGGCGCTGGTGATGCTCTGCTCGTCGGTCGAGATGATGGTCTGGCGCTTGTCGCCCGACGTCAGTACAATCGACGGGCCGGTGATGCCAGCCTGGCGCGCCGCCTGGGGCCGTGTGACCGGGTCCACCACCTCGTAGGTGATCTGGCTGGAGCGGGACGTGTACTCCTTCATCAGGTCACTGGCGCGCTGGCCCGTGTCGTCGCTCGGCTGGTAGTAGCCGACGGCCTGGATGGGCTGTTTGAGATTCTGGAGGATGGCGATGGTCTGTTCGGACAGGCTGAATTGCTGGTTGGCCGTCAGGTCCCAGCGTTTGTTGTAGCGTTGCGACAGGAACGCGCCGGACCCCAGGATGGCGGCCACCGCCAGCGTGAGCACCACGGCGTTGGAGCCATACTTCGCGCTGCGGCCCGTCAACCGCTCGCGCGTCCAGCCCGGTTCGAGGATGATAAAAATCGCCAGCAGGGCCAGTCCGGCGGCCAGGGCGACCTGGGTGTAGGTGTCCCAGCCGCGCACGCCGAACAGGATGACGGTCGCGGCCAGGGCCAGGGCAGCCAGCCCGGCGGCAAAAACTGAATAGGGTCGAGAGAAGGCGGTCATGGGTTATCTCCAACGCTTCGACTCGACAATGCGGGTCGCCATAAACAGGAACAGGACAACCATAATCAGATAGTAGACGATGTGCTGGGTATCAATGACGCCGCGCACGAAGTCGTCAAAGTGGGCGCCCATGGTGAGGTACTCGACCACATTGGCGATGACGCCCGTCTGCGTGCCCGTGATGCCGGCGTTGAGCAGGTAGAGGATGAGCAAGATGGCGAAGCTGACAAACGCCGTCACAATCTGGTTCTGGCTCAGTGACGAGGCGAAGACGCCAATCGCCAGCGCCGCCGCGCCATAGAGGATGATACCCAGGTAGCCACCGGCGACCGGCCCCCAGTCGGGGCTGCCAAGCCGGCTCAGTAGGAGGGGATAGAACAGGGTCAGGGCGAACATAAACAGCATGAAGCCGAGGGCGCCCAGGTACTTGCCGACGACGACTTCCCAGTCGCGCACGGGCGAGGTCAGCAGCAGTTCAATCGTGCCCATGCGCTGCTCCTCGGCCAGCAGGCGCATGGTCAGGAAAGGCGACACCAGCAGCAACACGATAATCATGTTGCCAAACCAGTAGCGCAGGCTAGCCTCCCCGGTAATCTGGATCAGGCGGGAAAAGAAAAAGCCCGACACGAGCAGGAAGACCGCCGTGATGACATAGGCCAGGGGCGAGGCGAAATAAGTCCCCAGTTCTTTCTGGGCAATGATGAGCGAGTTACGCATGGGCTTGTTCCTCCTCCTCCGCCGCCTCCACCACCTCGACCGGCTCCTCGTCGGTGGTCAGTTCCAGGAAGATGTCTTCCAGGCTCATGCCCAGCGGCGTCAGTTCCAGCAGGCCCGAGCCCGCGTGGACCACAGCCTCGGCAATCTGAGGGCGTGGGTCAATATCTTCGTCCAACTCCAGGGTAAAGACGCCGTCCGCGTCCTCCTGGACGCCCAGCACGCCACTGAGGTCGGACAGACGCGAGGCCAGCCCATCGGGCCGGGCGACGTGCAGGACGACGCGAGCATTGCCCTGCAGGCGCGTTTCGAGCGCCTGGATGGTGTCCATGGCGACGATTTCGCCCTTATTGATGACGATGACGCGGTTACAGATTTCGCGGACTTCGGGTAGGATGTGGGTCGAGAGGATGACAGTGTGGACGCGGCCAATCTCGCGGATGAGTTCACGGACTTCGATGATTTGGCGCGGGTCGAGGCCGACGGTCGGCTCGTCCAGGATGAGCACATCGGGGTCGGACGATGGCCTGGGCCAGCCCGACGCGCTGGCGGTAGCCGCGCGACAGCTTGCCGATGAGCTGGTCGGCGCGGTCATCAATACGGATCCTCTCCATGACATCCCAGATCCGGTCACGGCGGCCTTTACCGACGCCGCGCAGCTTGGCAACAAAATCCAGGTACGCCTCGACGGTCATTTCAGGATATAGGGGGACGGTTCCGGGAGGTAGCCGACGCGCTTGCGGCATTCGAGCGAGTCCTTGAAGACATCGAAGCCAGCGATACGGGCCGTGCCGTCGCTGGGCGGCATATAGCCCGTCAGGATGCGCATCGTCGTCGTCTTGCCCGCGCCGTTGGGACCCAGGAAGCCGAGGATTTCGCCCTGGTCTACCTCGAAGGTTACGTCGTTGATGGCGGGGCGGCCGCCATAATATTTGGTCAGATGATCCACTTCAATCATGTGGGGCATACAGGCTCCTGACAAGACAGCATACGACGGGCCTGGCCAACAAGCCAGACCCGTACGGGATTATATTACAGATAGGGGCTGAGAAATGCCTGAAAAACACATGAGAGGTAAATGAGAGGCTACGGTCCCTTGAGCATGTCCGAGGTAATCTCGACCCGGCCCAGCGGCACGGCAATGCCGAGCGGCCGACCGTCCGCGCCAATAGCGGGCAGGTTCGTCTGCTCTTTGAGGTCCCAGACCAGGACTTGCGCCTCGTATGTCCCCGGCGTCAGCGTCGGCGGTAACTCCACCTTGGTCAGGCCGCGTAGTGTGACGCCGACGGGGAAGCCCGCCGTTGCCAGATAGGGGGTACTGGGCGACTGGTCGTGAGTTAGACTCACCTGGCCCTGACTGTCGCGGAGTTGCAGCGCGACAATGTAATCGCGGTCTAACTCCTGCAGCGCCTGCCAGTAAAGTATCCAACGGAGCGCGCCGCCCTGATTCTCCAGCCGGTCCACGCCGACAAGTTGGAGGCGGTCGCCAAAGACGGCCCTAACGGCTTGCTGGGGCGTGGGGATGGCGGTGACGGGGGAGGTGTCCTTGAGCCGATAGCTCATCAGGGTATAGCCGGAGAAGTTGGTCCGCACGGTCGGCTCCGTCATGCTGCGGCGCTCCATCTCGGCGATGACCATACCGCTGGGGTCGGCGAACTCATGGTGCCACAGGACGAGCCAGACCCGGTCCGGCTGGGTGGCGAGGACGCCGTTGAGCCTATCCGCGCCGTAGTCGAAGGCATAACCGACGCGCAAGCCGTAGTACGGGGCCGCGCCTCGGTAGTAGTACTTAAAGGCATAGGGCGCGTCGTCCATGAGCAGGATCGCGTGCTCGGCGGTGGCACGTTCGGTCAGGTAGCCAGCCAGGCGCCGCGCGTCCTCCTGCGGCTCCCAGGCCGTGTGCGCCGCGCTCCAGGCTTGGGGGGCCGACCAAGCCAGCGCCCCCAGCGCCAGGACGGCGAAGAGCCAGCGTCCCCAGCCGCGCCATAGGAGGGTAAACAGGGCGAGGGTCAGGGCGATGATGAGGGCAGGCGCGGCGACAATGGCGTAGCGTTCGGCAAACTTGGGCATCACCGTCACCGCCGCCGCCGTCAGGAGAATGGGCAGGACGGCGGCCAGCACGGGCAGCGCCTCGCGCCGCGCCAGGTCCCGCTGCCGCAGCCAGCGCCGGCCTAACGCCACGACCCAGACCGCGACCGCCAGGGCCACGGTCAGGCCGGCCAGGCGCGCTGAGCCAATGCCCAGGAAGCTCTTGAGGATGCGCCCCGTGACCGCCCCCAGACTTAATTCGGCGGGGAAGAAGTCAGGGTTGTTGACGAGACGGCGGATCTGGGCGATGGCCGGGCCGACCCACGGCGCGTAGAGCAGGCCGGCCAGCCCGGCCGACAGCAGCCAGGCGCGCCAGGCGCGCCAGCCGCACAACGCGGCGTACAGGAACAGGGCGGGCAGCAGGAACAGGGCGAGATACTGGGTGTAGAGCATGCCGGCCAGGGCCAGGCTGTGGGCAACCCACGGCGCGGCGCGGCGGGCCACAGAGGCGGGCGGGGCAGCGGCGTCCGACGTCCGCGTCGCTCGCAGCAGAGTCAGGACGCTCAGCAACGCCAGGCACGCGACCAGGCCGTACATACGGGCTTCCTGGGAGTAGTAGATCAGGAATGGAGAGAGGGCGACCAGGGCCGCAGCGGGGACGCCAACTACTAGCGCGGCGCGGCTGGCCCTCGACCGCCCGTGGTAGACCTCGCGGGCGGTGGCATAGGTCAGTGGGACGAGCAGGACACCAGGGATGAGGCTGACAAATCGGACGGCGAACTCGCGCTGCCCGGCTACTTCCATCCAGAAGTGAAGCAAGAGGTAGTACAGCGGCGGGTGGAGGTCCTCGCGCACAAGGGTATCTAGCAGCGCGGGGAGCGAGCGCCCCGCGAACTCGATGCTCAACCCCTCGTCAAACCAGAGGCTGGCATCGCCGAGCGACCAAATCCGCGCGACAAACCCAATAAAGGCAACGGCCAGCGCCAGCCAGTAGGCAGGGGCGCGTAATGCGTATTTCGTATTTCGTATTTCGTATTTCGTCGTCAGGCTGTCCTGTATTCCCAATCGTTAATCCTCAATCTCGTTCTAGAGTACCTCAATCTTTAATCTTTAGTCATCAGTCCTTTGTACCACTCCACGTGCTGCTGCGCGATCCTCTCCCAGCGGAACGCCTGCGCCAGCCCTTGCGCCGCCGCGCCCAGGCGGACCCGCCGCGCTGGGTCGGCCCAGAGCCTCGCCACGGCGTCAGCCAGGGCGGCCGGGTCGTCGGGGGGGGCCAGGACGGCGTTGACATCGTCCACCAGGCGGGGAAGCGGGCTGGGAGGGGGTGGAACGGGCGGGCGGGTCGTGACGATGGGCAGGCCGTGGGCCAGCGCGGCCATGAGCGTGCCGCGTTGGAGAGACACACCCTCGCGGTAGGGCAGTACCGCCATGTCCGCGCTGATGAGCGCCGCCGAAACCTCGGCTTCGGGCAGGAAGTCGGTCCAGACCAGGGCCGAGGCGACGCCAAGCGCCTGGGCCTGGGCCTGGACCTCGGCCAGGAAGAGGGCATTAGACGGGTCACTCGCCCCGACCTGCCCACCGAGCATGAGGACCTGGTGCCTATAGCCCGCTGCCCGCAAATAGCCAGCGCCGCGACCAGGGTATCAGCCCCCTTGGCGCGGTTCACGAAGCCAAAGTATACCAGGAGGGGCGTATCCGGGCCAATACCCCAGCGCGCCCGAAAGGCTAGGCGGTCCGATACGTCGGCGGTCGGGGCGATGTTCGAGCCGATGGGGATGTAGGCCAGGGCGCGCGCGACCGGCCGCAGCCGGGCCCCATCCTCCGCGTTGGTGGTGACCACCAGGTCCGCGCCTCGCCCGGGCAGCGTCGTCACCCACGGGCGAAGGGGACCAGCCTTCGGAAAGAGGTAGGGGGTGCGCGTGTCGTGGTAGGTAAAGGCGAGGAGGGGGCGACCGCGACGATCTTCCTTGCTATCCTTCCCACGTCTTCCTACAGAGGTAGGAAGAGGGGAAGGATAGCAAGATTCTCCATTCGGAGTAGCCACGGCAGTGTATTGATAAACGGATGCATGTCATAGGCCGCCGTCTGGTACTGGATGTGACCACATCCGCGCCCCCTTACGGCCTGCCGCACCGCCAGCCACGCCCGCCAGTCCCACCCAGCCACCACCCGCAGGACGCGTGGTTCACCCTGGGCGCGTTCGTCAGTCGGGGCCAGGGAAGCTTCCACCCGCCGCGTCACCACGCGCACATCGTGGCCAGCCTGGACGAGGGCGCGGCCTAGCTCGCGGGTGTAGTCGCCCAGGCCGCCCTGGAGCGGCGGGTACTCGCCAGCGATGAAGGCGATACGGAGGGGGGCGGTCATACCGCAACCCCGACCGCAGCACCTGCCAGTAGGCGCGTACCCTCGCGGCGCGCAAGGGGCGTTTGTGGCCGAGCAGCCACCGGGCGCCCTCGTCGGCGGTATGATAGACGTAGGTGGCAAGCAGGAACAGGCGGATGCCCTCGCCGACCAGCGGGCCGTGCCACTTGCGGAAGTAGCGCACCTTGCTCGTCTGGAAGTAGATGTGGCGCTGGGCGACGACCTGTCCACTGCTGCGGCCCTCGTAGTGCAGAACCTCCGCCGTCGGCAGGTAGACTACCTGCCAACCAAGGGCCTTGAACCGCCGCGCCCAGTCCACCTCCTCGGAGTACATAAAATAGCCTTCATCCAGCAGGCCCACCTGGACCAGCGCCTCGCGCCGCGTCAGCATACACGCGCCCACCAGCCAGTCCACCGCCTGCGGCTGGTCCTCTGGTTGGTCGGCCATATAGAACCGCTGGAGTGGCGGGGCAGTAGGCCACCACTGTTGCAAGACGGTGCTCTCCAGCAGACCGGTCGCCAGGGTTGGGAAGCGCCGCCGCGACGATTGGAGGCTGCCGTCGGCGTTGCGGAGCCTGGGGCCGAGCAAGCCAATTTCGGGGTGGGCGTCCATATGGGCTAGCAGGGTCGCCAGGGCCGTCGGAGGAACTTCGGTGTCGGGGTTGAGCAGAAGGATGTAATGGGGAAGACCTAACCCCCCATCCCCCTTCCCTGGACCCTGGATAGGGTCTGTAAAGCCCAACATCCGCAGGGCCAGGTTGTTGCCCCGCGTGAACCCCACATTGGTAGGCGAGGCGATGACCTGGACCCAGGGGAATTCGGCCTGGAGCATCGCCACGCTGCCGTCAGCCGAGCCATTATCCACGACCACGACGGTGGTATCCACGCCGGCCGTCTCAATGGCGGCCTGGAGCGAGGCCAGACAGCGGCGCAGCAGGTCGCGGACGTTCCAATTGACAATAACGATGGCGAGGCGCATACGCTTGACCGAGGACGGAAGACGGAAGACCGATAATGATGCTATCGCATTAATGACTACCGATGACTGACTACTGACTACCGGCTACTTCGGCTACTGACGACTGGCTACTGGCTACTGATTACTGACTACTCTACTCTCGTCTCCCGACCGAGTACACGGCCAGGTCGTCCAGGGCGGCGCGAGCGGGGACATCGGGCAGGCCGGCCAGGGCGGCGCGGGCGCGGGCCACCATCTGGCGGGCCTCGTCGCGCCTGCTCGCTGACGGGCGACTGCCGCACCGCCGCCACGACTTCGTCCACCGCCGCATCGCGAGCGCTGCCCCCCTCGCGCGTGGCGTCCCACAGCCGACGCAGAACGGGCGAGTCCGGCTCGGCCTGGGCGTAGAGCATGACGGGCAGGGTGACAATCCCCTCGCGCAGATCGCCGCCGACCGGGGCTTGCCCAGTTGCGCTTCGGTCGCCGTAAAGTCCAGGATGTCGTCTACCACCTGAAACGCCATGCCCAGCTGGAGGCCGTAGTCACGCAGTTGGGCGACGGCCCACTCCGGTGCGCGGCCTAGTTCCGCCGCGCCCTCAGCCGCCACGGCGAACAGGGCGGCCGTCTTGCCGTAGATGCGGTCCAGGTAATCCTGGCGCGACGGCAGGCCGACGGGCCGGTGGTAGAGTTGGCGCAACTCGCCGGTGACGATGACGCCCAGCGTATCCGCGAACAGGCTGATGACACGGGGGTGCTCGGTGGCGGCGGCATAGCGGGCGGCGCGGCCAAACATATAGTCGCCTGCCCGAATGGTGGCCGAGGGCGACCAGACCGTGTTGAGGGTGGGGAAGCCGCGCCGCAGGGCCGCCTCGTCAATCACGTCGTCGTGGACAAGAGTAGCCGTGTGCAGCATCTCGACCGCCGCCGCCAGGGCCAATGAGCGTTCGGGCGGGCGCGGGGTAGATCTGGTTGACCAGAAGGCGACGGCGGGCCGCAGCCGCTGCCCCGGCGCGCACGAATTGGAAGACGACCTCGGCCAGCGGCGGGTAGGGCACGTCGGACACGTCGCGCAGCCGCGCTTCGAGGCGGTCCAGGTCGGGCCGCACCAGGGCAAAGCGGTCTGAGGGCGCCGGCGTGGGGGCAACGGGCGCGGAAGAGGGGTGGGCGTTACTCATGGGCCATCGGCTCTCGGTCGAGGGTCTGTGCTACATGCAAGCCGAACAATCGCTCGGCGGCCTCTGTCGTGGTCAGCGCGACTTTGTCCAGGCTTAGGCCATGCAACTCGGCCAGCTTCTCGGCCACCAGGCGGACATAGGCTGGCTCGTTACGCTGGCCGCGATGCGGGTGCGGCGGCAGGTAGGGCGCGTCCGTCTCAATCACGACGCGGTCCAGCGGCCAGGTCTGGGCCAGCGCCTGGAGCGCCTTGCCGTTCTTATACGTCAGCGGGCCGTCCACGCCCACGTAGAAGCCAGCCTGAAGCGCGGCGTCGGCCAGGGCGGCATCGCCGGAAAAGCAGTGTAGCACGCCCAGCGGCCGGCCGGTACCGCGCCACGGGTGACGCGCCGCCCAGGGCTGGAGGATGTCCCACGTGGCCGTGTGCGCGTCATGGCCCGGCTCCGGTCGGCTGCGGATATGCACCACAATGGGCTGGCCCAGGTCCACCGCCAAGTCGAGCTGGGCCTGGAACACCTCGGCCTGCACCTCACGCGGCTGACGGTCCCAGTAGAAGTCCAGGCCGATCTCGCCGAGGGCGACGACGCGCGGGTGGCGCAGGTCGTGGCGCAACTGATCCAACGCCTGGGCGTCGAATTCGTCGGCCGAGTTGGGGTGGTAGCCGACGACGGCGTACACCTCGGAGTGGCGCTCGGCCAGCTCGACCACCTCGCGGTTCGTGGCGCGGTCAATGCCGATGACGACCACCCGCTCGACGCCCGCCGCTCGCGCCCGGTCCAGCACGGCCTCGCGGTCGGCATCAAACTGCACCAGGTTCAAATGGCAATGCGTATCTACTAACAACACTAACTCATTTCAGCCCGGCCAGGGCCAGGCCCGCCTGGAGGATGTCCTGCACCTTGTCCTGGCGTGTCGTCTCGGTGTAGACGCGGATGAGCGGCTCGGTGCCGGAGAAGCGGATAAGCAGCCAGCCCGCGCCCTCTAGCTCGTACTTGTAGCCGTCGGTGCGGTTCACCCGTGTGACCTTAAAGCCTGCCACCTCGGCCGGGTCGTGGGCCAGGCGCTCCCGAATCTCGCCACGCCGGCTGTTGTCGAAGATGGTGTCAATGCGGTCGTAGTAGTGGCCGCCCACCTTCTCATACAGCCAGGCCAGCAACTCGGACGGTTTCTTGCCCGTGCGGACCACGAAGTCCAGCAGGTAAAGACCGGCCAGGATGCCGTCGCGCTCAGGCAGCCCTCGGAAGGCGAAGCCGCCGCTCTCCTCGCCGCCCATCATGGCGTCGGTTTCGAGCATCTTGGGGCCGACGTACTTGAAGCCAACGCCTGTCTCATAGACCGGTACATCGTAGAGCTTGCCCAGCGCGTTGAGCATGGAGGTGGTGGACAGCGTCTTGACAATCGCGCCGCGCTGTCCCCTGATTTCGAGCAGGTAGAGCGCGAGCAGGGCGTAGACCTGCAACTGGTTCAGGAAGGCGCCGTTTTCGTCGCCCGCGCCCACGCGGTCGGCGTCGCCATCGGTCATGATGACCATATCGGCCCCGATTTCCTTGACCTTCGCCAGCCCGACATTGACGTTGGGTGGAATCGGCTCAGGCCGCGACATCTCAGGAAAGATGGGGTTGCGGATGTTGTGGATTTCGGTGATGCGCGTCTTGCCGCCGCCAATGAGGCGGGGGAAGTAGCCCGCGCCGACGCCCCACATGGGGTCCACCACCAGGTTTAGCCCGGCCTCGCGCAGGCGGTCCAGGTCTACCAGGGGCTTGATCCGCCGCTCGATGTAGTTGGGCGCGGCGTCGAAGAGTTCGACCAGACCATGAGCTTGCGCGGCCTTGAGTGGCAGGCTCTTGACGCTCTCTACGGGGCCGATGCCCGCCTCGATAATCTTCAAGTCGTCGGGGGCGATGGCTGCGCCGGCATGGTCGCGCACCTTGAAGCCGCAGTCCCAGGGCGGGTTGTGGCTGGCCGTGATATTAATCGCGCCGAGCGCCTGACGGTCCACCACGGAGTACGAGATGATGGGCGTCGGCGTTCCCCGCTCGGTCAGGTACGCCTTGATGCCGTTGCCCGCCATGACCTCGGCCGCCACGGCGGCGAAGTGTTCGGCCTCGAAGCGGTTATCGTAGCCAATGACCACGCCGGCCGCCGTATCGCCCTTTGACTTGAGATAGTGGGCGAAGGCCTGCGCGACGCGGCGCACATTGTCTACGGTGTAGTTTTCAGCGATGCGGTCACGCCAGCCATCGGTGCCAAAGACGATTGGACCGGCCACACAGCCTCCTTATGCGCGGACGTGGACCTGTTCGTGGCGTAGGGCCTCCAGGTCCGCTTCGACCATCAATTCAATCATCTGCTCGAAGGTCACGGTGGGCGTCCAGCCGAGTTGGCGGCGGGCCTTCGAGGCGTCGCCAATCAGCAGGTCTACCTCGGCGGGCCGCAGGTCGGCCGGGTTGACATACACATAGTCTTCCCAGTTCAGCCCCACGTAGCCAAAGGCCACCTCGCACAGCCGCCGAATCGAGTGCGTCTTGCCCGTCGCCACCACGTAGTCGTCGGGTTGGTCCTGCTGGAGCATGAGCCACATGGCCTTGACATAGTCGGGCGCGTAGCCCCAATCGCGCTGCGAGTCCAGGTTGCCCAGCGGCACGCGGTCGGCCAGGCCGAGCTTGATTTTGGCGACGTGGTAGGTGACTTTATGCGTCACAAACTCCAGCCCGCGCCGAGGGCTTTCGTGGTTGAACAGAATGCCGGAGCAGGCGAACAGGTTATAGCTCTCGCGGTAGTTGACGGTAATCCAGTGGCCGTAGACTTTGGCGACGCCATACGGGCTGCGTGGGTAAAAGGTGGTCTTTTCAGTCTGCGGCACTTCCTGGACCTTGCCGAACATCTCTGACGAGCTGGCCTGGTAGAAGCGGATTTCCGGGTCCACCATGCGAATCGCGTCGAGGATGCGCGTCACCCCCAAGGCCGTCACTTCGCCGGTCAGCACCGGCTGCGCCCACGACGTCGGCACGAAACTCTGCGCCGCCAGGTTGTAGACTTCGCTGGGGCGATGCTCGCGCAGTATCGCCATCAGCGACACCTCGTCCATCAGGTCGCCAGGGACGAGCTTCACCCGTTCCTGTATGTGACGGATGCGGTCAAAGTTGACGGTGCTAGTGCGGCGCACCATCCCGATGACGTCGTAGCCCTGGTCCAGCAAGAACTCGGCCAGATAGGAGCCGTCCTGGCCGGTGATGCCGGTGACAAGAGCGCACTTGCGCTTAGACACGGTGATTGTTCCTTCCTCATGTATAATGCGTGATGCGTAGTGCATATTTCGTATTTCAGTAAGGAGATACGAAATACGCACTACGCATTAGGACTGTTTAACTCGCCTCCGCCAATCATCCAGAATGTCGCGCACGGTCTGCTCGAAGGGTATCAGCGGTTCCCAGCCCGTCGCCGCGCGCAGCCGCGAGGGATCGCAGACCGTGACCGTCACCTCGGCCGGGCGGAAGAGTTGGGGATCCACTTCGACATGAATCGGAACCCGGCTCAGGCCGAGCAGCAGGTCCAGCAGGGACTGGACGGGCCGCGCGGTCCCGGTGCCGATATTGTAGACTTCGCCCGGCGTCCCATGCTCCAGCAGGAGCCAGTAGGCGCGGACGACATCGCGGACATCGGTGTAGTCGCGGGCGACGGCCAGGTTGCCGACGCGCAGGACCGGCTCGCGCCGCCCGGCCTCGATCTCGGCAATCTGCCTGGCCCAACTGGCCGCCACGTAGTCGGGTTTCTGACGCGGGCCAATGTGGGGGAAGGGACGCACTCGAATGGCCTGGACCTGGTGGCTGAGGAAGTACTGCAAGCCGAGCATGTCCTGGGCGATCTTGCTGACGGCATAGGGGCTGATGGGGCGGAGGGGCGTGTCCTCGTCCACCGGCATGTCTTCGGGGCGGACGATGCCGTACTCCGTCTCGGACCCAACGACCAGGATGCGGGTCGAGGCGCGGCGCTCAGCCAGAGCGGCCAGCAGGTTGACCTGGGCGTGAATGTTGGTCTCCAGCGTGGCCCACGGGTCGCGCCACGACACCGGCACATACGCCTGGGCGGCCAGGTGGAAGATGAGGTCGGGCGCGACGGTGTCCAGAATCTCGCGCACGGTCCCTGGCTCGCGCAGGTCGCCCTCGATTGGCTGCACCTCGGCGGGTAGACCAGGCGCGGCCTGGCGCGCGACGCCCCAGACCTGGCACGCGGCTTGATGGAGGATATAGTCGGCCAGATGGCTGCCCGCGAACCCGGAGACGCCGGTAATCAGGACACGCACGGGGTTTCCCCTTTCTCCAGCCGACAATCATACTCGGAGACAGGGGTAAACGCAAACAATTACTCTCCAATTGATCCAATCCTCCCTCTTGACACTTCGCCGGGATTAGGCTACTATGCAAGGGGCGAAAGAAACCCCAGGAAGAGACGCCCGCTATGACGATTGACACTGCACCTCAGGACCGCCAGGCCCAGTTAGACCAACTGCGCGCCGAGATTCAGGCGTGTACGCGCTGTATGCTCCACCAGACTCGCACCCAGGCCGTGCCGGGCGAGGGACCGTTCGACGCGAAGATTATGCTCGTCGGCGAAGCGCCGGGTTATAATGAAGACAAGCAGGGGAAGCCCTTCGTCGGCGCGTCGGGCAAGTGGCTCACCGAACTGCTGGCCCTCGGCGGCCTCCAACGCGACGAGGTGTTCATCACCAACATCGTCAAGTCACGGCCGCCCGACAACCGCGACCCGCTGCCCGAAGAAATCACCGCCTGCGAGGTCTGGCTGGAGCGTCAACTGGCGATCATCCAGCCCAGGCTGATCATCACGCTGGGCCGGCACAGCATGGGCTGGTTCTGCGGCCCCGGCCTCAAGATCACCCAGGTCCACGGCCGGGCGCGCCGCGCCAGGGGCTACGTCGTCCTGACCATGTTCCACCCGGCCGCCGGCCTGCACAACCAGAGCTTGAAGGCCACCATCGAGGAGGACTTCAGCCGCATCCCGCGCCTGCTGGAAGTCCTCGCGCAGCAAGAAGCGGCGGCTAAGAAGGGCGAGCCGCCCGGTGAGCAGTTGAGTCTATTGTAAGATAGGGTAATGGTGTAGCGGCGCGGCATAGGGGCAACCCCCGTGGTTGCCTCCATCCTCAGGCGCAGGGCAGGCACGAGGGCCTGCCCCTACCAACTCTGTCACGGATGAAAGGCAACCCAGTGTGAAGTACAAAGTGGCCCTCTACCCGTCCGAGGAAGGCTTTGCCGTCTCTTGCCCGGCTCTGCCTGGCTGCTGGTCACAAGGGGACTCCGAAGAGGAGGCCCTCGCCAACATCCAGGATGCCATCCAGGACTACTTGGCGGCGATTGAGGATCTATTGAAAAGCGACCAGGCCGCCCAGGTTCGAGAGGTCGAGATTGCAGCCTAGTTATGCCGTCGCTTCCAGGCATTAATCACCTAAGGGCGGTCGCCGCCTTAGAGAAGGCTGGCTTTACGGTTATTCGCCAGGGCAAGCACATTGTCATGTCCAATGGTGTTCGTATCGTCACCATACCTCGCCACAATCCTGTGAATGCCATCACGATGGGAGGTATCGTTCGAGATGCCGGCTTGACAATCGAAGAATTTCGCAAGCTACTCTAGTGAGAGGCATGACAAACACGGCTCCCCACCTCGCGCCCGTCTATCAAGAGATTGATGACGGCGTCCCCTACGACTATGACAACGTCCCGAAGTTGCGGCATGTCGTCAACTTTGGGACGAACATCGAGCACCCCATTCACGGCTGGTACTACTTCAAGGAAGGCTTCGCGCCTGGCATCGTCCACTGGGCTTTACAGCGCTTCCTGCTGGCCGACTGGCCGGACCACCTGCACCGTCGCGGGGCGCGGCTGGGCCAGCGCCCAGCCGACGACCACGGGCCGCTGATACTCGACCCCTTCGCCGGCTCCGGCACGACGCCGCTGACCTGCCAACTGGCCGGGCTGGACGGCCGAGGCGTCGAGTACAACCCCTTCTTCGCCTTCCTGGGGCGCGCCAAGCTGGCCTGGCCGGGCTACGACGCCGCTCGGCTGGCTCGCCTCATCCCGGACCTCCTGGCTGAGGGCGGCGAGCCGAGCATCGCCCCGCCGGCCCTATCCTCGTTCCGCCGCCTGTTCGCCGCCGACGCCCTGGCCGACCTGCTCTTGATAAAGGAGCGCATCGCCCAGGTGGAGCATCCCCTGGACCGCCAGTTCCTCCAGATTGGCCTCGCCTCGGTGGTGGAGCGCGTCAGCCTGGCGCGCAAGGACGGCAAGGGGCTGAAGGTCGTCCGGCGGCCCTTTGTGCCTGCCCCGGTCCGCGAGGCGCTGGGCCACCAGTGGGGTCGCATGGCGCGCGACCTGCATGAAATGGCCGGACGGCGCGACGTGGCCTTCCAAAGTGATGTGGTCATCGAGCAGGGCGACGCGCGGCGGCTGGAGGGGCTGGCCGCCGCCAGCGTGGACCTGGTGGTGTACTCGCCGCCCTACCTGAACTCCTTTGACTACGCCGAGGTCTACAAGCTCGAAATGTGGCTGCTGGACTTCGTCCAGACCCACGACCAGTTCCGCCAACTGCGCGGCGCGTCGTTGCGCTCCCATGTCAGCACGCCCATCACCGCCACCGACCGCCTGGACTACCCGCCCCTCGAGGCGCTGGTCGAGGTGATTGACGGCGCGCGGTTGTGGAATACGCGCATTCCGGCTATGATTCGGGCCTACTTCGATGATATGCTGCTGGTGCTGGCCGAGCAGGCGCGCGTCCTCAAGCCGGGCGCGTGCCTGGTGTGCGTCGTCGCCAACTCGGCCTACGCCGGCGTCCCCATCCCGACGGACGCGCTCATCGCCCGCATCGGCGAGCGCGTCGGGTTGAGCATCGAGGGCATCTTTATCGCCCGCCGCATGAACACCAGCGCCCAGCAGTTGGCGAAGTGGGGTGGGGATAGAGGGTATTTGCGGGAAAGCGCGGTGGTGCTGCGGAAGAGCTAACTATGCCCATCACGTTCTATGGCGTCCAGGACAAGCCCTACGGCTGCTTCTCCAACTTCTCGCCCCACGGCTTCAAGCTGGACGGGGCCTGGTGGCCGACGGTGGAACACTACTTCCAGGCCCAGAAGTTCCACGGCACGCACCACGTGGACATCATCCGCAAGCTGGCGACGCCGGCCGACGCCAAGCGCCTGGGCCGCCAGCGCCGCCGACCCCTGCGCCCGGACTGGGAGGGGGTGAAGGACGACGTGATGCGCCGCGCCGTGTTGCGTAAGTTCGAAACCCACGCCGACCTACGCGCCATCCTGCTGGTGACAGGCGACGAAGAGATTATCGAGACCTCACCCTCGGATTACTACTGGGGCTGCGGCAAGACCGGCACGGGCAAGAACCGCCTGGGCCAGATACTCATGGAAGTGCGCGCCATCCTGCGGGAGCAGACGCGGCGCGACCCCCAGGAAAACATGGCATCTTCTGTATGAGCCACCTACGTATCATCCCCCTCGGCGGCATGGGGGAAATTGGCCGCAACATGACCGCCCTTGAGTACGAGGGGAGCATCATTGCCATTGACTGCGGCTGGATGTTCCCCGAACGCGACCAACTGGGCATTGACGGCTCCATCCCCGACTTCACCTATCTCCGCGACCACGCCGATGGCGTCCTGGCCCTTCTCGTCACCCACGGCCACGAGGACCACATCGGCGCTATCCCCTACCTGCTGCGCGACCTGAACATCCCCATTTTCGCCACGCCCCTAACACGTGGCCTGATTGAGGTCAAGCTCAAGGAGCACAAGCTGCTGGCCTCGGCCGACCTGCGCACTATCCCCCAGACGGCCCGCCTGAGCCTGGGGCCGTTCCAGGTCGAAGCCTTCCCCGTCAGCCACTCCATCCCCGACGCCGTCGGCTACGCCGTCACGACGCCAGCCGGCCTCGTCGTCCACACCGGCGAGTACAAGTTCGACTTCACGCCGACCGGCGACCGCCGCACCGACGTCCAGAAGCTGGCCGAGTTCGGGGCGCGGGGCGTGCTGGCCCTGCTCTCGGACAGCACCAACGCCGAACGGTCGGGGCTGACGCCCTCCGAAGAGGCCGTGGTTGATACCTTCGACCGCATCTTCGCCAGCGCGCCAGGCCGCGTCATCGTCGCCACCTTTGCCTCCAACATCTCCCGTGTCCAGCAGGTGGTAGACGTGGCCTATCGGCATGGCCGCGAGGTCGGCGTGGTCGGACGGAGCATGCAGGACAACACCAGCATGGCCCTCGACCTGGGCTACCTGACCGTGCCGCAGGGCCGCCTGTTGCGTATCAACGAACTGGACAAGCTGGACGACGCCGAGGTCGCCATTGTCTGTACCGGCTCGCAGGGCGAGCCAACATCGGCCTTGACGCGCATGGCGAACAACGAGCACGCCCAGGTCAAGATTCGGTCGGGCGACACCGTGATCCTGTCGGCGACGCCCATCCCCGGCAACGAGGAACTGGTCTACCGCACCATCAACAACCTGTTCCGCCTGGGCGCGTCGGTCTACTACCAGTCCGCGCCGCTGCCGGGCAACGGAGGTCTGGTCCACGTCTCCGGCCACGCCGCGCGCGAAGAGCAGAAGCTGATGATTAGCCTGGTCCGCCCGCGCTACTTCGTCCCTATTCAGGGCGAGTACCGCCACCTGGTGCTACACGCCGAACTCGGCGCGTCGCTAGGCATCCCGCGCGAGAATATCTTTATCCTGGACAACGGCGACGTGCTGGCGATGGACGAGACCAACGCGGCGGTGGTGGAGGAGGTCCAGGCCGACACCGTCTTTGTGGACGGCCTGGGCATCGGTGACATTGGCCAGGTCGTGCTGCGCGACCGCCACCACCTGGCGCAGGATGGCTTCCTGGTGGCCATTGTCGCGCTCAGCCAGGCGGGTGAGTTGCTGGAAGCGCAACTGGTGTCGCGCGGCTTCGTCTACGCCCCGGACAGCGAGGCGCTGCTGGAGGAGGCCCGCCAGGCGCTCGTCACGGCCATGAGCGAGCACGCCCACCGCGTGCCCGAAGGTGTGGAAGACCTGGTCAAGACCACGCTGGGCAGCCTGCTCCACAGTCGGACGCGACGGCGACCGATGATTCTACCGGTGGTGATGAGAGTATAAGAGGGAAGAGAGTGGAAGACGTGGGAAGGCGTAGGAAGGTAGGGGTGGGTGGATAACGTATTTTTCTTTACCACGCTCAACATCTGGGCGGTGCTGATGGCGTTTTTTGTGACGCTGTCGGCCGGGCGCGGCTTCCTCAAGGCGCTCGGCCTGCTCGCGCTGCTGTGCGCCCTGGGCGCGACGGTCGCCCCATTTGTCGGCGGCGCCCTCGGCGCGGCTCTGCCATTAGTCCTCATTGGCCTCAAGGGCGTCGCCCTGGTCTGCGGCCTGCTCATCCTGGCCCTGACACGGAGCTACGATACGCGCATGATTGCCCTGCTGCTCAGCGCCGCCTCCGGCGTCATGCTGCTGCTCCAGGTCTGGACCCCACGCCTGCTGCGGTAGCCTAGACCGGGAAGTACTTGATCCACGGATAAATCGCGTAGGGAGTCTCGCGGAACCCCACCTTGCGGTAGAACTCGTTGCTGGATTGCATAAACGACCGCCGCGCGCCGTAGCGGGCCATGCGCCGGAAGCCCTCTTGCATGATGAGCCGTCCCAGCCCCAGGCCCTGGTACTCGAGATGGGTTCCGACCGGCTCGAAGTTGGCGTAGGCGTTGGCTTCATCAAGCCAGATGGTGCAGAACGCCGCGTAGTCGCCGCTGGGGGCACGGATGACCAGGTCGAGGTCGGGCCGATAGTCGGGCGCCTGCTGCATCTCACGGAACGCCGAGGCGGGCGGCCAGTCCGAGGGCGCGTAGCCGCTGCCAAAGGCGAGCGCCTTGGCGATGCGGCGCTTGTCCACGTCGTCCTCGTCTGCGACACTGAGTAGGGTGAAGCCCTGGGGAAGCTGGGGCATAGGCGGCACGGCGGCCAGGGTGTATTCCAGGTAGCCCATACGACGGTCGAGGCGCCGGTAGCCCCGCGCCTGGACCACCCCTTCTAGCTCGCTGTCGGCGTTGACGTAGACCTTGAGGAAGCCGAGGCCGTCTACACGGTCGACCAAATGGGTTTCAGCGTAGGCCAGCATCTCGTCGTAAAGATGGGTGTACTGGGGGTGAATCTGGAACCAGGCTTCACCCGCCTCCTCGTTCTCGGTGTTGACCACGCCGACCACCTGCCCTGCCTCAGTCTCCCACAGGCCAATTGTGGCTTCCCAGGCCGGTAATTCATTCCGCCAGCTTCGATGGGGGCGCGTCGGGACGCCGAAGTAGCGCGTGTTGTAGTAGGTATGGACGGGAACCACGAAGTAGCGGCAGAAGTTCCAGTGGTCAATCAGCCAGTTGAACGGGCGCTGGTACAGGGCGAACGTCTCGACCAGGAAGTCGCGCACGCGCCCGTAGTCGTGGCTAGGGTCGTAGGCTCGGCGCCGCGTGAGCATAACGGTGGCTCCTGTAGCTGGATGCCTTTCTTCCTTACGAAGCTAACTCTCTTACAGCGGGAAGGCCAATTGTTCCCTTCTTGTCGATACGAAGAACGCTCAACATTGCCATCCACTTCAAGTAGCGATGGAGGACCTTCGCGTCTCGTTCGATAAAGGATTGAGAGTGGCCTGACCTGGTATATTCTTCGACAAGCATATTAACATCTTCTGTTGTCAAGCTATGGCTTGGTCGGATAATCAGTTGAATCAAGATTTCGTTTAGCACAGGGAAGGCGAATAGGCGGCGTATTATTCGGGCGATGTGCTAGATGGGGAAAGCGAGCTTCTTGATGCGCAAGAAGTGGGGCTCCCCCAGTAAGCGGTTGAGATAGAGACACAAGGTATGCGCCGCGAGCTTGGTGTAGAGGCGGGCACACAAGCCCCAGAAACTGTGGGCATGGTGGGTCTGGAGGTGGAACTGCTCGGTCAGTTGGTCGTTGACCGTCTCGATGATCTGACGGGCCTGGTTGAGGAGACGGCGGAGACTGGGGGCGACTTGGCGTTTCTGGTTGCGCCGCGGCAGGGTCAGGACCGTGATGCCACGACGTTGGCGCAAGTCCTCCACGCGCTCGGCGTGGATGTAGGCCTTGTCGCCGATGACCGTCAGGTCACTGTGCTCCTCGAGGAGCGCGAAGCCGACCGCCCCGTCAGGCTCGTTGGCTGGGGCGAGGGCGAAGTCCAGGATGAGACCCCCGAGGGTCAGTAACAGGTGCAGCTTGTAGCCGTAGATGGTCTGCTTCTTGGTGGGCACCTTGCCGAAGGCGGCGCCGTGGGCTGCCCACTCGCGGGAGGCGGTGGGCACCAAGTGAAACTGCACCACCGGCACGGGCAGACTGTCGATGATACATTGACCATCCTGGGCCACATCCAAGACCCGCAGCACCGTTTGGCGTAGGAGGTTGATGGCCAGCATCAAGTTGCGTCGTCGCCGATTGAAGCGACTGCGCTCTGGAATATGCGGGAACAAGTGGCGGTAGGCCTGCCACTCATGGATAAGGTGGGTTTCCATGGCCCAGCCTCGACACTCGCCGACAATCGCCATCGTCATCAACTCGCTATCGCTGCACCCGGACTTGGGACCGGGCCGTGGAAACAGGGACTCTATCGGCTGCCAAAGGTCATCAATGAGCACGTACATCCAGGTGACGAAGTCATCGAAGTCTGCTATCATTGGCGTACCCTCCAGCGTGGCGTTGAGTTTGGGTGGTACCTCACTCTTGCCACACTGGAGGCGTTCTTGTCAAATCCGTTCATCTAGCACATCGCCCTATTAGGAAGCTGTTTTCAGGCGTATCCAGGGTCATGTAGAGCCGCCCCAGTTCCGTCAATTCATAAGGACTGTTCTTTGGAGAGGAAACGAGAAATCCCATCCGTTCGAGGGCTTGCCGGTATTGTTCAACCTGCCGTTTAGAGCAGGCCAAGCGTTCGGCCATCGGCTCGGGTTGATTGATCCCCTCCGTCACGTAGAAGGGGAATATCAATAACCGATGGATAGTGTCTAGCTCGGACATCTCATCCCTCTCCGCCTCGTGCATCATCGAAGCTTGTAATGACCCTGGCCTTCAAACTCTAGCAGCCCGACATCACGTAGTATCTGAAGCTGCTGACGAATTTTCGGGCGCACGTTCTGATTGTCAGGATGTAACTCCCCCAATTCGTGTTCGAATTGATACATCTCCGGCAGGCTGAACTCCCTCTTGCCTAGCCTCCTAACCACCTTGAGGACGTCAAGCGTCCACCCCCGCAGGTTGACTCCTAAGCTGGCAAGGGGCTGAACACGTTGAAATTGCTCTCTAACTTCGCTTTTCCCAATAACCTCGCTATTCAAAATCAGACGCAACTTACCGTCTGTCGGGATGTCACCCAGAACGATATTGCAGCCCACCCATCCAGCGCGTCGAGCCTTTGAGCTAAGAGGCTTTCGCTTCTCAATCACCGACTCCGTAAAAAAGAAACGCGGCACGAGCAGTAAGTTACGAACGAGCCAATCAGGCGTGTACTGCATCACGAAGAGATTAGGCGTGGCATCGCTCCGGATAGCGGCGACCATAGCGTCATAGGCCGCGTCCATAATCCTGGTTTCATTCCAGGTTTTGCTGCTTTTGAGTTGATAGAGTTGCCCGCAGACCGGGCATTGAAAGTCTACCACGCGAGTATTCGGAGGCATTGGCGCAAGGGTATTAGAAGTACAGGCGGGGCAGTAGAGGTTCCTGGCCCCCCATTCTTCGGTCACTACTCGAGCGACCTGAGCGCGACTATGATAGCCAGAGGCTAATTCTGGAAGTAGGCTAAGGTCCATATCCATCCGAAAGCATAGTATTCATGAAATCGAACGGACGATCTAGACGGATCATAGCATATATTCTTCTCATTGTCCAGCACAAAACCAGCACGGCGCAGGAATGGACCTATCTCCATTCCTGCGCCGTGCGCCATCTCCAGTACGGAAGCTCGGACTTAGCCGTAGCGTAACTGGTTGGCGGTCTTGAGATACTGGGCCTCATTGGCCTGGATATGCAGCTTGTGCATCAAGACCAGGTCGGCGCTGGGGAGCCAGCCAATGGGCTGGACGCAGAGGCTCATGGAGAAGCGCCCGTGGTCGTAGACGGCGACGCGGCCCGGACCGTAGGGGATGCGGTACACGCGCTCGGGGCGGCTGGGGCTGGGGACTTCCAGGTAGCCGCGCTCTTCGAGCCGGGCGTATTCCTCTGGGGCCAGCGACGCCTTGAGCAGCTTGCGCGCCGTCTTCTCCGCGTGGTACTGACTGGCAATGGGGCCGACGACGCGCTGCCAGGGGCGCGTGAAGCGGTCCGGCGGCAAGACACACCACAGCCCGACCAGACCGATTACAATCAGGCAGACCAGCGCGAGCGGGACGAGGGCGTAGGGCACAGCGCCTCCTTAGCCGCCGACGATGCGCGGCGCCACCACAATCTTTTCCGCTGTTCGGTCGAACTTGTCCAGCACCTCAGCCTCGCCGTTGCGCACGGCAAAGGCCGTCCCGCCTCCCTGCCGCGCCTCCTCCAGGATGCGCTCCGCCTCGGCAATCGCCGCCAGCGCCTCCGGGTCGCCCGACTCAGCCTTCTGGACGTCCCACTCAACCCGCACGTCACCTTGCTTCGACAAAAGATGCAGCACGCTCATGAACAACTCCTTCTAGACTCTAGGTGGCGGACCGACAGAAATAGGGTAGCCGACAGGCGAGGACGCAGGCGCATGACACGGCATGGCAAGGCGTTACGCTGTCGGCGGAGGGGTGGTTAGGGGCGAACGCGATCGGTGTGGTGATTATAGCCCAGTCAGCGCGTTTGTCCAGAAGCAGACGGGCGAAGGAAGGGGGAGCTGAACCCCTCCCCATCAGCCAGCCCAGACCCACGCCCTAGGGCTAGGTGAAGGTAAATCAAGCATTCAGTGTGCCAGCTAGCCCTCTACACGGCTCAGGATTTGCAATCTCACACATGACCGGACGCGCTGGGCTGACTATAATCTAGAAGCCGTCTTGAATGCTGCTAGAGAGTGAAGGATAAATGATGAAGCGATGGGTTGTTTTCATAGCTATGCTTTGCCGTGCTGGCTGGCTGCCAGGGGCGCCAGCGGTCGGCCGGGTTGTCGCCCGGCTCAATAGCCCACGGTCGTAGCCGCGACGAGTGCGCCCTCGACCGCTGTCCCCGCCACGGCCACCGCCGTATCGGCAGCCAGTGCGCAGCCTCCCATTGGGACGCCCGCGTCTCCGACGGCTACGGTCGGCTACCCACCATTGCGGGTCCACCAGCAACGGCGACCGTGCCCGTGGCGACAGCGACCCAAGCGGCGACGACCAAGATTACTGGACCGGGGACAGAAGCCGTTGGGCCGGCCCAGTTCGACGCGCAGCGCGCCTACCAGCACGTCTTCGCCCTGGCGGGAAACATTGGCAAGCGCGTGGCGGGGACGGAGGGCGGCCAGAAGGGCGTAGCCTATGTCCAGGCGCAGTTCGAGGCGCTCGGCCTCCAGACGGAACGCCAGACGTTCCCGGTCCGCAGCTTCGAGGAGAAAACACTCAAGCTCGCGCTGACCGCGCCCGAAGCGCGTGACCTCGAAGTCCAGGCCCTGATTTACACCCTATCGGGCAGCGTGACGGCGCCCCTGGTAGCGGTGCCGAACCCGGGGCGGGCCGAGGATTACCGCAATCTCGATGTTCGTGGTAAAATCGCCCTGGTTCAGCGCGGCCAGTTCTTCCTCAGAGATAAAGTCAAGTACGCCGCCGACAACGGCGCGGCCGCCGTCATCATCTATAACTCGGAAGCCCAGGCCTTCACCGGCACCCTCCAGGAGCGCAGCGCGGTCCCCGCCGTGGCGGTCTCCGGCGCGACGGGCCAGATGCTGCTCGGCCTGCTCAAGCAAGGCCAGGTCACGGCGCGGCTGGAGGTTGAGGCCGAGATTAGCGAGCGCCAGGCCTGGAACGTGGTCGCCACGCGCCCCGGCAATGACCAGGTGCTTATCTTCGGCGGCCACCTGGATGGTGTGCCGGCTGGTCCAGCCGCCAACGATAACGCCTCTGGTACCGCGGTCGTGCTGGAACTGGCGCGCGTGCTGGCCCATTCCAACCGCCCTGAGACGCTGGTATTCATCGGCTTCGACGCCGAGGAGGAAGGGCTGATTGGCTCGCGGGCCTACGTGGACAGCTTGAGCGCGACGCAGCGCAAGCAGGTTCGCGCCATGTTCAACTTCGACATGCTGGGCGCGACCGACAACCCGTTCCTGCTCATTGGCAGCCCTGAACTGACCCGCCTGGCGAAGGCGAGCGCCGACGCGCTGGGCATCCCGGGGCAGGTCGGCGAGCTAGAGAGTGGCGGCAGCGACCACCAGTCGTTTATCGAGGCGGGTATCCCGGCTGTCTTCTTTTTCCGGGACGATGCCTTGTTCCACACGCCCCAGGATACCCCCGACCGCGTCCGCCCCGACCACCTGGCGGCCGCCGGCAAGACGGCGCTGGGGATGCTAGATAAGTTGCCGTGAGGCGTGATACGTAGTACATAATGCGTATTTCGTAGTCCGTATCCCAGAAATACGCATTACGCACTACGCAATAGGAGTCTGCATGGACTGGTTCCGCCGCCAACGCCGCGCCAAGACTGTTTCGCCGGCTCAGGATGAGATGCCGGCCCTGCCCCCGCCCTCGGAGAGTACGCCCTTGCCCGAGTCGGAGGCGCCAACCGAGGCGGAGGCCGACCCGATGGCCGAGGCGCTCCCTTTCGGCGTGCCCCAGCCGTTCCAGGTCGAAATCGCCAACCTGCCCCCCGCGCCCGCCTCGGTGCTCATCCCGCAGCCGCTGGACGTGCGGCTTACCACGCCCCCACCGCCGGAGGTCAAGCCCGACGCGGCGACCCATGCCTTCCTGCTGGCCGAGTTTGGCTACATCACCCAGACGGCCTTCCAGTCTACGGAAGACCGGGCGCGGGTCGCCAACTTCTACTTTGTCACCGCAGCGGCAGTCGTGGGGGCGGTGCTGGGCTTCAAGCTCGATACCAGCCCGACGCCCTGGTTCTTCTGGGCCTTTAGCCTGATCTTCGCCGTCCTCATCGCGCTGGGCTGGCTGACCATCCTGCAACTGGCGCAACTCCGGGCCGCCTGGCTGGAGAGCGTCCGCGCCATGAACCAACTCAAGACGTATTACATGGACCGCTGCGACGAGAAGGCCCGCGCCGCGTTCCGCTGGACCGATGCCACCCGCCCACCCGCGCTCAAGCCGCGCAGCGTGGCATTCCTGATGTTCGTCTCTGTTGTCGTCATCAACTTTGCCCTGACCCTCGGCTTGAGCGGCTTCCTGACGCTGGCCCTGAACCCGGCCAGCCTGACGGCCGGCGGGTTGACACCAGGGGTGGTCATCGGCGCGGTCGTGGGCCTCGCCCTAGCCTACGCCCAGTATTGGACCTACCGACGCTTTCTTGCGTGGGACTAAGGAGGCTTCATGTCCAACACCCGTGTCGTCTACCACACCCACGCCTTTGATTTTGTCGAGATGACCGAGGCCGGCGGCCATCCCAAAGCCCTGGTGCGTCACCCCGGCTCCGTCGCCATCGTCCCGCTGCTGGAACGCGACGGCCAGACCTACGTCGTCCTGGTGCGCCAGACGCGGTTCGCCACCGGCGGCCGGCTGCTGGAACTGCCAGCCGGTACGCGCGAAGAGGGCGAAGAGGCCGAGGTCACGGCCCGCCGCGAGTTGACGGAGGAGGTGGGCTACGCCGCCGGCCACATCGAACGGCTGGGCGGCTTCTACCTGGCCCCTGGCTATAGCAGCGAGTTTATGCACGTCTTCCTGGCGACGGAGTTGTCCGAGGAGAAGGCCGAGGGCGATGAAGACGAGGTGGACCTAGAGACGGAACTCGTGCCGTTAGCCGAGGCCATCGCCAGGGCCGGCCGGGGCGAGTTTGACGACGTGAAAACGGTGGCCGCGCTGCTGATGGTGGCGGCGCGGGGGACAGATAGGAAGGGAGGGAAAGAGTAGGGAACTGAACCGGCTCAATATTTCACATCGCCTTCTGCCTGTCCGGTCTTCCGGCGCGTCCATAACATTCCCCCCAACCGACTCGTTTTGAATTGTGAGGGTAAGGGATTCTTTTGACCTAGTATCGCGTCTATCATGCTTGAGGGGACTGTTTCTTCGCATGAGGGGGACCGCGAGGAGGCATATCTATGGGGGTTCGACCCACCGGGTTGTGGGCCTGGGCCGTACAGCACACGCGGAACCTGTCGCGCGTGGCCCTGGCCGTTGTCCTGAGTCTACCACTTCTTCTGGCGCTGGGCGTCAGTCTGTGGCTGCTTGGCCCCAGCGACGCGGGCGCCCAAACGGCGTCGCCCTTCTACACCCTGCGCGTCTACGGACGCGGCTATTATGGGGCGGGCGCCGATAACATTGTGGACCCCGGCGCTGGCCTGACCGCCCAAATCGCGGATCCGGCGACGGGGGCCGTCCCCGAGGACGCGCCTTACACCGACCTCGCCGGCGTCTTCCACCCCCAGCACCCCCAGGCCCCTCGCATGGACAGCGTCACCTGGAATCCGGCCTACATGGCCGAGGGGTTCACGTTTGACGAGAACCAGCGCCGCGGCCTCTACAATCAGATGTTCGCCAACGGCATCAATATCGCCGAGAAGGTCTGGCACCGCATTTGGTACGAGCCGGAACACTGGGACAAGGACATCAACGCCGACAACCGCCTCACCCGCGACCCGCTAACCGGCCGGCCGCGCGACCCGCGCCTCCAAAACGGGCTGCCGGTCTGGCTGGACGACATCTGGTATCCGGCCATCCAGCAGGAATTCACCTACACCCTGCTGGAGAACCAGGAGCCGGTCCCGCGCGGCTCCGCCAAGCCGGAGCCAGTCTTTGGCCGCGCCGGCACGGTCCAGTTCGTCTTCCCCGTCGGCATGCGGGCGTCGGACCTGTTCGACGCCAACGGCCAGTTGGACACCAGCGACACGGGGAACGGCGGGCGGGGCTATGGCCTGACGAGCCTGGACGCCGACTTCGACGGCACGCCCGACATCGTCCACGTGGACAGCGAGTTGACCCTCTTCGACAAGACGGGCATCGCCGCCGACTTCAACGGCGACGGCCTCCTCCAGGGGCTGCGCCAGGGGTCCGGGTTGACCCCGGATGGCAGCGAACTGGCTATCCTCCACGTCAACCTGAGCAACCGCCCGCTCCAGGTCGGCCAGTACGCCCAGTTCCTCGACCATGTCGTGCGCGTGTCGGCCCTGTACAACGACTCGGTGCGGCTGGAGTTCTGGTACACCGGCGACCTGCGGCCCCGCTATCTCGGCTCTCAACTGCTCTACGTGGGCGATATGGCGCTGGCCGGTACGCAAGGCCCGACGCAACTCATCGGCGCCGTGCGCAACGGCGGCCCTGGCAGCAACCTGTGCCAGTTCCCCGTCGGCCCCTGGTTCGCCTACGTCGAGACGGTGGACACCGTGGACGGCACGGCGGCCCTGTGGCTGGGGCGCGGCCTCGGCCGCCCCTTCAGCGCGATGGAAGACGGCATTGGCGTCCCCGACCGCCGCCCGGGCGACCCCTGGTGCCTCAAGCGCATGTATGTAGACGGCCACGAGTACAACGTGGTCGCCATCTCCGCCCGCGGCAACGGCGCTCCCATCTACCAGACCGACTGCAACCTGGGCGACGGCCGGGGCGACCTACCGGCCCCCTATGACCCCTCCGACTTCGAGTTCATCACCCTCCGCCAGCCCATCCCCAAGGGGCCGGATATTCTCATCGCCCAGCACTCGGTCCGTCTGCGCGGCTACCAGCCCGACGAGTGCCTGCCCAAGCTGCCGCCCTACAACTACGAGCACTACATTCTGGCCGACATCGTCCAACTCGACGAGTTGACCGCCGCCATCCCGACGCCGGGGGCTATCAACCCGACGCCCACGGCTACACCCGGCTCAGCCGAGAACCTGATCTACTATTTCGGCAAGCTCGTCGGCCCGGTGCCGCCCATCCTCCAGGCCAACGCGCCCTTCCCGTATACCACAGAGAACGGCGTCTACAATAACCCGCGTGAGACCAAGTGGTCCTACCGGGAGGAGACCCGGGAGCCGTCCTTCCTCGGCGTGCTGCGCGAGAAGTACGGCGAGCGGCCGCAGAGCGCCGAGCCGCTGCCAGGCCAGCCGCCGACTGAGTTCTTCTACGCCGAGCAGTTCTGGACCCTGCCGTGGTCCTATACCGAGTTCGCCCTGCCCGACCTGGCCGACGCCCGGACGGGCACGCGCCGCGACCCGGCCACTGGCCGCGAGGTCGCCAACCCCGACCTATATCTGCTGACGAGCGCCTTCCGCGCGCCGCAGGGGCAGTACCAACTGTGGACCCAGGATCGGACCACGCCGTTCCGTTGGGGCGACTGGCCGATTCAGGTGGACCCGCCGCCCTTCGCCGCCCAGAACCGCGTCAAGTTCTGGTTCGACCCGGCGCGCTCGCCCGACCCGGCCGCCAACCCTTCGGGCAAGATCTACCGCGACGCCCAGGGGCTGCGCCTCTACGGCAAGACCTTCCGCGACCCGGACGACTTCACGGGCACGGCCGGCGATATCAGCGTGACGCGCGACGCCAACGGCTACCGCGTCGAAGTGCCGCCCTATACCGACCCATGGGCGCCGTTTAACCCACAACTACCCCAGGCGCCGCGCAAGGACTCGCTTACCTTCAACCCGGCCTACCTGGACGAGTTCCGCAACAGCAACGAGGCGCTGGCCTCGCTCTATGGCAGCATCTCGATTGAGGGGGCCGATGCGCGCGAGAAGGTCTACTTCCGTCAGTGGTACGAGAACAGCTATCTGGACAAGCTGCGCTTCGAGAGCGACCGCACGCGCGATTATCGCTTCTCGGCGCTGATGCAGGAGTTCACCTACCTGTTCCTGGATACGCAGGACCGCCCGGCCCACGCCCAACCCGGCAATAGCCGCCTGGCCCTGCCCATGGCGACGGGCCGCAACGAGTTGCCCGTCCCACCCAGTGGCGCGGGGGTGAGTTGGAACCCCACGCCGAGCTTCGGCTACGGCCTGACCAGCTTCGACGCCAACTTCGACGGCACACCCGACATTGTCACCATTGACAGCGAGCAGTCGCTGGCCCGCAAGACGGGTATCCGCGCTGACTTCAACGGCAACGGCCAGGTGGACAGCCTGCGGCCGGCCGGCGCGCCCGACGTGGACGGCCTCGCCATCTTCTCCGTCGAGAACTTTGTCCTCCGCCGGGGCGAGAGCCTGCAGTTCATGGACCACCTCGTCACCTTGAAGAACATCGGCGTGGGCGGCTTTGGCAGCCAGCCCACGGCCGACGTAGACTTCTGGTACACCGGTGGCGGGCTGCACGCGCTGGGGCTACTCGTCCCACCCGGACTTTATCCGCGCCGCCAGCTTCAATGTCGGTGATATGGCGATAGCCCAACGTTCCAGCGTGCGCCGCCTGCCGGCGGGCACGGATAACCTGGGCCGCGTGGACGGCGGCTGGTATCTCTACGTCAGCGGCATCAACCAGTACAGCGAAACGGTGGTCGTCAGCGTGGGCCGCGCCCTCGGCGCGACCCATGCCGCCATTGACGACGGGGTCGGCGGGCAACCTGGCCCAGCCGACGCCGTGGTATCTCAAGCGCTTCTTCGTGGACGGCCACGAGTACAACGTGGTCGCCCTCCAGGTCGTCCCGCGCGACGCCCAGAACACCCAGGGCGAGGACTGGGAATTCAAGTACATTACTTTCCGCACGCCAGTTCCCAAGCCCTACAGCTTTGTCAACTTCCAGGATAGCCTGGTCCTCCAGGGCTATTTCCGGGGAGCCGTGCTGGACAACCCCGACACCAACGTGGTCTCAGTGATGCCGCCCTTCAACGTACCGCACACCATCGCTGAAGACATTGTGCGTATCCCTCTGACAGACTTCGCGACCAGCCGCGAGCACCCGCGCACGGACGTGGTGGGGCCGCTGCGAGGCGCGGGACCGATGCAGATACGCATCGTGGCCGAGAGCACGGAGCCGCGCTTCACTGGCGAGTTGCGCGAGTTGCTCTTCCTGCGCGACCTGCCGCTCACCACGGCCGGCTCCAAGCGTGATATTTGGAGCACCGAGCAGTTCCATGTCTACCCCGATCGCTATACCGAGGTCCGCCTGCCCGATGACCAGTTGTACCTGCTGACGAGCGACTGGACCTCGCCCTACAGCCGGTTGCACTTCTTCGCCTTCGAAGACACCAACCCGGCCGTGCTTGGGGTTCAGAACAGCCAGAACGACATCGCGGCGGCCTGGGCGGCGACCAACCCCGGCCAGACGACGGCGGGCATCCCGTTCACCAACACCGACGGCGTCGGCCCGGCCGACTTCCCGGTGGGGACCAACACCGGCCATATAGACTTCTTCAACGCCGAGGACCGCTCCGTCCCGGCCGACCCGACCCAGGCGCGCGTCAAGTTCGTCTACAGCCCACGCGACACGACGGATATTTACGTCAATCCTGGCCCGCCCCAGCAGCCCTGTGGGGTCTCGCCCGGCACGGTTACACCGACCGTGACGCCGTGCAGCGGGCCGAACTGTCCCGCCACCAGCACCCCGACCCGCACGCTGACACCCAGCCCGACGCCGTGTACAGGGCCTGGCTGCGCGCCCACCCTGACTCCGACGGCGACGGCAACGCTTTGCGTTGGCCCCGGCTGCGCCCCGACCCTGACGCCGACCGCCACGCCAACCCTGTGCCTCGGCCCCGGCTGCGCCCCGACCCTGACGCCGACCGCCACACCGACGACGTGCCTCGGCCCCGGCTGCGCGCCGACCCTCACCAGCACGCCCACACCGACCCGGACCCCCACCCAGTCGCCTAACCTGGGCGCTATCGTTGGCACGGTGTTCAGAGATGTCAACTGCGATAGCATCTGGCAGGGCGGCGAGCCGGGTCTGAGCGGTGTGCTCATCACCCTGATTGCCCCCGGTCCCGACAACGCCTTCGGCACAGCCGACGACGTGATCGTCGCCACCACCACCACCGACGCCAATGGAGCCTATAGCTTCCCGAACGTGGCCCCAGGCTCGTACACAGTGCGCGAGACCGACCCGCCTGGGTTCAAGAGTTCGACGCCCAATGACGTGGTAGTGAGCGTAGTGGTGGGTGGGGTAACCACCGTCAACTTCGGTGACTGTCTGGCGGCGACCTCTACCGCGACACCGACAGGGACCGCCACTCGCACGGCGACCCCTTGTACTGGCCCCAACTGCCCGCCCACGCTGACGCCTACCCCGACGCTCGAGCCGTCGGCGACGCCCACGCCGACTAGGACGCCGACCTCTGGCACGCCCATCGTCACGTCCACCGCCACGGCGACCCGCTCGCCGAACCTGGGCGCGATCATCGGCGTCGTGTTCAGGGATATGAACTGCAACAGCGTGTGGGAGGGCGGCGAGCCGGGTCTGAGCGGGGTCCTCATTACTCTGGTCGCGCCCGGCCCCGACAATGCCTTTGGCACCGCCGACGATGTCGTCGTGGCGACCACCACCACCGACGCCAACGGCAATTACAGCTTCTCGAACCTCCCACCAGGCGCCTATCTGGTGCGTGAGACTGACCCGGCCGGCTTTGTGAGCAGCACGCCCAACACTGTTGTGGTTACTGTGGTGGGTGGCGGTTTCGCCATCGCCAACTTCGGTGACTGCTTGGGCTTGACGCCGACTCAGACCCTCACGCCGACCGTAACTCCTACCGTCTGTAGCGGCCCTGGCTGCCCCGCGACCGGGACGCCCACCCTGACTCCCACCGCGACCCCGACCACCAGCCCGAATCTGGGCACGGTCAGGGGCGTAGTGTACCTCGACCTCAACTGTGACGGGGTCCAGCAGGGCGGCGACACGGGCATCCCCGGCGTGACAGTGCGCCTCATCGGCGCCGGTCCCGACGGCATCCTCGGCACCGGGGATGACGTGGTGATCGGTACCACGACGACCGACGCCACTGGCGCTTACATCTTTACCAATATTCCCGCTGGCGTCTACGACGTGCGCGAGACGGACCCAGTCGGCTACACCAGTTCGACCTCCAACTCCGTCATCGTGGTTGTCGTCGGTGGCGGCGTCGCCATCGCCAACTTTGGCGACTGCCTGGCCTTGACGAGTACGCCAACGGCCACACCGTGTACTGGCCCCGGCTGCCCGACGACCAGCACGCCGACCACTACCCCAACTGTCACCCCGACGGGCGGGCCAAACGTCGGCAGCATCATCGGCGTCGTCTACCGTGACATCAACTGCGACGGCGTCCAGCAGGGCGGCGACACGGGCATCCCCGGCGTGACCATCACCCTGTTAGGCCCTGGTCCCGACGGCCTGATTGGGACAGCCGACGATATCGTGATTGCCACGACGACGACGAACGCCAACGGCGCCTATGCCTTCACCAACATCCCGACGGGTGTGTATGCGGTACGGGAGACGGATCTGGTGGGTTACACCAGCTCGACGCCTAACACCGTCCTGGTGGTCGTCGTGGGCGGCGGGATTGCCATCGCTAACTTCGGCGACTGCCTGGGCGGGACGAGCACGCCAACGCTGACCCCGACGGTCACGCCCACGTCAACCGCCACGCCGACCGTGTGTGTCGGCCCCAACTGCCCAGCGACCGGCACACCGACCGTGACCTCAACGGTCACTCGTACGCCAACCCCGACCCCGACGACCTGTGTCGGCCCCGGCTGCGCGCCGACGGGCACGCCCACGCTGACACCTACCGCCACCTCGACTACGGGACCGCGCCCGGGGACGATCATCGGCGTCGTCTACTACGACCGCAACTGTGACGGGGCCCGCCAGGGCGGCGAACCGGGTCTGAGTGGCGTAACGATCACCCTCCTCGCTACGGGGCCGGACAATGCCTTCGGCACCGCCGACGACGTAATCGTCGCCACGACCACCACCGATGCCAACGGCGCGTACCTCTTCTCGAACGTGGCCCCCGGCGTCTACATGGTCCGCGAGACCGACCCGGCCGGCTATATCAGTTCGACGCCCAACAACGTCGTCGCCGTCGTCGTTGACGCGGGTCTCGCTATCGCCAACTTCGGGGATTGTCTGTCTACGCCCACCACCGTGACACCAACCCCCACGCCGACCGTCACGCCGACCCAGTCGCCGAATCTGGGCGCCATTGTCGGCGTCGTCTTCAGAGACGTCAATTGCAACAGCGTCCTGGAAGGCGGCGAGCCGGGTCTGAGTGGCGTAACCATCACGCTGTTCGCCCCTGGCCCCGACAACGCCTTCGGCACCGCCGACGACGTGGTCGTCGCTACCACTACCACCGATACCAACGGGGCTTACAGCTTCCCGAACCTCCCCCCCGGCGCGTATCTCGTGCGCGAGACCGACCCGGCCGGCTATACCAGCTCGACGCCCAATTCTGTCATCGCGGTCGTTGTCGGTGGCGGTGTGGCCGTCGTCAATTTTGGTGATTGCCAGACTGTAGGGCCGACGGTGACGCCGACCCCCACCACGACCCGCACCCCCGGCGGGCCGACGCCCACGCCAACCACGACCGCGACGCCGTCGCCCTCGCCCACCGCACCTATTTACCTGGTCGTGGTGTGTGAGGTGTCCAGCCCCTCCATCACCGTCCAGTGGATGGTAGTCGGCGCCTTCGACAGCTTCGAGTTGGAGCGGACCCCGGCCTTCCCGAATGGCTCCAGTATCAAGACGATCAGCGGCACGCTGCGCCATGTAGACAACGACGTGACACCGGGGACGAGCTACAGCTACCGTGTCCGAGGCGTGCTGGGGAACGAGCGCACCGCCTGGAGCAACACGGACGGCTGCACCCCCACCCAGCCCTCGCCCGCGCCGCCCATCCTGGACTGCCGCACCGTCTCCGCGTCGCTCATCAACGTGAGTTGGCAGATTCCGGACCTGTCGGCGGTAGGCATCCGCGTCGAACGGTCGCGCAACGGCGTGAACTGGACCCAGATCACCGACCAGCCGCGCGGGGCCAGCCCCTACCGCGACAGCGGGCTCCAGGACAACACGCTCTACTTCTACCGAGGCCGCACGTATCGCACGCCGACCGGACCGCTGTCCGATTACTCGACCATTGTGAGCTGCCAGACGCCGCCGCGCAACGATGACGTCACCGGCACGGTACTGCTCCAGGGCCGCAACAATCACGCCGGGGCGCGCGTACTGATTGACCGGGGCACGGCGGGCTTCGCCATCACCGACGACCTGGGCGCCTTTAGCATCGCCGGCACTCCGTTTGGCCGGCACACCGTCGAGATTGACATGGCTGGCTACCTGCCCATCAGCCGCACCATCGAGGTTGTCAGTGTGGACACCCCAATGGGCGTCATGAACATGCTAGCTGGCGATGCCAACGGCGACCTGAAGATTGACCTGTTCGACCTGACCATCGTGGCGTCGGCCTACGATATCGAGTACGGCGCGCCAGGCTGGGACAACCGCGCCGACATCAACGGCGATGGCGCGGTTGACATCTTCGACCTCGTCCTGGTCAGCCAGAACTTCGACCTGCGCGGCCCCACCAACGGCTCGCTGCAAGGGAAGTACGCTGGCGGCCAGGCGACCGACAGCCAGGCCAAGACGGCGGCCACGGCCACTGTCCCCACCGCCCACGCCCGCCTCGTCAACCGCACGCCGCAGGCGGCCTACCGCCACGGCGACCGCCTCACGGTAGCCGTCGAGTTGGACAGCCTGACCGACTTCTACGGTGGCGCGCTTGACCTGGTCTACGACCCGGCGGTGTTGCAGGTCGTAGACATGAACCCGGCCCAGAACGGCGTGCAGGTCCAGCCCGGCGACCTGTTCCCCGCCACTGCCTTCTTCGCCCCGCGCGACCAGGTGGTGACGCGGCCCGACGGCAAGCAGGTCGTGCGCTTCGCCGGCGTGCGCCGTGAGGCCGACCCGGTCAGCGGGCAGGGGGTCCTGGTCGAGGTCACGTTCGAGGTCCAGGGCTGCGGCGCGACCACGCTGGACCTGGCGCAGGCTCACCTGGACGTGTCGAACCCGGCCGGTGAGGCGCTGCCCGTCACGCTGGACGGCTCGGTCCGCCTCGGCGGCGCCTTCTGCCTGTTCCTGCCCCTGGTCCAGAACGGAAATTAACCGGATACCCCCCTCTCGCTCCCCCCGCTTGCGGGGGGATGGGGGGAACTACAGACGCGACCCGCCCGCCGGTTCGGAACCGGCGGGCGGGTTCTCGTTTCTTTTCCACCGCCCGCGCGTCTTTACCTTTGGCATCTTACGTCCCTCTGGCTACAATTGAGCGCCTCCCTCCTCCGCGCCGCCAGGACGGTGAGCGACTCTACTCTGTCTCTTTGCAAGGAGGTCACGTGTCCCCCCGTTCTCTGTGGCCCTTAACCCTGTGGTGTCTCGCGGCCATCTGTTTGGCCGCGTTGAGCTACCCAGGCCGTTGGGCAGACGCCGCTTTGCCACCTACCTTCCGGGAGGGTTCCCCCGCCCCCCTCATCACGGCCAGCCAGCCGACGACACAGACCGTCGCCTCGATCCTTCGCTCTCCTATCAAACCCACGTATGACCCGGGCGACCGCATTACCGTCACCGTGCGCATCGAAAACCTGGCCGATTTTTACGGCGGCAGTCTGGACTGGACGTTTAACGCCAACACCTTGCGCGTGGTGGACGCCGACCCGTCTCGGTCCGGGGTGCAGGTAACGCCCGGTTCGATTTTTGTACCAGGCTCATTCATCGCCTATCCCACCGGCGGTCAGGTGGATAACGTCAGAGGCAGAATCAGCTTTGCTGGCACGTATATCAACCCGATGCCCCCCTTCAACGGGATTGGCGACTTCGTCAGCATCACCTTTGAAGTCAAAAGCACGTGTGGCGCGACTCTCCTGGAACTGACACCGGATACCCTCAAGATGAGCGACCGCGACGGCCCGCCTCCTATCACCTTCCAGACGACCGGCCCATTGGTCCTCAGCGCGCGATACGGCTATTGCGTCTATCTGCCCCATGTCATGAATAGCTACAGCGGCGACTAGCCCGCGCTGAAACCTTACTCTGGCGTGTGTCCTGCACACACCAGGGTAAGGTTTGCATTTGTCCCCTCGACGGATACAATCTAGGATGTTGTTACAGGTTCAGCCCGTGGGGAGCCGATGAGAGACGAGAAAGGAGGGTAGATGTCGGAGGCCATGCTCTGGGTGGGGTTTAATGCCTTCGTGCTGGCGATGCTGGCGCTTGACCTGTTCGTGTTCCACCGCGACGCGCACGAGGTCAAGGTCAGGGAGGCGCTGCTGCTGAGCGTCTTCTGGATTGCCCTGGCGCTCGCGTTCAACGCCGTCATCTGGTGGTGGCGCGGTACGGAGGTGGCTCTCCAATTCCTGACCGGCTATCTGATCGAAAAATCGCTTAGCGTTGATAACATCTTCGTCTTTTTGGTGATTTTTTCGTACTTTGCCGTTCCCAAAAAATACCAGCATTCCGTTTTGTTCTGGGGTGTTCTGGGCGCGCTGGTCATGCGCGGCGTGTTTATCGCTGTCGGCGCGGCCCTGATCCACCAATTCCACTGGATCATTTATGTCTTCGGCGTGTTCCTGGTGTATACCGGCTATAAGCTGGCGCGCTCAGGCGAGATGGAGGTTGAGCCGGAAAAGAACCCCATCGTCAATTTTGTGCGGCGCATGATACCCATCACTTCCGGCTATCGGGGGGGCAAGTTCTTCATCGTGGAAGCTGGACGACGGATGGCGACCCCACTGCTCATCGTCCTGGTCATGATCGAGACCACAGACCTCCTGTTCGCCCTCGACTCGATTCCGGCCATCTTCGCTATCACCACCGACCCGTTTATCGTCTACACCTCGAACGTCTTCGCCATTCTGGGGCTGCGGGCCCTCTTTTTCGCCCTGGCTGGTGTCATGGGCGTCTTCCACTATCTCCGCTACGGCCTGGCCGTCGTGCTGGCGTTTGTCGGCGTCAAGATGGTCCTGGCGGATGTATACAAGATCCCCATTGGTATCTCGCTGGCCGTGATTGCTGGCATCCTGACCATTTCGGTCATCGCCTCGCTGGTCTGGCCCGCAAAGGCCGAGGAGTTGCCCGTGCCGCCCGAGGCGACCCCGGACCCGTTCGCTTCGACAGAGTAATCCGGCAGTCAAGGAGACTTTATGGCAGAGACGCCAGTGACGACCCCCGCCCTCAAGCAAACGCCCCTGAACAACCTGCACCGTCAGCTCGGGGCGCGTATGGTTGAGTTTGGCGGGTGGGATATGCCAGTGCAGTATTCAGGCGGGATTCTCGAGGAGCACCGCGCCGTGCGCGAGGCGGCCGGCCTCTTCGATGTCAGCCACATGGGCGAGTTCGAGATCCGTGGCCCGGACGCCGTCGCCTTCCTGAGCCACGTCATCACCAATGACCCTACGCCCTTGCAGATCGGTCAGGCCCAGTACACCGTCATATGTTATCCCCACGGCGGGGCGGTGGATGACCTGATTATCTTCAAGCTAGGCGAAGACGACTTCCTGGCCGTCGTCAACGCCTCGAACACCGAGAAGGACTTCGAGTGGATGCAGGGCCAGACCAGCGGGTTCAATGTCAGCCTGACCGACCGTTCCCTGGACTATGGGCTGATTGCTCTCCAGGGGCCGGCCGCCGTCGAGATTCTGCGGCCGCTGACCTCGCTTGACCTGGACGCCATGCCCTACTACTCGGTGCGGCGCGGCCCGGTAACCGGAGTCGAGGCTATCCTATCGCGCACCGGGTACACGGGCGAGGACGGCTTCGAGATCATGGTCGCCTGGGACACGACGCCCCAGGTGTGGCAGGCGCTGCTCGACGCGGGCGCCCCGCACGGCCTGAAACCGGCCGGCCTGGGCGCGCGCGATACGCTGCGCCTGGAAGCAGCCATGCCCCTCTACGGCCACGAACTCGACGCCGACACCAACCCGCTGGAGTGCGGTCTCAATCGGTTTGTCGTACTGGACAAACCAGAGTTCGTGGGCCGTGACGTGTTGGCGGCGGTCAAGGCCAACGGCCCCACCAAGCGGCTGATTGGTCTGGAGGTCGTGGGCCGAGGCATACCCCGCCAGGGGTATGCGATTATGAAAGATGGTCAGACCATCGGCACGGTGACCAGCGGCACCCAATCACCGACGTTGGGCAAGGCCATCGGCCTGGCCTATGTTCAGCCCGACTACACCAAGGTGGGCGCCGAGGTAGAAGTCTTGATCCGAGGCGCGGGAGTATTGGCTCGGATTGTCAAGCGGCCCTTCTACAAACGGCCAAAATAGGGACCAGGGACCAGGGGGCAGGGACTAGGGAAGGGATGAGACACGTAGGCTCTTCGCTGGCCCCTAACCCCTAACCCCTAGCCCCTGTTCAGGGGGACGTGTGACGGATGTGCGGGAGCGACCTGAATTGGAGACAGGCGTGCTGCGCGGCCAACGGGTGACGCTGCGGCCCTACAACTCCTCGTTTACCGAGGATGAGTTGCGGCGGCTGTATCGTTGGAACCGCGACGACGAGGTGTTACGCTGGAGCGGCGGCATGCCGCTCCATATGTCGTTCGCCGAGTTCAAGGAGGCTTTTCCCCGCGAGCAGCGCCGCCGCGACCAGCAGGTCTATGTCATCCTGACGGAGACCGGCGAGTTGATCGGCCGTCTCGGCATCTTTGATATAGAGACGCGCAACCGCGATGCCACGCTAGGTGTGGTCATCGGTGAGAAGCCTTACTGGAGCCAGGGCTACGGCAGCGACGCTATCCGTACCCTGTTGCGCCACCTGTTTTTCGACCAGAGCTTCGAGACGATCCATCTGTTCACGTATACCGACAACTTCCGCGCGCAGCGCGCCTTCGCCAAGGTCGGCTTCCGCAAGGTCTCAACGCGGCGGCGTTTTCCGTTTGGCTTGCGCTTCCAGGACGAACTGCGCATGGAGATTACCCGCGACGAATTCGAAAGGTTCAACGGGGCGTCGGCTCCCCCTTCTACTCCCCCCGCGCCTGTGCCTCGTCATGGGGGTACGCGGGGGGATGGGGGGTAGCCGCCTGCCGCCTCTTCAGGAGCTTGTGCCATGAATTTCATTCCCCTTACCGACGCCGACCGCCAGACGATGCTTCAGGCGATTGGCGTCACTTCAATTGAAGACCTGTTTGCCGATGTCCCGTCCCAGCACCGTTTCCCGACGCTTGACCTGCCCCCGGCCCTGGCCGAGCTAGACCTGCAGCAGCATATCGCCGACTTGGCGGGGCGCAACCTCAACCTGGCCGAGTACGCCTGCTTCCTGGGCGCGGGGGCCTACAACCACTACATCCCGCCCGTGGTCAATCATCTCATCATGCGGGGTGAGTTCTACACCGCCTACACGCCTTATCAGCCGGAGGTCAGCCAGGGGACTTTGACGGCCATCTACGAGTACCAGACGATGATCTGTCAGTTGACAGGCATGGAGGTGACCAACGCCTCGATGTACGACGGTTCGACGGCCCTGGCCGAGGCGTGCCTGATGGCTGCCCGCATCACCCGCCGCGACAAGCTGGTTCTGGCGCGGACAATCCATCCCGAATACCGCGAGGTGGTGCGGACGTACACGCAGAGCCTGGACTTGCCCAGCGAGACGATCCCCTACGCCGCCTCTGGTCGGGTGGACCTGGACGCGCTGGCGAAGCTGGTGGACGGGCAGACGGCCTGTGTCGCCGTGCAGTATCCCAACTTCTTCGGCGTGGTCGAAGACCTGGCCCCCATTGTGGACATCGCGCATAAGGCGGGCGCCCTGGTCATCGTCAACGCCGACCCCATCGCGCTGGGCCTGCTCCGTGCGCCGGGTGAGTTCGACGTGGATATTGTCGTGGGCGAGGGCCAGTCCATCAGCCTGCCGCCCTATTTTGGCGGCCCGTACCTCGGCCTCTTCGCCACCCAGATGAAGCATGTCCGCCAGTTGCCAGGCCGTGTCATCGGCCAGACCACCGACCACGACGGCCGCCGCGCCTTCGTGATGACGCTGCAGGCCCGCGAGCAGCACATTCGCCGCGAGAAGGCGACCTCCAACATCTGCACCAATGAGGCGCTGGTGGCGCTGGCTGCGACGGTCTACCTGGCTTCGATGGGCAAGACCGGGCTAAAGCGGGCGGCGGAACTCAGCTACCACCGTGCCCACTATGCGGCGGCCGAGATCGCCCGTCTGCCCGGCTACAGCCTGCCCTTCGACGGCCCCTTCTTCAAGGAGTTTGCCGTGCGGACGCCGGCCCCGGTGGCCGAGATCAATCAGCGCCTCCTGGGCCACAAGATTCTGGGCGGCTACGACCTGGGCCAGACCTACCCTGAGCTAGCCAACACCGCGCTGCTGGCCGTCACCGAGATGAACTCCCGCGCCCAGATTGACCGCCTCGTCGGCGCGTTACAGGGATAACACTGCTATGCCGTCGCCGTTTCCGGGCATGGACCCCTATCTCGAAAATTCAGCCTTGTGGCTGGGCCTCCATAATCTTCTGGCGGCCGAGATCACAGCGTACCTGAATCGTCGGATTCAACCGCGTTACTTCGCGGCGCTCGAGCCGTTCATCGTCTATGAGATGATCGCTATCGGCCGACCGAAGGGACGCCGCCCCGATGTCTCGGTGATGCAACCCTACCCCGCCCGAGGCGCCGTGGCAGTCCTGGAGCCTACGATCACCGCCGCCCCCGTTGCGAGCGAGGTCGAGGTTGAGGCGCCGGTTCAACTCTATCAGGTCGAAATCCGTGTCAGCGAGACGGAAGAACTGGTGACAGCTATTGAAATCCTGTCACCCGCTAACAAACGGTCGGGTAGCCGAGGGCGCGACGAGTACCTTGCCAAGCGGCAGGAGCTTCTCGTCTCAGACGCGCACCTGCTCGAGTTTGACCTCCTGAGGGGTGGAGAGCGGCCCCCATTGGCGAAGCCAGTGCCGACCGCGCCCTACTACATGGTCTTGAGCCGCGTGGATGAGCGGCCCCGCGTCGGGGTGTGGCCCGTGCAGTTGTCAGAGCGACTGCCCGTGTTACCTGTACCCCTGAGAGAGCCGGATCCAGATATACCGCTGGATGCTAACACAGTTCTAGCCGAAGTGTACGATCGCGGCGCCTACGCGCAACGCATTGATTACCACCAGCCGCCGCCGCCGCCGCCACTGGCGGAAGACGAGGCGCGCTGGATGGACAACTTGCTGACTAAATATCGCCATCAGGCGTCATCGTAGGGGTAGGCCCCCGTGCCTACCGATTGGGCAATCACAGAGGGTTGCCCCTACAGACGGAGGATGGTCATCAGGAGACTGGAATGCTAACCCACGAAACCATCAGCGAAAAGATAATCGAACCGCTTCTCTTTGAGATGAGCACGCCCGGCCACAACGCGGGCCGCCTGCCGGCCTACCTGGATGTACCAGCCGCCGACTTGCCCCAGGAGCTACAGCGGGCCGACCTGCCATTGCCCGATATGAGCGAGGTCCAGGTGGTGCGCCACTTTACCCGGCTGAGCCAGCTCAACTTTAGCGTGGATACCCACTTCTATCCGCTGGGGTCCTGCACGATGAAGTACAACCCCAAGGTCAACGACTGGGCCGCTGCGCTGACTGGCTTCACCCATATCCATCCCTACCAGCCGGAAGCCACGGCGCAGGGCGCGTTGGAGATGCTCTACCAACTCCAATATATCCTGGGCGAGATCGCCGGGCTGCCCCATGTCACCCTCCAGCCGTCAGCCGGGGCGCACGGCGAGTTAACCGGCCTGCTAGTCATCATGGGGTACCATCGGTCGCGGGGCGACTCGAAGCGCACGCGCGTTCTCGTCCCCGATTCGGCCCACGGCACGAACCCGGCCACGGCGGCCATGTGCGGCTGCACCGTGACCCACATTCCGACCGACAGCCGGGGCAACCTCGACTACGACATCTTGCAGCGCGAGATGGACGACACCGTCGCGGCCATTATGCTCACCAACCCGAATACATTGGGTCTGTTCGAGGAGCGCATCCTGGAGGTGACGACCCTCGTCCACGAGCGCGGCGGCCTGGTCTACTGCGATGGCGCGAACATGAACGCCGTGTTGGGTATTGCCCGGCCGGGCGACCTGGGTTGCGACGTGTTGCACTACAACCTGCACAAGACCTTCACCGTTCCCCACGGCGGCGGCGGGCCGGGGGCGGGCGGCACGGCCGTCCGCGACACCCTGGCTCCCTTCCTGCCCGCGCCCCTGGTCGCCAGGCGCGACGGCCCGCACGGCCCGGAGTACTATCTAGACTATGACCGCCCCCAGAGCATTGGCCGGGTGCGCGCCTTCTACGGCAACTTCGGGAACGCGGTGCGCGGCTACAGCTATCTGCGCAGCATGGGCGCGCCAGGCGTACGCGAGGTGAGCGAGAATGCAGTCCTCAACGCCAACTACATTCGCGTCAACCTGGCGGATGCCTTTGACCTGCCCTATGACCGGGTCTGCAAGCACGAAGCGGTCTTCTCCGGCCGGCGGCAGGCGCGGCTGGGCGTGCGCACGCTCGACATTGCCAAGCGCCTGATTGACTACGGCATCCACCCCCCGACGGTCTACTTCCCGCTCATCGTGGAGGAAGCGCTGATGATCGAACCCACCGAAACCGAGACGCTCGAGACGCTCGATCACTTTGTGGCGACGATGAAGCGCATCGCCCGTGAGGCCGAGGAGACGCCTGAACTCGTCAAGGAAGCGCCCCACACCACGCCCATCAGCCGCCCCGACGACGTGGCCGCCGCCCGCAAGCCCGTCGTGCGCTGGCAGGCGGGCGGGTGAGCCTATCTGGCTGAGTGGCCCCATCCTGCGGCGCTTGTCAGACTGCCAGAGAACCTTCGGCCCCATGACCAAGGACAAAGGACCGAGGACCAGTAAGTCATCCCATTGGTCCTTGGTCCTTCGTCCTTGGCCCGTTGCCCAAACACCGCGCACGGAGAGCAATGATGCTTGACAATTTGCAGCCCCACCCCGAGCACAAATTCACCTTCGGCCTGTGGACCGTGAGCAACGTGGGCCGCGA
>JAHCIP010000030.1 GCA_026129165.1 Anaerolineae bacterium
ACCTCGTGGCTCAGCCCCAGCCGTTCCAACTCCAGGCGAAGGCGGGTCATGCACTCGGTGTAGTGGGCGCCGGGTGGGTTCTCGCTGGCGATACGGATGAGGTCATCGCTGAGGGCGACGATGCTGTGCTTGTGGCCCTCGAGAGCAGCCTGCAGGGCGGCCTGCAATTCCATTCCCTTATCTCCTGTTCGTGTCTATATGAGGGCAATCGTCAGCGGGTGTCGTCGGGGGCCTCGCTCTCGATGGCGGCGACGATGTCGTGGGGCAGCGAGGCGAGGATGGTCTGGATGGTGTCCAGGAGGAGGAGCATGAGCATCATCACGACGCCGACCAGCACGCTGACGAGAACGATCATGACGTAGTAGAGGATGACAATGGCGCTTGTCTGCGGTGGGGCCTCGGCCCGCGCCGATGGGATGATGGTCAGCAGGAGGAGAACCAGGCTGAGGGCCATGCCGGTGATGGACAGACGGGCGGATTGGCGGACCAGATGGAGATAGTGCGAGGGGAGGCGTTCGGCCTGCAACTGGCCCAGGAAGCTGACGCTGGTGAGGATGAGGGCGAGGACCGTGGCGAGGGCGGTAAAGACGGCCGAACCGAGGAATTGGAGGGCACCGCTCATCGCGTGCAACAGGTCGAGCGCCTGGTAGTCGCTGTAGATGCGGCCCAGCGCCTGGATAATCACCAGGGCAATGAACAGCGACACCCCGCCCACCACCAGGATACGCGTCTGGTTGACCTTGTCCGCCTCTTTCGCCCCCTGTGTCTCAGTATCGGGCATCACCGCTCCTGACAATACGCTCTGTTTAGACAGGCGCTCACTTCCAGGGATTGAGGAGTTTGACACCGGCAATAGCGAAGTCGGCCTCGTTGCGGGTAACCAGGACAAAGTCGCCTTGCAAAGCCGTCGCGGCGATGAGCGAGTCAATCAGTGGCAGGGATTTGGCGGACTGTTCGAGTCGGGCAACAAGTTTCCCCCATAGCAGAAGCGTGTCGCTATCGAGCGGAACCAAACGACCCTTGAACTGCGCCTGGACATCATTGTCAAGCCACTCTTGCATCGCCGTGCGACGTGGACCATCCCCAAGCTTGGAGATGCCTTTCTGGAGTTCGCCGAGCGTGATAACGCTCAGGTAAACGGTTTTCGCATTCACCTGATTAAGCCAGTTAACGACCTGCGGGTTAGGCTGCTTCTTGCGATACTCGGAAATCACATTGGTATCGAGAAGATACTTCATAACTTTACACTAAAACTCGATACGTGTTTCGAGAGGGGTTTGGTCGCGTTCGAGGTCCAACTCTTCCAGCCCCGCGAGGGGAGATAAGCGGAAGAACTCGCCGAGAGACTGGCGCTGCTTCATCCGCCGGTACTCCTGCATCGAGATGACAACGGCCACCTCATGGCCATTCTTGGCTACGACTTGGGGACCATGTTCCAGGGCTTCATCTACGACCTCGGTGAATTGGCTATCCTCCTCCGTCAGTTGCCATACTCGTTCCATCCTCTTGCCTCCTTACAGGGTCACGCTATTGTCTTTGCCACCACCAGTCTAACTAGATTGTAGCTTACGCCCGCCCTGGCGTCAATCGTCGTGACGTCACCTACGGCCCCCGGTCTACCGTGTAGCGCAGGTAGACGCGGTAGTCGTAGGGGCCGATGGCGGTTTCCATCTCACCGCCAGGCAGACAGGCCGCTACCGCATTGCGCTGTTCCGGGTTGTCGGGGTCTACGTAGACCGCCACCGGGCCGGGGCGGCCTCGCGCTTGCTCGCAGACCTCACGCGGCTCCCAGGTGAAGACGATGGGGGGTAGACCGCGCAGAGCATACTGGATGGCCTCACGCTCCGGCATATCCCACTCGTCCCAGCAGCAGCCGAGAACAAACATCTGGCTGCCGGGCGGCTGGCGGAGAATGTCCAGGGCGATGAGGCGGCCAAAGGCGGTATTGTGGGCGGGGAGATGCGAGGCGTAGGCGACAAAGTAGCGCTCGTAGTTGAGGGCCAACAGCACGACCAGGAGGACGGCCAGTACGCCTCGGCTCAGCCAGACGGGGACGCGCTGGCGTAGGAGGTGGTCAAAGGTCCATAACCCGACGGCCACCAGCAGGTAGGCAAAGGGCAGACTGGCGATGGTGCGCGACGCCGAGGGCACTTCTATGTCCACGATGCCGGGCCAGGCCGACGGCAGGACCAGAATCACCAGGGGCAGCAAGATCAGAGCCGCGTACTTCCGTAGGGGGCGGAGAGCCAGACTTACCAGACCGACGACCATAAATACGCCACTGACGGAGTCGAGGTGGGGTTGAAAGGGGATGTTACTGCGGAAGACATGGTCGCCCGTGCCGTGGTACATCAGGGCCGTCTTGCCCAGGTTGCGCAGGAACACCTGGATGAACGTCGTCCAGTCCAGGCCGCCCGCGCCGAAGAGCTTGGCCCCCAGGTAGCCCGTGCGGAAGTTGTCCTGGTTGTTCAGGACGATGAGGGCGAACAATAGGCCGCCGAGGGCCATCGGCAGCAGGGCGTAGACGACATAGCGGATGTGGTCGCGCCAGGGGCGCTGGAGGTAAAGCAGCAGGAGGAGGAGGCACAGCGGCGGCAGCAGCGTGGTGTGCGGCGCGGCGAACAGCCCCAGCGTGGCGACGCTGGCGGAGGCGAGGGCCGAGCGCGCCGTGTTGTGGCGGGTGAAGCGCACGACCCCGTAGACCATGCCCACCGTCAGCAAGGGGATGATCATCAGGTAGTCGCCCAGGCGCGAGAAGATCAGCAGCGCCGAGCCGACCGCGCTGACATAGCCCACCAAGAGCGCCAACGACCGCCCGGCCAGGTCATAGGCCATCAGCATGGTGAGGGCGATGACGGCCAGGCTGGTCAGAGCCGAGAGAAGCTTGTAGGTGGGGTAGCTGGGGCCGAACAGGAGGACCAGCGGGGCGACAAGGTAGTGATACAGCGGGCCTTGCGCGCTGTTGAAGCGATAGGGCCACTGGCCCGCCAGGATTTGCGCGACCCTCTCTTGCACCGCCGAAATGTCGCTGTACCACTCGCCGGGTAGCGTGTCCAACTGATAGAGGCGGAGGACGAGGGCCACAGCCAGACAGTAGGCGATGTCGGCCCATCGCGTCCACCCTCCGGTCGTGCGCTCAGCCATACATGTGACGGCTCAGGCGAACCACTCGGCGGGGAACCAGTAGCTGCCGTAGGACGTGAACCAGCGCAGGCCGAGACAGGTCAGGAGCACGAGCACGGCCAGGCCCAGCACAACATAGTCCGCTGTCTTGAGGTGGAGGGTGTCAGCTTCTGACCAGGTGCGCCGTCCCACGCCGAAGGCCCGGAGTTCCATGGCCTCGACCACCTCCTCGCCCCCCGCGATGGCGTGGATGGTCACCGGGACCATGAGCGGCGCGGCCCGTCGAATCATGTTGATGATGCCGGCCGCTTTGGCCTCCAACTCATAGCCCCGCGCCCGCTGCGCGTCCACGGTGATGAAGAAGTCGCGGGCGATGGTCGGGACGTAACGCATGGCCAGGTCTAGCGCGAAGGCGACGCCGTCGGACAGCCCTAGCTTGCGGAAGGCCACGCCGTACAGGTAAGGGCTGGTGGTGAACGAGAAGGGGAGAATCATCGCCATAATTGCCAGCGGCCGCAGCATCCGAGCGAAGCCCAGGAAGACCGTCTCCCAGGCAATAACCTTCTGAAACGTGCCAATGATGGGCAGGGTGATGGGCGGCAGGGTCAGCAGAGGATGGAGGGTCGTCACCTGGGCGGGCGGCTGGCCAAACAGGATGGTGCTGAAGCCGCCCACCAGGAAGATGGCGAAGAACAGGACAAAGGCCCAGGCGCGCCACAGCGTGCGCCAGGGCAGCCGCGCCAGCAGATAGTAGGCCAGGCTCAGTGCGAATAAGGCTAGCAGCAGCCGCGCGTCGTCCAGGATGATGGTACACACGACGACCAGGAGAAACGCGATGAGTTTGGTGCGCGGGTCGAGCCGATGCACAAAGCTCTGGCCGGGGATGTACTGGAAGGAGGCAAACATAAGCAGGCTCGGTTGAAGACCCTAAAGGTCTTAGAGACCTTTAGGGTCTCGTTGTCGGCTAGCGCCCAGAGCGGGCGCGATACGCATTCCAGGCGGCGAGCAGGATGGGAACGAGGATAGCGCCGTTGACCGAGTTGGATACGGCGGCCGGCAGCCACAGCGTGGCGAAGGCGGCCCCGAAGTCCATCTCACGCATGACAAATGGATTAATCAGGAGAGCCGGGAAGGCCATGCCCACTAGCGAGGCGACAATGGCTGTGACGGCGGCGATGACATAACTGCGCTGAGCACGCGCGAGGGAGATACCGACGAGGGGCAGCAGGCCGGGGAGCAGGCCCATCAGTCCGTTGCCCACGTCCCAGTGCCAGTAGAAGCCGTAGCCGGACAGCAGGTCACCCAGGACGTTGCCGAAGAAGCCCGTGAAGAAGCCCACCAGCGGGCCGAAGACGATGCCCATGAACATGGGGATGGCGACGGGCGGCCGGAACGAGACGAGGTTGGTGCCGGGCAGTTGCAGGTTGTTGAAGACCCAGTTCAGCACGCCGTACAGGGCCGCGCCGATGGCGGAGTAGACAATCTCGCGGGTGCCGAAGGCCCAGAGATTCTCCTTTGGTTGTGCGCGCATACTCGTGGTTGCCATTGCTTCCTCCTTGGGATGCCGGCGATAAATAGTCCATGAGTCCTTGGGATCTGATGAATCTTGAATCTAATGAAGTTGGTTCGTCGGTAGCGAGCGCCTCCTTTCCCCTACCCCACCCTCTGCGCCAGCGCCTCGACGCGCATGAAGCGGCCGGTGTGAGGTAGGGCGCGCAAGTTCTCCTCCAGCAGCGAAGTCCTCACGAGACGGCACCGGTCGAGTAGGGCCTGGTCGCGCAGTACCTCGTGTGGCGGGCCGTCGGCGGCGATGGTGTGGTCGGCCAGCAGGACGACCCGCGACGCATAGCTAATCGCCAGGTCGAGGTCGTGGGTGATGAACAGCAGCACGTCGAAGTGGGAGGCGATATCGGTGTGCATGTCGTCGGCGCCGCCCACACCGGTCAGGCTGTCCATAAACGACATATACGTGCCGAAATCCTGGCCGGCCGTCGGCTCGTCCAGCGCCAGAATCTTGGAGCGCATGGCGACGACGCAGGCGATGGTCACGCGCTTCTGCTGGCCGAAGGACAGCGACAGCGGCGAGTAGTCCTCCAACCCGACCAGCTTGAGCATCGCTACCGCCTCCGCGCTGAACTGCTGCGCCTCGGTCTCGGTGTAGCCCAGGTTGCGCGGCCCGAAGGCAAGCTCTTCTTTGACCGTCGGCGCGAAGAGCATGTGCGACGGGCTCTGGAAGCAGTAGCCGACCGTCTTCGCCACCTGCGCCACCGACAGGTCGCGCGTGTCGCGTCCCTCGATGAGCACGCGGCCTCGGCGTGGCTTGATCAGACCAATGGCGTGCTTGACCAGGGTGCTCTTGCCCGCGCCGTTGGAACCCAGCAGGGCGACCCGCTCCCCGGCCCGAATCTCCAGGTTGATGTCGCGCAGCACATCCGGGCCGTCGCCATAGTGGAACGAGACATTCTGGAAGGCGACGAGCGGCGGCGCGTTGGGAGTGGGGGCAGCGGGTGGAACTGAGGCAAGGTCGCGGCCGCCCTGGACCTGGATACGGCGGATGACGGCGGGCGTGGGCAGCTTCACCTGCCGCCAGTCCACCACGTCGGCCAGCCCGTTCGGGTCGCCCAGGTAATGGACCTGCCCAGCCTTGAGGTAGAGCACGCGGTCGGGCCGGGCGGCCAGGGCATCCTCGACGCGGTGCTCCACCAGCACCACCGTCTTGCCCTCGTCGGCCAGCTGACGGAACAGAAGCAGCGCCTCGCGGGCCGACGCCGCGTCTAGCGACGACACCGGCTCATCGAGCAGCAGGATGGACGGCTCCATTGCCAGCAGCCCGGCCAGGGCGACCTTCTGCTTCTCGCCGCCCGACAGGGCAAAGGTATCGCGGTCGCGCAGCTCGCTCAACCCCAGGCGGGCCAGCGTCCCCGCCACGCGGGCCTTGATTTCCCTGGCGGGGAGGCCCAGGTTTTCGAGGCCGAAGGCGACCTCGGACTTGACGTGCGCGCCGAGAATCTGCTTCTCCGGGTCCTGGAGGAGCGTCCCGACTGTCTGCGCCAGCTTCGCCAGAGGGTAATTCTGGACCTCCTCACCGTTGACGCGCACCGAGCCAGCCATGTCGCCGCGATAGCTGCGCGGGATGAGGCCGTTGATGCAGCGCAGCAGGGTGGACTTGCCTGACCCGCTGGCCCCGGCGACGAGCAGCATCTCGCCAGGGCGCAGGCTGAGCGAGAGGCCCTGCAGCGCCCACTCCGTCCGCGCCGCATAGCGGAAGCCTAGATCCTCAATCACGAGCGGCATATCCACCGCCATCTCAAGCCTCTCCCTATCATCCTGACGGAATTCACAGAATACGCAATACGCATTACGCAATACGTATTACGCAATACGTATTACGCAACACGTATTACGCATCACGAATGACCTATCTCCTCCACCTCCACCACATCCCCCTCGTGGGCATTGAGCCGCTGGGCCGCGTTGCCGTTGACCATCGCCACAGCTAGGTTCCCAATGCTGGTGATGTAAGCGATAAGGTGGCCCGGCGGGCGGTCGCCAAAGGTGCGAACGAGTCCGTGAATCCTGGCCCCCCCGATGCGTACATTCAACTCACCCAGTCCAGCGATGTCCTCTTGAGTGATATTCGTCGCCAGGTTGCCGAAATGGTCTATGCGGCGGACGACCCCGCGCAGGCCGTGGGGCGTGCGTTCGGGTTGGGGGATGGTCAGCAGGACCGGGTCCTGGATGGGCGTGCCCAGGTCGGTGAGGGAAACACCGCGCGCCAGATGGGCAGCGACTGGGGCGAAGACGTCGCGGCCGTGGAATGAGGTGCTGATCTGAGGCCGCCAGTAGCCGGGCTGGTCGAGATGGACGATTTCCACCGGCTCACCGGCGCGTTGCGCCCGCGCCAGCATCAGCGTCAACAAGCCGTTGTCCGGCCCCACAAACAATTGCGAGCCGAGCCGCGCGGCAATCGGCCGTCGGGCCGTGCCCACGCCGGGGTCCACGACACCGATATGGATCGTGCCGGGCGGGAAGTAGGGGGCGGAGGCATTAAAGATGTAGGCGCCGGCAGTGATGTTCTGCGGGGGTACGAGGTGGGTGATGTCCACAATGCTCGTACCCGGCACGATGCCGAGGATGACGCCTTTCATCACGCCCACAAAGCCATCCTGCAAGCCAAAGTCGGTGAGAATCGTAATGATGGGGGTCATAGGTCCGTCCGTCGCCAGGTCGTGAGCAAGCTGGCGATATGGGTCATCGCCAGGCGCAGGTTGGCCTGGAAGTCGGTCACAGCCAGGTGATTCGCCTGGTCGGTCAGTCCGCGTAGCTCGATAAAGGGGGTCTGGCTAAAAGCGCACGCGCGCGCGCCGCCCGCGCCCTCCCAGGCCACGCACAGCGCGCCGGTCACTTCACGCAGCAGGTCGCGCCGCGTGGCATCTACGACGTCCTCGTCGCCGCTGGCGACCGGGCCGAAGTGGACCCTGAACGAGTTGGGCGCGAGGTGGAGGTGGCGCAGGGCGGCCAGGGTCGCGGCGTCGGCCTCGAAGCGCGGCTTGGGCCGCTGGAACATGCGGTTGTTGTAGTCGTGCTCAATCGTGACCGTGCTCACGATCACATCGCCCACGGCCACCTCTGGCGACAGCGCTCCCGCTGTGCCAGCGCAAATCATCAGGTCCCAGGGCGCGGTGTCGAGCAGGTGCTGGGTATGGACGGCGAATTGCGCCTTACCCACGCCACCCCGCGCCACACTCATCCCTAGCTCGGGCAGCGAGGCGATGGGCAGCCGTCCGAGCAGGCCGCGCTCGACACCGCAGCCCAACGCGGCGCAGCCCTCGACGAGGGCATCAAACTCCAGGGGTAATGGCGTGACGACGAGGATGCCCATGTATACTCCCCAGGCTAGGCAGGGCCGTGCGAGGCGGACTCTACCTTAACCTGGGGAAGATGTCAAATAAGAGTCGGGGTAGTTATTCTAACACGTGGATGTTCTTGGCGTGGCACATGTCCTTGAGAATCTTGGGCCACACCGTCACGCTGACCTCGCCCAGGTGCGCCTTGCGCAGCAGCAGCATGAGCGTGCGGGACTGGCCGATGCCGCCGCCGATGCTGAGCGGTATCCGGTGGTTGAGGATGGCCTGGTGGTAGGGCAGCTTGAGGAAGTCGAGCTGGCCGCTCATCTCTAACTGCTTGACCAGCGTTTCGGCCGTGACGCGGATGCCCATCGAGGATAGCTCGTGGCGACGCTGCGTGACCGGGTTCCAGACCAGGATGTCGCCGTTCAGGCCATGCATGGGGCGGCCGTCGGCCGAGAGGGTCGGGGTGATCCAGTCGTCGTAGTCGGCGGCGCGCATCTCATGCGGGTAGCCGTCGCGTAGCGGCCAGCCGATGCCATAGATGAAGACGGCTGGATAATCCTGCAGGATCGCCGTCTCGCGCTGCTTGCGCGGCAGGTCGGGGTAGCGGTCGAGGATGTCCTCGGCGTGAAGGAACGTCAATTTGTCTGGCAGGGGTGGGTACTCGTCGGTCTTGAGTTGCGGGAACAGGTCCTGGACAAATACGTCCGCGCCCTTGATGACTTTCCAGAGCTTCTCGACCACCCGGGTCAGGAAGGCCAGAGTGCGCTGCTCGGCGGTGATCGCCAGTTCCCAGTCCCACTGGTCTACATAGGCGCTGTGGTCGTGGTCCAGGAAGTAGTCTTTGCGCACGGCGCGCATGTCGGTGACCAGACCCTCGCCCGGCTGGAGGCCGAACTGCTGGAGGGCCATTCTCTTCCACTTGGTGGCTGCCTGCACGACCTGGGCGTCGACCGGGTGCTGGTTGTGGTCGTTGCTGATGTGGAACTGGACCGGCGTGCGCGAGCCGTCGCGGTCCAGCATGTCGTTGACGCCGCTCTCGGCGTCCACAATCAGCGGCACCGTCACCATCATCAGGTTCAACTCCTGGCAGAGGTTGTCCTCGATGTAGCGTTTGGCGGCGAAGATGGCGGATTGGGTTTCGCGCGGGGTCAGGAGGGAGCGGTAGTGCGGGGGTAGAATCTTGTCTAGCTCGTCGTAGTTGCCGATGCCTGGCCCGGCCAGGTCGGCCTGTTTCAGCCCAAGGTTGAGCATGGGGGTGTCTCCTGGGGCCGCGTCGTTGCGGCCGCGTGTAGCCACGCTCGGCCGCTGGCTCGACGGCCCGCCGGCCGCGTGGCGCGACTTCAGCGTCACTCCCCATGATACACCCGGCCGGTCCGGCCTGGGTAGATGTCTCGCTACGGCGTGTGGAGCTTTGGTGGCTGGACCTACCCCCCCCTCGGTTGTCAGGGGAGGGGCTGGGGGAGAGGCCGGTCTTCGACCTGGCGCTGGACAGCCAGCAGCGTCAGCCCCAACGCGAACACCGCGTTGAGCCGACCGTGCAAGGCCGCCTGGTCCGGGACGACGCCCGTGAGCGTCGTCGTCCCATCCGACCAGTGGGTGACGGCCCAGCCCTCGAACCAGGCCGCCGCCGCCGCGTCAAGATGCCCCTGTACCGTGATGTGGTATAGCTGTGGTGGTCTCATAAGCCGCCCATTCCGTTGTCTGCCGTTAGCATATCACAGCGGAGGGCGGCTGTCGGTATCCGAAAGGATAATATGGGGGCTATGCTTACAATAAGCCTAGCTCGCGGGCGCGGGCCAGGGCCTGGGTACGGCTGTTGACACCCAGCTTGCCGAAGATGTTGAGGGTGTGTTTCTTGGCCGTGTTGGGAGAAATCACCAGCCGATCAGCGATGTCCTGGTTGGAAGCGCCAGCCTGGATCAGCCGCAGGACTTCCATCTCGCGCTCGCTCAGCCGTTCGACCAGGTCGGACGCCGCGCCGGCGGCCGGCGCCGGCGATGGGGCGGTTGGCTCGAACAGGGCGAGCAGGCGGCGCGCCTCGGCGCGGCTGGGGCGACCCTCGGCCACGACGCGCTCCAGGAGGCGGCGCAAGGCTGCACCTTCGTCCAGGAAGACGCGCGCGTAGCCCTCGCCCGCGGCCAGGGTGAGCGCCTCATCCAGCCGGGTGATGGCCCCAGGTAGATTCCCTTGCGCTTGGAGGGTCAGGGCGCGCAGAAGCAGGGCCTTGAGGACAATGCACCCCTGGCCGCTGGCCCGCGCACGGGCCTCCAGCGGGGTCAGACGGTCCAGCGCGCGGTCGGTCTGGCCCTGCGCCAGCCAGAGGCGGGCGACGGTCAGGTCGGCCACGTCGTCGGCGATGAAACGGTGGGTGAGGCCCTGAGCCTGTTCGGCATACTCCTCGGCCCAGGCGGCGGCGCGCTCGACGTTCCCCATCCGCAGCCAGAGGGTCGCCCGCTGCGCCCCAATGAGGCGCTGGCTGCCGGCTGCCTCGACGGAGTGAATCAACCGCACTGCCTCGTCGGCCGAGCGCCGCGCCATCAGGACGTCGCCCCGGCCGTGGGCCACCCGCGCTCGCTCGATGAGCGCCGTCGCCAGCAGTCGGGCATCCCCCAGTGTCTCGTTGAGGTGGACGGCCACCTGGAGCAGGCGTTCGGCCTCGTCCAGTCGGTTTTGCTCGTAACAGATGGACGCCAGGTTGCTGTAGACGAGCAGGCTGCTGGGAAAGGGCAGCGGCCGGCCTTCGACCTCGACCAGCGCCTGGGCCGCCTGCTGCAAGGCCAATGCCTCGGCCAGCCGCCCCTGCTCCTGGCGGGTGATGCCGAGCAGAACGAGTAGCGAGACGTGGAGGGTCAGGTTGCCGGGGCCAGCCCGCACCGCCGCCAGCGCTGGAGCCAAGACCCCGGCCGCCTCATCCACCTGGCCGCGCAGGCACAGGGCGTAGCCGAGCACGCTAGCGACGAGCACGCGCAAGTCGGTCGCGGTCGGGGGCAGTGTATCCAGGGCGGCCTGGGCCGCTTCGAGCGCGGCGGGGTCCTCCAGGTGGAAGCCAGCCAGCAAGGCGCGGATGGTGGCGACTTCGCCGCGCACCGCCTGCGCCTCGGTGTCGGCCCGTTCGCCCACCAGCGCCTCGGTCTGTTGGAGGAATGGCTCGACGCTGGCGACTGGCCCGCGCCCCATCGCCAGCCAGGCGCCTGTCAGACTCAGGCGTGGTCTGGACGCTCGCACCGCTGGCGGCAGCGCGTCCAGCCAGCCCTGGACCGTCAGCAACTGCCCCGCGCCGGCCAGGGCCAGCGCCAGCCCCCGGTCCTCAATGAGGCGGGCCGCCCCGTCGGTATCCTGGCCGGCTAGGGCGTGCTTGATGGCCTCGGCGGGCAGGGCGTGGGCCTCGAACCAGCGGCTTGCCCGGCGGTGGAGGTCGGCGGCCGACGCGGCTCCCTGCGCCCGCAGCCGGCCCTGGAGCACGTCGGCGAACAGATGGTGATAGCGATACCACTGGCCGACGTCGTCGAGGGGGATCAGGAACAGGTTATGGCGCTCCAGGTACTCCAGCGTGGCTGCCGCGTCCCCCGCCTCGGTGACGGCGTCGCATAACTCGGCTGACAGCCGTTCCAGGAGGCTGGTCTCTAGCAGGAAGCGCTGCACGGCCGGCGGCTGCTGGTCCAAGACCTCTTCTACGAGATAGCCGATGATGTAGCGGTGGCTGCCCGTAAACGAGGTGATGAAGCCGGCCGTGTCCGACCGTCCCTGGAGCGACAGGGCGGCCAGTTGCAGGCCGGCGATCCAGCCCTCGGTGCGCGCCTCGAGTGCGGCAACCTGGTCGGACGTGAGCGTCAGGCCCATCGCCTCGTTGAGGAAGCGGGCCGCTTCGTCGGGGGTAAAGCGAAGATCGGCGGCGCGGATTTCGGCCAGGTGGCCGCGCGCCCGCCAGCGGGCCAGCGGTAGCGGCGGGTCGGCGCGGGTCGTCAGGACCAGCCGCAAGGCTGGCGGCAGGTGTTCAACCAGGTAAGCCAGGGCCTGGTGGATGGCCGGGTTGTCCAGCAGGTGGCTATCATCCAGGACGAGCCAGGCCCGGTCCAGGCAGGTATTGATGTCGTTGACCAGCGTGGCAACGATGGCGGCGGGCGGGGCGGGCGGCGTGACCTGAAGGAGAGCCAGGGCGCTCGCGCCAATGGCCGGGTCGAGGGTCTGTAAGGCGGCGACCAGGTACTGGCAGAAGCGGGCCGTGTCATTGTCGTCGGCGTCGAGGGAGAGCCAGGCGATCCGCCTGTCGTCTAGCTGGTTCAGCCACTCGTTGACCAGGGTGGTCTTGCCAAAGCCGGCCGGTCCCGAGACCAGGGTGAGGGGCTTGTGACTGGCGGCCGCCAACTGAGCGACGAGGCGGGGACGCGGCGCCCAACTCGACGTCAGAGGTGGTCGAAAGAGTTTGGTGCTGAGGAGGGGGTCGGTCATCACCCTGTTAAAGCAGGCCGTTCTGGCGGGCGTAGATCGCCGCCTGGGTGCGATTAGCCAGGTGGAGCTTGCCCAGGATATTGCGCACGTGAGTTGTGACTGTAGGCGCAGCGAGGTGGAGGTGAGCGGCAATTTCGCGGTTCGACAGGCCCTGCGCCACCAGGCGCAGGATTTCGACCTCGCGCGGGGTCAACGGCTCGGTCAGCGAGCGGGGGGCGGTGCGTTCGATGCCGCGCATCAACGTCTCCGCCACCATCGGGTCGAGGACGCGCCCGCCTCGGTAGACAGCACGGATGGCCTCAATGACCTGCTCCGTCTCCGCATCTTTGAGCAGGAAGCCGCGCGCCCCGGCCCGCACCGCTTCGATCACTTGCTCGTCGGTCGCGGTGGTGGAGAGCATCAGAACCCGGATGGCCGGCTGGGTCTGGAGGATGGCTTTAGTGGCCGTGATGCCGTCCATATGCGGCATGGTGAGATCCATGATCACCACATCCGGTTCGACGGCGCCAGCCAACCGCACGGCCTCCTCACCATCGCGCGCCTCGCCCACCAGACAGAAATCGTCATAGGCGCTCAGGAGCGTCCGCAGCCCCTGGCGCACCACCGGATGATCATCAGCGATGACCACCCGTATCTGATCGGTCATGTGCTGCCCCCCTCGAAGCGTGCTTGGACTCCTCTACCCCCGATGACCTACCGCCCTGGCGCGAAGATGATGCCCACATCTTGGCTTTGCCCCATTATACACCATTTTGAGAGTGGCGCATTCATTCTACTACGCGTTTTTAATGAGGACGTACTCCAAATGGAGTAGGCCGCAGGGGAGGAGTAATCGGTACAAAAATTCATTGCTCTGATGGATGCGTGGGGAGACAGTCGGATGTATACTGTATACTGGGACTGGACTAGACCAGCTGTCTCGTCTGGTGATTGTCTCTCTATTATAACGCCGCACACGGGCGAGTGTCACGCGGGTGACACGTAATCTGGGTCTTAATCTGGCTGTGGTATGCTAGAGGTGCAACGAGAGACTGCGTCGGCAGCCGCCAGCGCGACGCCCTCTCCGACCACTGACAGCCATAAGTTTGGGTGGTTAGGACAGAGGCCAAACTGGGGGGAAGTGGCCGCGTATACTACAGGTTGGTTCGCGCTTGCCCCACGGGCGAGCTAGACGAGCCGGCCTGCCATCGGCCCGACGGACACGCGCTCCTGTCAATCGCGTGCCAGAGTCAAGGGCCGTATACCGCTGCCAGCGTTCACACGCGGCGCGCTCGCCGCGCCCGCACTTCCCCCAGTCTGAGACAATTGAACGTCGTGTAAAAGTTTGGTCGGGTGACCCCAGGTCGCTCGCCCGGACCAACCCAGTCATAGCGGTTGGGCCGCGTACCGCCGTCACGTGCGATGGACGGTAAGCTCGCCGCAGGGGGATGGGTACTATGAATCGGAGCAAGCAAGAGTTCCCTGTTATCAGAACGGCCCAAGCGCTCTGGCCGCGCCTGGCCGTGGCGCTCATCCTGATAGCGATGAGCCTGGTGTGGAGTGTCGCGCCTACGGCGGCGCAGGGCAACGGCAACGGCAACGGCCGCCGGCAGGGGGAGTCCATCCTCAATGACGAGTCGCCAGCCTTGCGCGACATTACGCCGCTGCCGGACCCCCCCGGCAAGGAGCCGCGCGAGGCGCCGGGCGGCCGCGACGACAACACACCGCGCGGTCCCCGCAAGAGTGAGGGCGATCCGGTGGCGCAGACGGGGTACGACCAGCTGGGCAAGATCGCCGTCGCCATGCCCACCCCCAGCGTCAACTACGAGGGGACGACCAATACCGAGAGTTCGTACCCGCCGGACCCGATGGGTGAGGTGGGACCGAATAACTATGTTCAGATCGTCAATTTCCACTTCCAGATTTTTGACAAGGCCGGGAATACCCTCTATGGCCCCGCCCCTACCAAGAGCCTGTGGAGTGGTTTTGGCGCGCCGTGCGAGACGCGCAACGACGGCGACGGCATCGTGCTGTATGACTCCATCGCCAACCGCTGGCTGCTCAGCCAGATGACCTCGGCGGTGGACAGCAACAACCTGTACGGCCAGTGCATCGCCATCTCGACGACAGCGGACCCGACGGGGTCCTACTACCGCTACTACGTGCCGATGGGCGCGGTCGTCCCACCGGCGACGACGGGCGAGTTCTACGACTACCCCAAGTACGGCGTCTGGCCGGACGGCTACTACTTTACGGCCAACCGCTATACCAGCCCGACCGGCTCGCGCACGGGCGCCTCAGCCATTGTCCTCAACCGTACCGCGATGCTGGCCGGCCAACCCCTGACCTACCAGGAATTCCAGGTCACCGGCTACCCGACGATGCTGCCGGCCGACCTGGACGGCGCGACGCAGCCCGCGCCCGGCACGCCGGGCTATTTTGGCTCCGTGACCTCGACCGACTTCCTGATCTGGACGCTGGCGGTCAACTGGGCGAACCCGGGGCAATCGGTCTTCACCGGGCCGATACCGCTGCCTGTGGCCCCCTACAACACGCTGTGCCCCGCGACGCGCAACTGCATCCCCCAGCCGGGGACGGCCGTAGCGCTGGACGACAAAGACGACCGCCTGATGTTCCGCCTGGCCTACCGCCAGTTCTACGCCCACGCCTCGCTGGTGGTCAGCCACAACGTCAACCTGCAGGTGTCGCCGACCATCCAGGCTGGCATCCGCTGGTACGAGATCCGCGTGGTCAATGGCACGCCTTCGCTCTACCAGCAAGGCACCTTCTCGCCCGACGCGGTCAACCGCTGGATGGGCAGCCTGGCAATGGACAAGGCCGGTAATATTGGCCTGGGCTACAGCGTGTCGGACGCCACCTCGGTCTATCCGGGCATCCGCTACACGGGCCGGCTGTCGACCGACGCGTTTAACCTGATGACGTTTACCGAAGGCACGCTGGTCAACGGCGCTGGCTCGCAAACGGGCACGTCCTCCCGCTGGGGTGACTACACTAACATGAGTGTGGACCCCACGGATGACTGCACCTTCTGGTTCAGCACCGAGTACATGCCTACGACGGGGCCGGTGGCCTGGTCTACCCGTGTGGGCGCGTTTAAGTTCCCGAGTTGCGACACGGCCGGGCCACCCACCGCGCCGCAGTCCCCGGCGGCCGGAACCCAGGCGGGCGGTATCACGGTGACGTGGGCGACTCCCGCGTCCAACGGCGGCACGCCCATTGTCGGCTACAAGATCTACCGAGGCCTGGACCAGAATAACCAGAGCCTCCTGACCCAGGTGGGCAATGTCACCTCGTACCTGGACACAGCGGTCCAGAACGGCAATACGTACTACTACGAAGTCCACGCGGTCAACTATATCAACGAGGGCAGCCCCTCAGCCGACGTGGGCGCGACGTACACGGGTCCGAACCCGCCCAGCGCGCCGCAGAACCTCAACGCGACGGGCGGGACCTCCCAGGTCAGCCTGACCTGGACCACGCCGGCCTCGGATGGCGGCGCGGCGATTACGGGCTACAAGGTCTATCGCGGCACGGTGAGCAACAACCTGTCGCTGCTGAACACGTTGGGCGTTCAGACCGCCTACACCGACTCGGCCGTAGCCAACGGTACGACCTACTACTACGAAGTGACCGCCCTCAACAGCGCCGGCGAGAGCGTCCGCTCCAACCAGTCGTCGGCCACGCCGCAGGCTCCTATCGCGCCGAGCGCGCCGCAGAACCTGGTGGCGACGCCGGGCAACACGACCATGAGCCTGACGTGGCAGGCGCCGGCCAACAGCGGCAGCGCGCCCGTCACCAACTACAAGATTTACCGGGGCACGACCAGCGGCAGCCAGACGCTACTGACGACGGTGGGCAATGTCCTCTCGTACAACGACAGCGGGCTGGTCAACGGCACGACCTACTACTACAAGGTCAGCGCGGTCAGCAGCGTGGGCGAGGGCGCCTTCTCGAACCTCGCCTCGGGCGCGCCTACGGCCCCGACTGTCCCGGGCGCCCCGCAGAACTTCACCGTCACACCGGGCGACAAGCAGGTGACGCTGGCCTGGGACGCGCCCGTCTCCAACGGCGGCAGCCCCATTACCAACTATCTGATCTACCGTGGCACGAAGAGCACCACCCAATCGTTGGTTGCGACCCTCGGCGACGTGCGGTCGTATGTCAACACCGGGCTGACGGCCGGCACGACGTACTACTTCAAGATCGCGGCCAAGAATGCCATTGGCACGGGTGGCTTCACCGCCGTCCTGTCCGCGGTGCCCTACGCGGTCACGGTACCTGGGGTACCGACCAATCCGAAGGTCACCGCCTGTAACGCCTCGGTGCAGTTTACCTGGGCCGCGCCGACCTCGAACGGCAACAGCCCCATCACAGCCTACAACATCTATCGCGGCACCAGTACCACGACGACGCTGCTGACGACAGTATCGGCCAGCACCTTCTCCTACCTGGATACGGCGGTGGTCAACAATACGTTGTACTACTATCAGGTAGCGGCGGTCAATATCAAGGGCGCGGGCACCAAGACGACGGCCCTGAGCGCCAAGCCCAACCCGCCCACGGTACCGGGCGCGCCGACGGGCCTGACGTTGACGGGTGGAGATGCCAACGTTAGCATGACCTGGGTCGCGCCAGTTTCAACGGGCGGCTGTATCCCGATTACCGGCTACAAGGTCTACCGTGGTCTGTCCAGCACCGCCATGAGCGTCATCGCCACGCTGGGCAACGTGACGTCGTATGTGGATAACACGGTGACGAACAACACGTTGTACTACTACAAGGTCACGGCGTTGAACCAGGTGGGCGAAAGCGCCGCGTCCTCGACGGTGTCGGTGACGCCCAAGCCGCCGACGGTTCCGACCGTCCCGCAGAGCTTCAGAGTGTCTGGAGTAACGCCGGGCATCAAGCTGACCTGGGTCGCGCCGGCGTCCAACGGCGGCAGCCCCATCACTAACTACATCATCTATCGCGGCACCACCTCGACCAACATCACTTATCTGACCACCGTGGGGAATGTCCTGCTTTACCAGGACACGACGGCGACACCCGCCGGGGCACGCTTCTACTACCAAATCTCAGCCGTCAACGCGGTGGGCGAAAGTCCGAAGACGGCGTCGGTTAACACGACCTCCCGCAAGCGAACCGTCGCCAAGGGCGGCAAGGACGAAGGCGAGGTCGAGGTCGAAGACGACCCGCTGGGTGAGCCGGAAGACACGCTCGCGCCGGTGGAGCCTGATGCGACTCTCGCGCCCGACGCCGCGCCGGCCGCGACGGACACAACGACCGGACGAGAGAGCAATCGTTAGGGTTGGTAAGAGAGTGGGGGCGCTTACGCGGCGTCCCCACATCGAGTTGAGGCTAACGGACCCCCCTCGGTCCCCCCGTAAACGGGGGGATGAAAGGGGGGGAAGCCCTCAACGCACCTGTAAGGCGCCAGGGTGACGACGGTAGAGGGAGAGACGACAATGACGCGGTACTCATGGGCGGCTTTTGTGAGTGTAGTGGCGGCGCTGGCGATGCTGGGGCTGTTTGTGACGCCGGCGGCGGCGCGCAGCATTGAAATCCGCAACCAGGTCATGGAAGGCAATCTGCTCATTCAGCCGGGGGACGTGGTCTCGGCGGGCTATGTTCTGCGCGTCTACAAGCCCCATGCGGCCTTGACGGTCCGGGTGGTCAACGCGAAGGTGTCGCTGCCGGTCAGTTGCACCGCGACGGGAACGGTCAAGGGGACCATCGAAATTCCGCTGGTGGATGGGTCGTATAGCGTGGCCGCCGACGACGGCCGCTGGCTCCCATCGGACGACTGGCATCTGGACAAGCCATTCCAGGGTTCGACGGTCGCGCCCGACCTGTGTCGGGGCAAGCCGATGTACAACGGTAGCTATGTGGGTCCGGGCGCGACGTTCGTGGCCGACCTCCAGGCGACGGACACGCGGCCCCCGATCGAGATCAAGTTCCACTACCGCGACCCACGCGCCAGTGGCTACGGCAATATCAACTGCGCCCTCGGCGGGCAGCAAAACCCCAACGCCACGGTGGCGTGTCGGGCGCGGTGGAGCGCGGCGCTGGTGACGACGGCTGGTCCGATTCCCCTGCCCACGCCTGGCAACGACGCGCAGCTTCACGAGCAGGTCAACGGCGTGGTGTTCAACGACAAGAATGGGAATGGCGTGCAGGATAAGGATGAAGCTGGTATTCCCGGCGTGATCATTGAGGTCATTGACCCGGCGACGGGCGCTGTGATTGGCTCGATGCGAACACTGAATATTGGGTTGTATGTAGGCTATTATAACATCGTCGTGCCGGTGGCCGGCGTGTATCGGGTGCGCGAAACCGATCTGCCGGGCTATGTCAGCACGACTCCTAACGAGGCAACGGTGACGGTGCCTGTGGATGGGGCGGCGACGGTCTACTTTGGGGATCGGCTACCGTAATACCCCCCCCCCCGTTGTGTCAACAAGACATCGAGGGGGCTAAGGAGATGGTATGGGCAATGATTTGGTATCAAGGGTGGGGGGCGGTGGCAAACTCCTGGCGCTGCTGGGTCTCGTGGCGCTGCTCGTGGTTCTCGGTGGGCTGATGGCCGCGCCAGCGGAGGCGACGAGCGCGCTCATCGCCAACAAGACGATGGAGGGCTCGCTGAAGCTACAGCCGGGCGACTGGGTAGCGGCGGGGTATGTGCTGCGCGTCAAGGGTAAAACCCATCCGGCCATGACAGTGCGCCTCCGCAATGCCTATGTCGTCCTGGGCCTGCGCTGCGATGGCAGTTCGACGCGCGTCGGCACGGTGATTGTGCCGCTGTATCCGACGCAGGGCGGCGGCGCGCGGACCTTCAGCGTGGCCGCCGGTGACGAAAGTTGGTGGCCGACCAAGGATACCAACGATGCCGACGGCTACCAGGGCGCGGTCCGAGTGCTGGACCGTAGCCTGTGCCCGGCCGGGAAAGCCCTGATCAATGACGGCTCGGCGGGCGGCGCGTCGTTCGTGGCCGAAATCGAAGGTGACAACCAGGCCACCGATATCGAGGTCAAGTTCCACTATCGCGTCCCTCGGGCGAAGGACAAGGCGAATATCAACTGCGCCGACGAGACGCTGAACCCCTCGCCTGGCATCAGCGCGTGCAGCGCGGGCTGGAGCTCTTCGACCACCCTCCGCGCGACGGCGCTGGGCGAGTGGGCCGACGCGAACATCCCGCCGCAGATCAACGGCTACGCGTTCAACGACGCCAACAGTAATGGCATTCAGGACGCCGGCGAACCGGGCCTGGGTGGGGTGATGGTCCAGGTGTACGATACGGTGTCGGGGCAACTGGTAGACTCAGAGCCGACCGAGGCCGTCCTGGCCTTCTACCTGGGCTACTACAACCTGTTGATGCCGGGTTCGGCCACCTACCGCGTGGTGGCGACCGTGCCAGCGGGCTATACCAGTACGACGCCGACCGACCAGTTTGTGTTTGTCCCGCTCGACGGCGGGGCCACGCGCAACTTTGGCCTGCGACCGACGCCGTAGGGGAGGGGGAACCACCTCCGCCCCCCTCCCCTGAGAAGTTCAAGGGCGGACAGGGCTCTGACCCTCTCCCCTGGGTGGAAGAGACGCAGCCGGCCGGCTACACGGTGAGTACGACACCCAACCGGGTGTTTGTCAATGTGCCGTTTGACGGCGGCTCACGGGTGGACTTTGGCAATAAGCCCTGAACGCCCCCTGACTAGCTCCCGCTGCCCTACCAGAGCAGGGCGGATCCTGCGAAATCCCCCGTATGGGGGAAGCAACGCGAAGGAGGGCCGGGGGTTAGATTCCGATAGACAAGACTCACGTTTTTCTTATCCATCTTGTGATGAGGGGGGAGACTGGGGAGACGATTATGGGGAACAATCTGGTACCGGGGGTGAGAGGCGTCAGACGGCTGGCGTCGCTCGGGTTGAGCCTCCTGCTGTGTGTGGTCTGCCTGGGGGGGCTGACCACATCGCCAGCGTCGGCGGCGAGTAATGTGTCCATTGTCCGGCAGACGATGGAGGGCAACCTGAAAATCAAGCCGGGGTCCTGGGTGGCGGCGGGTTATGTATTTCGGGTCAAGAATGGGCACCCGGCCATGACGGTGCGGGTCAAGCAGGCTCAGGTGGTGGTCAACATGCGGTGCGAGCAGAGCAAGAAGCTGGCGCAGATCATCATCCCGCTGCACGCCGATGTGGGCTATGTGGATTACCCCATCGCGGCCAGCGACGATACCTGGCGGCCGACTAAGGACACCAACGAGGCCTATGGCTACCAGGGCGCGGGCCGCGCGCCGACCGTGCTGTGCGCGGAGGGCGAGATGATCATCAGTGACAGTCCGGCTGGCGGGGTGACCTTCACCGCCGAGGTCAAGGCGACCAGCCTGGTCAACGACATCGAGATCAAGTTTCACTACCGCGTGCCAGAGGCGAAGGGCAAGCCCAACCTGAACTGTTCCAGCCAGGTGGAGAATCCCTCGCCGGGTACCCCGCCCTGCACTGGCAAGTGGAGCCCCACCCAGACGCTCCGAGCGACCGAGGGTATCCCGACGGAGGGCGCGGATGACGCGACGGTCCCGCCGCAGGTCAATGGTTTCGCGTTCAACGACCTCAACAGCGATGGGGTGTTCCAGCAAGGCTCGTGCAGCACGCCCATCGAGCCGGCCATCAGCGGCGTCACGGTCAACGTCTACGATGCCAACACCAACGCGCTGGTGGGGACGATGCTGACACGCTCCCCGATCGGCCCGTGTGACTTCTACGCTGGCTACTACAACATCCTGCTGTATGTCCCCGGCGCGGGGCCGTACTGTGGAAGAGACGCAGCCGGTCGGCTACACGGTGAGTACGACGCCCAACCGGGTGTTTGTCAATGTGCCGTTTGACGGCGGTTCACGGGTAGACTTTGGCAATAAGCCCTAAGAGTCGCATAACTGTATTCTGGCAGTCATAAGTATAGCCAGGGAAAGTGTTGACAGGATAGACGTCAATGGCTTCCCCTGGCTGTAGTTAAGTGAATGAATGGTGAAATCGGGGTAAATATCACGGTGTTGTCCATCTTGCCATCAAAATGACTATACTATAAGTGGACATATCATAGCATGAGGGGAAAGTTAGAGATGTGAGAGGGGATTAGGCTCTGGTTAGGGTAGATCAGAGCTATAAAAGGAGGAACCATGCTAGTTCCAATGCTTCCACGACGAGTGCTAGTCGGTCTGCTGCGGGTCAGTTGGGTTAGCCATCCTGCTGCCCTCCCTGGGGCGGCTGCCAGAGGGTGGACCGCGGTGGCCCAGGCCCATACGGTCAACCCTCGCCTGAAAACGGTGACCATCGGTGGTGTTGACCTCGGCAACCTCACCGATTATCTGCTCTTCTTCGGCGATGGACGGACCGATGCCAACTGGCAGGGCGCGACCAAGGGCTTCGTGGGCGATGTCGCGGTCAACGGTATCGTCGCCGATGAGCGCACCTCGGGCGGTGTCCCCTATGCCGGCACCGTCTACACCAACGACTCGACGCTGAGCGCCTGGCAGAATATCGTCAACGCCAATGCCGGGCAGGCCTTTGCCAGCACGGGCAACACCGCGCTGATCAGTCAATTGAGTACAACGCTCAATCAAGCCTTCCTGACTATTAACTCGTTGAGCGCCACGCCTGGCTTTGCGAGCGTGGCATCTACCAGCCTCAATGGTCTCAATACGCAAAACGGTGTCGCCGAAACGTTTGTCATTAACGTCACGTCCTGGGCTGCAAGTGAGCAGCCAGATTCGCATCACCGGCGACCCAGGCGACGTATTCATCCTGCGCTGGGATACGGACGCGAACCCCAGCAATGGCTATAACGGCCAGGTCAAATTCCAGAGCGGCGGGGCCATTATTCCCATGGGGGGTCTGTCGCCAGCCAACTTCATCCACGTGGCGGGCGACATCAACTCCTCTGGCGGCGGTGGCACGCCGAGCGACTTCGGTTTCCCGCAGGGGCCGCGCCTGGATAACGGCCAGGGCAGCCTGGCGAGCGGCGCGTCCGACTTTAGCGGCGGCGGGTTCTTTACCGGCTACTGGCTGACCACGGGCAGCCCCACCAACCCCGCCGATGCGACCTGGAGCGTGCCGTATGGCGCCACCTCCTCGCTGAGCAACGGCATCTTCATCGGCGGCTGGTACAGCATTACCACCCAGTTCAGCATGACCTCGGGCACCAGCGGCGTGCATGTCGGCCCGCTCGACTATGGCGACCTGCCCGAAAATGGCTATCTGACCACGCGCAAGACCGCTGGACCTAGCGGCCCAGCCCATATCATCACCGACAAGCTGTTCCTGGGGACCAACTTCGCTACCGACATTGATTCGGAAGGCGACGGGCAGCCCAACGCCAACGCGACCGGCGATAACGGGGTCAACCAGGGCGACGAGCAGGCCGTCACGTTCCCGGCGCTCATCCGTGGGCAGCCCGCTAATGTGACGGTGAGTGTCACCAACAACATCGGCGCTACGGCCACCCTCTACGGCTTCATTGACTGGAATGGGGACGGTGACTTCAACGATACGGGCGAAACCGTGACCACGACCGCACCTCAATCGCACAGTCTGCAATGTGACGCTCACTTTCAACGTCCCGCTGAATGCGGTCACTGGCGCTGATCTAGGCGCGGTTCCGCCTGAGCACCAGCGCGACGCTTGGCCCGACCGATCCGGCCGGCAATAACGGCCCCATTCCGGCGCCCAACGGTGAGGTCGAGGATTATCTGGTGCAGGTGACAGCGGCAACGGCTACCCCGACGGTGACGGCGACGGCAACGCGAACCAATACGCCGACGCCGACCGCCACGGCGACGAATACGGCGCTGCCGACGCCAACGCGCACGGTGACGCCGACGAATACGCCGGACAACACGGATCCCGGCGGCGGTGAGTCGCTGTCCGGGGTGCGGGGCGTGGTGTTCAACGACCTCAACAGCAATGGCGTGCAGAACCCAGGTGAGCCGGGCATGAACGGCGTCCTGGTGCAGTTGTTTGGGCCTGGCCCGGACGGGCTGCTGAACACGCCGGACGACGTGTTGGTGGCGCAGATGACCACCATCACCAGCGCGGGCGTGCCCGGCTCGTATAGCTTCCTGGGTGTCAATCCTGGCCTGTACCGTGTCCGCGAGACGGTCCCGGCCGGGTATACCAATACGACCCCGACCAATGTGGCGGTGCTGCTGGTCGCCAATGTCACCTCGGTGGTGGACTTCGGCAACGTGATACCCAGCGCCACGGTGACGGCGACGCCGACCAGCACGGCGACGGCGACGGCGACCTCGGCCGCCACCCCGACGGTCACGCCCACCAGCGCAGTCCAACACGGGTGTCGTCACCGCCCTGGTCTACCGCGACCTGAACAACAACGGCGTCCAGGACGTGGGTGAGCCGGGGGTGGGGGGCGTGACGGTGCGGCTGTACGCGCCGGGTCCAGACGGCATCCTGGGGACGCCAGACGACGTGCTGCTGGCGACCCAGACGACGGACGGCAGCGGCAATACGACCTTCTACAACCTGACGCCGGGCATCTACCGCGTGAGCGAGACGGTGCCGGCCGGCTATACCAACACGACGCCCACCGATGTGGGGGTGAGCGTGTCGGCGGGTGGGACAGTGGCGTCAAGTTCGGCATCAACCTCGCGCCGCCGACCATCACCACGACGCCGACCCCGACGGCGACGAGCACGCCGGCCCTGTCCACCGTCGCCGGGACGGTCTTCAATGACCTCAACGGCAACGGCGTCCAGGACGTGGGCGAGCTGGGGTTGAGTGGGGTGACGGTGCAGCTGGTCAACCCGAGCACCAATACCGTTGTGGCGACGACAACCACCAGCCCCAGCGGTGTCTATCTGTTCCAGAATGTGACGGCTGGGCCGTACATTGTGCGCGAGACGACGCCGGCGGGCTTCACGCCTACTACACCCACCAATGTGCCGGTCTTCGCGCCGTCGGGCGGCGTGGCGATTGCTGACTTCGGCAATCAGCAGACGGGGCGGGTCGCCGGGACGGTCTTCAATGACGTCAACGGCGACGGTGTCCAGAACGTAATCGAAGTGGGCGTCAGCGGGGTGACGGTGCAACTGGTGAACCCGACCACCAACACGGTGGTAGCGACCACGACGACCGGGGCCAACGGCGACTATGCCTTCACGGGCGTGGCGGCCGGGCCATACATTGTGCGGGAGACGACGCCAGCGGGCTTCACGCCCACCACCCCGACCAACCTGGCGGTGAGTGTGCCGGCGGGCGGCAGCGCCAATGCCGACTTCGGGGTCCAGCAGACGGGGCGTATTAACGGTGTCGTCTACTATGACCACAACATGAACGGCGTCCAGGACGGCCCCGAGTCGGGCCTGGGTGGGGTGGTCGTAAGCCTGTACGCGCCAGGGCCGGACAATGTCCTCGGCTCGGCCGACGACGTGCTGCTGGCGACCACGACCACCGTGGCCGGTGGCGGCTATAGCTTCAGCCCGGTCAGCCCCGGCAGCTACCTGGTACGCCAGACGGTGCCGCTGGGCTACGTGCCCACGACGCCGGTGAATGTGCCGGTGGTCGTGCCGGCCGGCGGCGCGGGCCAGGCCAACTTTGGTGATGTCCAGACGGGCCTGGTCAACGGAACGGTGTTCTACGACTGGAATGGGAGCACCGTGCAAGACCCTGGCGAGGCAGGTGTGTCGGGCGTGACGGTCCGACTGTACAGCCCCGGCCCGGACGGCTTCCTCGGCACGGTGGATGATGTCCTGGTAGCGACGACGACGACGGCGAGCAACGGCACCTATAGCTTCACCGCCGTGACGCCTGGCTCGTACCTGGTGCGTGAGCTGACGCCAGCCGGCTTTACCACCACGACGCCGTCGGCTAAGCCGGTGGTGGTGCCGCCCAATGGGGTGGGCGTGGCGGACTTCGGTCTGCTCCAGGTGGGCGCGTTGAGCGGGACTGTGTTCAACGACCTCAACGGCAACGGCGTGCAGGAGCCGAGCGAGCCGGGCATCGGCGGCGTGACGGTGGACCTGCTCAACCCGAATACGCTGGCCGTCATCGGCACGACGACGACGGCGGGCGACGGTCGGTACGGCTTCAACGGTCTCACGCCCGGCTCGTACCTGGTGCGCGAGACCGACCCGGCCGGCTTCTCCAGCACGACGCCCAACCAGGTGGCGGCGTTTGTGCCGGTCAATGGGGCGGCGACGGTGGACTTTGGCGACCGCGCCATCGGCACCATCTCCGGCGTCTCGTTCTACGACTGGAACGCTAACGGCGTCCAGGACCCTGGCGAGACGGGCATTGGCGGCGTGACCATCCAACTGGTGGACCCGAACACGAGTACGATCCTGGCGACAACGACGACCGCCGTGTCCGACGGCAGCTACCTGTTCACCAACCTGGCGGCTGGCAGCTATCAGGTGCGCGAGACCGATCCACTCGGCTTCACCAGCACGACGCCCAACCAGGTGAACGTAACGCTGCCGGTGGGCGGCTCGGCCAGCGCCGACTTCGGCAACCGGGCGACCAGCTCGGTGGCGGGGGTGGTGTTCAACGACGTGGATGGCAGCGGCCTGCAGGAGTTCACGGAGGTCGGCCTGTCGGGCGTGACGGTGACGCTGGTCAGCCCTGGCCCGGACAACCTGTTCGGCACCGGCGATGATGTGACGGTGGCGACCGCGACGACACTGCCCGACGGTCGCTACCAGTTCCTCGGTATCACGCCGGGTACGTACCAGGTGCGTGAGACCGATCCGGCCGGTTTCGTCAGCACGACGCCTAACACGGTGACGGTGACGGCTCCGCTGGGCGGCATTGGGACGGCCAATTTTGGCGACCAGTTGCGCTTGCAGCCGACGGCGGTCCAGGTGACGGCCTTCACGGCGACAGCGACGGGCAGCGATGTCACCGTGCGCTGGACGACGGGTAACGAGGTCGGCCTGCTGGGCTTCCAGGTGTGGCGCAGCGCGCAGCGTGACGGCGATTACCGCCAGGTCGCGCCGGCCTTGCTGCCGGCGCAGGCGGCCAGTGGCGGCGCGACCTACAAGGTTGTCGAGCGCGGCCTGAGCGCCGGCATCTGGTACTACCGCGTAACGCTCATTGGGCTGGACGGCCAGCCGATGGGTACTATAGGGCCGCTGAGAGTTAAGGTGGCGGAGACGCCCCCTCCCCCCTTCTTGCCGCTGCTGTCGCGGTAAATTCTAGACGGGGCGCGGGTAGACCTGACAGGTTTTGGCAACCTGTCAGGTCTGCTGCTGTCGGGTTTTGCGCCGAACCCTCAGTGGCGACGGCTGGCTCTGTGTATGCTGGGAGATACTATAGGGGCGGTAGTGAAGATGTTGGTCGAGGACAATGGGGTAGTCATTATACAAAGCATCATGGTATATATATAGATAGGCTAATTATTGAAATAATGAAACAAATAACCGAATTTTGTGACGTATCAAGAGTTACAAGTGTATCTAAAATAATATTGTGGTTGCTGGTGGATACGAACAGTCAGCCCTTGTCCTGGATGAATGGGGTGTGAAGGACGTGAAAAATAGGCTCCATGTCGCTGAGTTATGGGTTTTGTAATGGGAATATGATATAATATATGTGCTAAAATAGTTGTTGGCCTTTAAGGAGATTTAGAGGTCGCCATGATCGAGTCGGAAGTCGGAGGTCCGTGGGGGAACTTCGCCTCTGATCCGCGAAGATAAGATTGTATCCGGGGGGAACTATGTCTAGACCGGTGATTCCACGTCGAGTGCTGGTGAGCCTGCTGCGGGCGGTGGCCGTGTTGGCCATCCTGCTGCCCTTCCTGGGGCGGTTGTCGGATGACACCACGCCTGTGGCCCTGGCGCATAACCTGGACCAGCGCATGAACTGGATCCAGTATGATGCGGCCACGCGCGCGGTCTTTGACGCGCGCATTGCCGCCAACGACCTCCCACTCGTCCGCGTGGGCGACGAGGTGGGGATGATTATCAAGGTGACGCCGACCGACGGCACCAACACGGGCGCTGGCGGCTACGTGACCTTTTATGTGCCCAACGGGGCGCAGGTGGTGGATGCCGCCTATCTGACGTCCGATGGCAGCGGCGGCTTCAACCGCGCGCCCATGAAAGGGCAGTCCATCGAGCCGCTAGGCGACGGGCCGATTGGGGCTAAGGTCACCACGGCCTTGATTGGCCTCAACCTGGGTCCCAATGTCAACGGCCAGTCCAGCTCGGCCGTCAGCGGGACCGGGCTGCACCTGGGGACGCTGGCCGGCGTCTACGGCGATACGGGTATCTTCTACTCGACTGACCCGACGACGGCGTGGCAGACCTGGGTGAACTCGAGCCCGCCCCTCGGCGTGAACATCACCAACAACCGTGGCGAAGTCATGGTTCCCAATAACAAGTGGGACGCCATGCAGATGTACGCCTGGGGCATCAAGAGTCCCGTGTCGCCCATTGTGGACCCCGACGGGCGCGGCAACTCGCCCTGGGGCATGGCGAACGGCGTGGCCGGCCCGCAGAGCGGCTATGCCTGGTCGTTCGACAAGGACTTCTGGGACAACAACCCCGGCTTGCCCGTCAACCAGCGCATGCAAGGCTCGATTGCGACCGGGCCCTGGCAGCGCATCAAGTACCCGGGCAGCCAGATCAGTAAGGACACGCCCGGCAACCAGGACAATACGCTGGGCTTCGCCGAGGTGGACGGCAGCGCGGTGGGCCTTACGCTCAACCCCGGCTCGCCGCTACCCCCGACGACCTCGCAGACCGACAACACCAGCCCCAAGGCGGTTCGCTGGAGCGTGGGTGGGCTGATTATCAACCGGCCTGAGTATGTCTACGTCAAGGTCAAGCTGCTGGACCCCGCGCCCTACACCAACTGTATCACCATGTTCGATACCGACGTGGTGGGGGGCGACGCCGGCGGTCTGGACAATGCTAAGGACCACCTGTGGCGCTACTACCAGCCCACGTCCACGATGATGAACACATGCGTGGCGCTGAGCAAGCGGGCCAGCCGCGAAGTCGTCGGCCAGAACGGCGTCTTCCAGTACGACATTGATGTCTATAATACATCGAGCACGATTACCCTGACGAACGTCCAGATTCAGGACACACTGCCGTCGGGCATCAGCTACCTGAGCGCGTCACCCGCGCCGAACAGCGGCCCCAACCCGCTGGTGTGGACGATTCCCACCTTCGCGCCGGGCCAGAAGTTCCACGCGACGGTTACGGTCAAGGCCACCTCCACGGGCATCAAGATCAACACCGTGTGTATGGCGGCGACGAACCTGAGCCAGACGTGCACGGACGAAGTGACCTATGTCGGGAACCTACCGCTGCTCATCCAGACCAAGAGCGCATCCCCGACGACGATCAACCCAGGCGATCCGGTCCAGTACACCATCACCATCAACAATATCGGCACGGGCGCGACGACCAGCCCGATGGCGCTGACCGACTACCTGCCCAGCGGCTTCACCTACGGCAGCCTCAATAGCGTCACCCTCAACGGGGCCAACGCGCTGGGGTTGACCACGGTCAACTCGTCCGACCCGACCAAGCCGACGTTTACAGTCAACGGCAGCATCAACGCGAGCGGTAACCTGATTCTGGTATTTACCGCTCAGACGTCGCCCAACCTGTTGCCCGGCCAATACTGTAACACCTACTATAGCACCCAGGCTGGGACGCAGATTACCTCGGGGACCGAAGGCTGCGTGATTGTCGGCGGCGGCAGCATCGGCGACACCGTCTTCCGCGACTGGAACGGCAACGGTGCCCAGGACGCGACCGACGAGGGCCTGCCCGGCGTGGCGATGAACCTATACGCCGGAGCCTGCCCGCCCAGTGGCGGCGTCATCAAGACCGCGACGACGGACCTGGACGGCAAGTACCTGTTTACCGGTCTCAACGCGGGGTCGTACTGCGTGGACGCGCCGTCGCCTGGCGCGGGCGGGCTGCCCAGCGGCTACACCCTGACAGCGGGGAGCGACCCGCGCACCGTCACGCTGGCGCAGAACGAGGTCAACCTGACCATTGACTTCGGCTATCGGCCCGGCGGCTCGGGTTCCATCGGCGACCTGGTCTTCGAGGACAAGGGCAATGACGGCGCCTACAACCCCGGCGCGGGCGACGTGGGCATCGCTGGCGTCACGGTCAACCTCTATGAAGACACCAACGGCGATGGCAGCATTGACCCCAGCCAGGACGCGCTGGTCGCTACGACGACCACCAACGGGGTGGGCGCCTACCTGTTCAGCGGGTTGGCGACGGGTCTGGACTATATCGTCGACGTGGTCGACGCCAATATCACCAGCTACTTCGGCTCGCCGGCGTGGGTGGCCTCGACAGGCGACCCGCTGGCCGTGCCCAGTCTGAGCGGCAGCTATCTCAACGCCGACTTCGGCTTCGCTCGCGTGGTGCCTGGCTCCATTGGCGACCAGGTCTTCCGTGACCAGAACAAGGACGGCGTGTTCAACGCGGGCGATGCGCCTATCCCCTTCGTGACGGTTCACCTCTACCAGGACACGAACGGCAACGGCGCGCTGGATACAGGCGAGCCGCTGCTGGCGACCACTGCCACGGACGGCGCGGGTTTGTACTCCTTTACCGGGCTGCCGGCCGGGAAATATATCGTGGATGTGGATGAGACGGACCCGCAGATTCCGGGCGGCTACGCGCCGTCGCGCGACCTCATCCCCATCACGCTGGGGGCGGGCCAGGCGCGCACCGACGCCGACTTCCCGTTTGTCCAGGTGCTGCGCAAGACACTGAACAACACGAACCCGACCGCCGGTCAGGTCATCACCTACACCATTACGCCGAGCTATCCGGGCAACCTGCCTCTCAGTAACCTGATTGTGACTGACAGCATTCCGGCTGGCACGACGTTTGTGGGCGTGGGCCAGGGCGGCGTGTTGGGCAGCGGCTACATCTCTATGCCTGGCACAGCCGGCTATCGGCCGGCCTCTCTCGCCAGTGGCTCGCTGACCCTCTCGCCCTCCCAGGATACCTGGGTCAACGAGTATAGCGGCGACAAGAATAAGAACTTCGGCGGCAGCACGACCCTGTCGGTGGACGGCGAGACCGGCAAGCGCCGCCATGCCCTGCTCCAGTTTAACCTGAGCAGTATCCCATCCGGCGCGACCATCACGGGCGCCACCTTGACACTGACCAAGGTCGGTGGCGACAGCAAGACGAGCGACGTCGAGGTGCGCGCCCTGACGCAGAGCTGGGGCGCGGGGACCAAGAACGGCAACACGTGCTCGCTATTGGGTGAGGCGACCTGGGTCACGCGCGACTGTCTCACCCCCTGGGCAACCGCCGGTGGGACGATCAACGGCACGAGTTACGCCACGGCGACCGTCCCGGCCGCCAAGACGGCGGTCAACTGGACTGTCACCTCGCTGGTGCAGGCGTGGGTGAGCGGCACGCTGGCAAACAACGGCCTGCTACTCCAGACAGCGGCCTCGAGCATTGATCCGAAGGTGACGCAGAACTTCGGCAGCATGGAGAACGGCACCCCATCGGCCCGCCCCACCTTGCAAATCAGCTACACCGCCGTGGCGGGTCCCGATAGCGGGACGACCATTGGCGTCAGCCCGACCCAGGTCAACCCCGGTGGAACCTTCGCCGTGACCATGGTCCTGACCTCGACCGGGACTATCAACACGGTCTTCCCGAACCCGCTCAACATCAGCGGGACGAACGGGGTCGGCGCGACCTGCGGCAGCCCGACGCCTGGCACGCCGCAGACTCTGACGCCGGGGCCAGGGCTAACCTTCACCTGGAGTTGTACCGCCAGCGGCGGGGCGACAGCGGGTGAGTTGTCCATCACCGGCAACGCGACGGGCAGCGGCGGCTACGTCTTCGCCACCGCCAGCGGTGACAGTGTCCAGGTGGCCCCGCCGGGCGGTAACATCGTCACCTGGGACCTGGGCAGCAGTTGTCCGGCGGTGGCGGGTGTGACCGCCGCCACGGGCACGGCCCTGTGTCCCAGCTCTGTATCCCTGACGTCCGTCGCGGACACCCATCTTCGGTTTGGCGACCCAACCAAGAACTATGGTAGCGATACAACGATGCTGACGCGGCCGGCCAACGCCTCTTCATTGAAGCACAGCCTGGTCCGCTTCGACGTCAGCAGCATCCCGGCCGGCGCGGTCATCCAGTCGGCCACCCTGAACCTGACCGTCACCGGCGCGCGGTCCTCCAACCACTTCGACAAGGTCTACAGGATGCTGACGGCGTGGACCGAGGGTACCGGTACGACGGGATCGGGCGCGTCGTGGAATACCCGCGACGGCAGCAATGGCTGGCTCTTCGGCGGGTTCACCAGCAACGACTATGATCCGACGTTGCTCGGCACCATTACGCCCAATGCCAACGGTCTGAAGACCCTGGATGTGACGGCCGCGGTGGACGCCTGGGTCAACGGCGGGCAGCCTAACAACGGCCTCGCCGTGGTTTCGACCGGGACCGACGGTGGCGACGCCAAGTACGCCACGCGCGAGGACGGTACGGCCAGCCGCCGACCGAGCCTGTCGGTGGTCTACCTGCTCCCGACCGTCGGCGGCTGCAGCGGCACCGTCAGCGCGAACCCGCAGGCGGATACCTGGGTCATCCAGGACAGTGCGAACGCTAACCACGGCACGGACAACCTGCTGTCGATCAAGCCTGACGTCAGTGGCAACAAGCAGCGCATCAGCCTGATGAAGTTCGACCTGAGTGGTATCCCGGCTGGCGCGACGATTACCAGCGCGACGCTGAGCGCGCAAGTGAACAATACCTCAAACCAGTGGGACGCCAACATCTACCGCCTGTTGACGGCGTGGACCGAGACGGGCGCCACCTGGAACAAGCGCGACGGCGCGTCGGGCTGGGCCGGCGGGGCGTTCAGCAGCGCGGACTACAACGCGACGGTCTACGGGCCGCTCGACTTCAGTAGTGCGACCCCGCCGTCCGTCAACGTGACGAGCCTGGTCCAGGCCTGGGTGACGGGTGCGCCCAACGAGGGCATCGCCCTCCTGGGCAACACCCAGTCCACCGACGAAGGCAAGCTCTACAGCCGCGAGGAGAGCAACACGAGTCGCCGGCCGCTGCTGACCGTCAACTGGAGTCTGCCGGCCAATCCGGGCGCGCAGACGACGACGACGCTGCACGTGACGCCGCTGCTTGTCGGCGGCG
>JAHCIP010000300.1 GCA_026129165.1 Anaerolineae bacterium
GTCGCGATTGCCCTGGCGATGGACCCGCGCACCCGGTTGACCACCGACCGCGTCGCTGTGACCGCGCTGCTCGGCTCGGTGATGCTCACCGGCGTGGTCGACAGCGCCGACCAGAAGGCGGCCGCCCTGGGACTGGCGCGCAGCGTGCCGGGCGTGTGGGAAGTGGTGGACGGGCTGGCGGTGCGCCAAAGCTGACCAGAGGCGACGGACCAAGGACGAATCGGCCTTCTCCTATTGGTCCCTGGTCATTACCAAAGCAAGAACACCATAACCAAGAGGATTCATCCCGACACGAGGTGACGTATGGATACACGCCGTTTGACGCAGAAGGTCCAGGATGCGCTGGCGAGCGCCATCACTCTGGCCGAGAAAGAAAATAATCCTCAGGTGGAGCCGCTCCACCTGCTCGTTGCGCTGTTGGAGCAGCCGGAGGGCATCGTCAGCCGCGTGATCGACCGGGCCGGGGCAAACTCGGCCGCGCTGCTACGCCAGGCGCGCGCGGAGCTGGGCCGCCTACCCCGCATCAGCGGCGGTGCGCAGGTTGTCCAAAGCAATGCCTTTCGCAAAGTCCTGCTGGGCGCGTATGAGGAAATGGCCCCCTTCAATGATGAGTACGTCAGCGCCGAGCACCTGCTGCTGGCGATGCTCAAGGAGGGCGGCGCAACGGCCCGGCTGTTGTACAACGCGGGTGTCAACCGCGATAGCGTGCTACAGGCCTTGCAGCAGATTCGCGGCAGCCAGCGCGTGACCAGCGCCAACCCGGAGGCGACGTATGAGGCGTTGACCCAGTATGGGCGCGACCTGACCGAGATGGCGAGGCAGGGCAAGCTGGACCCGGTGGTCGGGCGCGACGACGAGATTCGCCGTACCATCCAGGTGTTGTCGCGACGGACGAAGAACAACCCCGTGCTCATCGGCGAGCCGGGCGTTGGCAAGACGGCCATCGTTGAGGGGCTGGCGCAACGGATCGCGCGCGGCGACGTGCCGGAGGCATTGCAGGGGCGCAAGGTTATCGCGCTGGACCTGGGGTCGATGGTGGCCGGGGCCAAGTATCGCGGCGAGTTTGAGGAGCGGCTGAAGGCGGTGCTCAAGGAGGTGCAGGACGCGGCGGGGCAGGTTATTCTGTTCCTGGATGAGTTGCACACGGTGGTCGGCGCGGGCGCGGCCGAGGGGGCGATGGACGCCTCCAACATGCTGAAGCCGCTGCTGGCGCGGGGCGAGTTGCGCATGATTGGCGCGACGACCCTGGACGAGTACCGCAAGCACATCGAGAAGGATGCGGCGCTAGAGCGGCGCTTCCAGCCGGTGGTGGTGGATGAGCCGAGTGTGGAGGAGACGATCTCTATCCTGCGCGGCCTCAAGGAGAAGTACGAGGTTCACCACAATGTGCGTATCACCGATGGGGCCATCGTTTCGGCGGCGGCGCTGTCTGACCGCTATATTACCGACCGCTTCTTGCCGGATAAGGCCATCGACCTGATCGACGAGGCGGCGGCGCGGCTGCGCATGGAGAACACTAGCAAGCCCCAAGAGATTGATGAGGCGGAGCGGCGGCTCATCCAGCTGCGCATGGAGGCGGCGGCGCTGGAGCGGGAGAACGATGAGGCGTCGAAGCAGCGCCTGGTGGGCCTGAACGGGCAGATTGCCGACCTGGAGGGGGAGTTTCAGACGCTCAACGAGCAGTGGGAGGCCGAGCGAGCGGGGGCGGAGCGCGTGCCCCACTTGCAGGCCGAGGTGGAGCGGCTGACGACGGCATTCCAGCAGATGCTCGACCGGGCGCGCCTGACCAACAACAACGACGACTTCCGCAAGGCCTACGACGTGCAGAGTGAGATGGAGCAGGCGCAGGCGGAGTTGGAGCGGGCGCGGGAGCGCGGCGGGACGGTGTCGGACAGGAAGCTGGTGCGGGACGAGGTCACGGGCGAGGACATCGCCGAGATCGTCGCTAAGTGGACTGGCGTGCCCGTCAGCAAGCTCATGGCGGGCGAGATCGATAAGTTGCTGCGCCTGGAGGATGAGCTGCACGGGCGGGTTATCGGCCAGGACGAGGCGGTGATCTCGGTGGCGAGCGCGGTACGTCGCTCGCGGGCGGGTCTGCAAGACCCTAATCGGCCGATTGGCTCGTTCATCTTCTTGGGACCGACGGGCGTCGGCAAGACAGAGCTGGCGCGCGCGCTGGCCGAGCTGTTGTTCGACGACGAAGACGCGATGACCCGTATCGACATGAGCGAGTATCAGGAGCGGCACACGGTGGCGCGGCTTATCGGCGCGCCGCCGGGCTATGTGGGCTACGAGGAGGGCGGCCAGTTGACGGAGGCTATCCGTCGTAAGCCGTACTCGGTCATTCTGTTCGACGAGATCGAGAAGGCTCACCCGGAGGTGTTCAACTTGCTGTTGCAGGTGCTGGATGATGGGCGGTTGACCGACAGCCAGGGTCGGGTGGTGAACTTTAAGAACGCGGTCATCATCATGACCAGTAATGTGGGCAGCCAGCATATCATGGAGATGGAGCGGGCGGGCCTGCCCTGGGAGACTATCGAGGCGCGCGCCATTGAGGAGTTGCGGCAGAAGTTCCGCCCCGAGTTCCTGAACCGGGTGGATGAGATTCTGGTGTTCCATCCGCTGAGCCAGGGTGACGTGACCCGCATTGCGGACATTCAGCTGAACCGCCTGCGCCGGCTGTTGGCCCAGCGCGAGATGGGGTTGGCGGTGTCGGAGGTGGCGAAGCTGAGACTGGCGGAGGAGGGCTATGACCCGGTGTACGGGGCGCGGCCGCTGAGACGGGTCATCCAGCGCCGCATCCAGGATCCGCTGGCGACGCGCATCCTGACGGGCGAGTTCCGCGAGGGCGATACGCTTGTGGTGGATGTGGATGGCGGCGGTGGCTACACGTTCGCGAAGGCGGCGGAGCCGGTGGCAGTGGGTTGAGGGTGGGGGGGCAGGGTCTGCCTGCCGGCGCGAAGGTCGAGGAAACGGAATCAGCCCCGGTGGCGGTCGAGGGAGGGAACTCCCTGGGCCAGTCACCGGGGCTGTGCTGCCTGCACTGTCGGGCCTGGTACTCACCACCCGGAGGGCTAAACAGGCTTGGGCGTCGATGGAGAGCGGCAGGATGTGGAATGGGGCATCGATGCGGCGACGATGAGAAATGGATGCCGGCTGAGTAGGATGTGGAATGCGGCTACGATGAAGGTGGAGAGAATCGACGCGTGCAGGAACATGCACACAGTACCACGATGGTTGGTGGATGTCAAGGAAAGATTTCACCACTTTTGGGGGAGGGACTGGAGATTTGAGATTGGGGACTCGAGACTAAGGGGCGTGGAGAAGAATCGCCCTTATCTTCAAATTCGACGGTGTTCGGCGACGGATTCATGCCCGCTGCGTCGTATTTAGAGTAGGACATGCACGCCTGCTCCTCCAGGATCGGTGGATTCTCGTGAGAAGTGAGGTGGCTATGGGGCACGAGACCATCTGGGATGACGACCTGCGCTGCTGGCAGGCTGTGATACGGCAGGAGCCGCACGCCGACGAGGTATTCTTTGCGCGTTTCTACCCAGTCGTTGCGGGATGCCTTGCGTGGGTGGCTTATCACCCATACAACGGCTTCTCCGATGATCAACGGCGTCACATCATTGATGAGGCAACGTCCCGCGCGCTGCAGCGCCTCCTGGACGATCCGCACTACTTTGTCCCCAACCGCAACAGCCTTCGCCCCCTCCTGGCCCGTATGGCCACCAATCATGCCATAGACCTCATTCGCAGTGAGACCCGGCGAGAACTGCACTTCCCTCGACAGATCGTGCCGGAAGAGGCAGACGATGAAGGACTGCTGGCCAGCGAGCCAACAGCCAGCCGATCTATGGAGGATGATGTCGCCGCGCAGGAAAGCACGGAGAGGGTGCGCCGAGCTATCTTGCAGATCCCTCCCCCACAGCAAGACGCGATCAACCTGCACCTCCTTGGTTACTCGACCCAAGAAATCGCCCAGGTTCTTGGCAGAAGCCCAGACGCGACGGAGAGCTTGATTCGCCGTGCCCGGGATAGACTCCGCACCCTATTGGCCGACAGCGGGCAATAGGGGGGCGCGAGAAAGGAGAAGCCATCGTGAAGAAGTTGTTTGCCGAGCTGCTGAAGGACGATCGGAGCCGTCGTGACTTGATCGAGATGCTTGCCTGGCTCAACCAGGAGGGTCTCGAGACGTGGGCGAGCGAGCAACTCACCCGCGCGATCTGGGATGATCCTGATCTGGCGCAGGCTGCAGCCCAGCGGCTTCAGCTGGAGCTATCTGAGACTGCGCCAGAAGCCTCACCGCAAACGCCTGCGACGGTTGACGTGTCTGCCACCAATGAGGCAGACACGAACCTGTTTACAGAGGCCGCCGCCGACCTGAATCGCGCACTCGCCGAGGACAAACCACGACGCGGCAGCCTCCAGCTTCGCTATCAGCGAATCTCCTATCTCAAACTGATACAAAGACACGACCCAATGGGGTTCCTGGAACTAAGAGAGTTGCATTCCCAAGGACCGCTCGCCAGATCAATTGTCGAGGGACTCAGCCAATGGGAAGCTCAACAGCGAGGTACTCTGAACGCCGTGCGTGATCTTCTCCATGAATGTGGTGTTAGCCGATGAGCAACGTACTCAACAATGAGGAGAGGCAGTTTCGCGAAGCCTGCCTGGACCTGGCTGTTGAGTTCACGGGCATGGGCCTGGGCGTGTACGTGGAGAAGACGGGCGAGCCGGGGGAGTTGACGATCACCCCTAACTCGCGAAGTCGGTTTGAGGGCTTCTGCAAGTACATGCATAACGATCCCCATCGGAAGGCTTTGTGCGAGGCAGACCACAATTGTCGCGCCAACACCGCCTCAGATGAAGGATTGCAGTTATGTCATGCAGGTTTATACAACTATACGGTCTGCTATCAAGTCGGCAGTCGTAAGGTGGTGCTGATTGGGGGTCAGACATGCATTGAGGGGCAGGAAGCCGAGTCTGAGGCGCGCTTCAACGAATTCGCCGACGGTGAGAACCTGCCGGCCGACGAGCGAGCTGAGCTTCTAAGGCGGTTGAGGCAATCCAAGAAGATCAGGCGTCGCGACCTACATCACCGTCTCAAGCGTCCACTGAGGAATATCGGTAACTGGTATGCGCGTTACCTAGAGATGAGGCGCAACTTCGAGGAGACCATCACCAACGTGGCTCACGACTTCCAAATCCACGTGACGGCCCTTCGTGTCGATGCTGACTTGCTATGCAGCGACCTAGAGGCGCCCGGTCCCATTCGGCGCGAGATGCGTGAAGAGGCCCGCGACCTTTTCAACAAAATCGACCGCCTGCGGGATGTGGTCGAGAATCACCTGCTAGGCTATCTGGAGGCGCCTCGGTTCGAGTACCGAACCATTGGCCCAATCGTTCACGGCGCCATCGAAGCCTATCGAAGCCAGGCGGCAGAAAAAGGCGTACGCATCGAGGTGGATTTGGAACTGGTGGGCAATCGCTCGCCGGAGATTGAGATGGCGGAGAGCTACCTCGGGCGCGCCATGCATAATCTAGTTCAGAATGCTGTGAAATACTCATACCACGGCCTTGCAGACCGAGACCGGGTTGTGCGTGTCACAGGCCGTGTGGAGCCGCGTCATTCGGTAGTCGGGTATCAGATATCCTTCGAGAATTTTGGGATCGGCATCGACGATGATGAGCGCGAGTTGATTTTCCAACGCGGCTATCAGGGCCGTCGAACCCGGGACGAGTACCGGCCGGGGTCGGGGAATGGGCTTTACTTCGCCCGGGAAGTCATCTATCTCCATCAGGGTCAGATTTCAGTACAGAGTTGGGACAAAGGGTCGGCCTTCCTCACCCGGTTCGATGTCTGGTTGCCCTACGAACAGCCAAAGGAGCAGAGATGATGCGCCATATCGTGTGGCTCGATGATGACTATGACACCATTGGCTCGCTCGTGAGGTTACTGCAACGGGATGGTCACCGTGTCTTGCGGCTGCGAACGGTGGGCGAGGCGCTCGATCACGTGACCGATATTCTGAGCTGCGACTTGCTAATTCTGGACGTGCTGCTTCCGCCAGGCAAAGCCGTGATGGAGAACGACGATCACTACCGGGGCCGAACGCTGCTACGAACGTTTCGCGAGGAATGGGGGTTTAACCGTCCGGTGATCGTGTGTTCGATTGTGGCGAAGAAGGAATTGGATGCTGAATTGGAGGCCCTTGGTGTGGCGAGCATCTTGCGGAAGACGGAGACCACGGCCTCACGTCTCAAACGGGAGGCGGATCGAATATGGCGCGAACGCGCCGAGATACCGGAGAGAACGTAAGCGGGTGGTAGACAACCACCCGCTTTTTTGTCCAATGGACGACGGATTCGGGCCACCGGTATCGTACTAAGAGCAGAAACATACGAAAGCCCCTGAAGCGTAGTAGGGTGTGGCAGCCAGTCTACGTCAGGGGCTCAGGTGGAGCGCTGGTGTGCGCCCCTACATTGTACCCCCATTGTACCTCACACCAGCACTCCTGTCAAGTGAAGGCCTGGACCCAAAAAAGTGGCAAGAACGTAGCGCCGACTTTCCCTCTTGCCCACTGATGCATCGCCCTGGGAAGCCTGGGTGAAGCGCATTCGCGTGCAGGTCTGGCGAGAAAGGAGGTCTCGATGGAGGTTTATTGTCTCACTGTCGGTTTACTCGCTAGTATCGTGTGCTTGGTGTTCTGGCGTATCCTGGTCGGTATTGAGGCCGAACTGAATTACACGGATCCGTTCGCTCGCCTGATGCTCTATGTCTTGGGCTTTGTGAGCTTGTGTCTGGATGTGTTTGGCAGCGTGAGTGTGCTGAGAGTCCTTACGGGTAGCGCGTAGCAGGAGATTCTGTCGGGGCAGTCGAGAAGCCGGTCGCCGTAAGGCGACGGGTAGGGGAAGGAAGGTGCACCGTGTTGACTCTACCGGGTGTAACGGGGGGCATCATTACACTGCTGGTTGTCTTGGGACTCCTGCTTGGCCTGGCGTTCGGCGGCAGTGAGTTCGTCAATCCAAGCCGCACAGCGCTGGATGTGGCTAGGGGCCAGTACGAACTGGATCACCTCAAGCAACTGGGCGGCGTGGAACTTGCCGAGGTGCAGCAGCGCGCTCAACGCCGAATGGCTTTCGAGGACCGACTGCTCGACATCATCGAGGACAT
>JAHCIP010000301.1 GCA_026129165.1 Anaerolineae bacterium
AGGGCGTAACGCGCTACGGCGTCAGGGCCCTGGCCGCGGGTAGCGGCTGGCTATGGGCGCTGACGGAGAGCGACGAGACGCCCAAGGCCATCCACCTGTGGGCCTTGCGTGATGGCCGCTGGGAGCAGGTAACGCAGGTCGTGGCGGCGTCCGACGCGGCAGCGGGCAGCCTGCACTACAGCCCCTCCACCAATCGCCTCTTTCTGAACACTTACAGCGCGGGAGGCTGGACCACGAGCCGTATGGATGTAGGGGCGACGTCGGACCTACCCGCGCCGAGCTTCGAGCCGAACGCCAACCTGTGCTTCCTGCCGCCGCTGGACGGCGGGCTGCCCGAAGTGGTCAAACGCTGGCACTCGGTTGTCTTGCGCGGCAGCGGCTTCAGCGCGGCGACGCCGGTCGTGGCGGCTTACTGGAACGGGGCCAGTTGGACGAGCATCGGCACGCTGGCGAGCGGGTTGGGTGGGGAGTTGCCCCTGGCGGGGACGGTGACGGGCAAGCACTTACTGCTACGGCTGGACCTGCACAGCGATGGGACGGCGACGCCAGTGGTGCGCGAGGTGGGCGTGACCTACGATGTGCTGCCTGGCCCGGCCCAGGTGGTCGAGTTCGAGGCGGTGCTGGCCCCCCACTTGCGCCTCCTGGACGGCACGGTCGAGGCCGACACGCCCACGGCGCTGCTGGCGAACCTGGACGCCTGCCGCGCGGCGGGGACGGTGGTAACGCTGGCCGACCCGGTGACATCGGCCACCGGTGGCAGCGCGCTGACGGTGCGCGTGACCGACGTGACGCTCAAAACGCTGCTGTCGGTCCCCAACGCGAGCGGCGAGTACGGCTGGCTGGTGGGCGTACGGTGCGAGGTCGTATGAGGGGGGGGCTAGGCCGCCATCAGCAGCGCCTCTTTGGCCTCATCCGATAGCTCGATGGGGATGAAGTAACTGGCCGGATAGAGATAGTCTTCGCCCGACTCGTCTATGATCCGCACATAGCCTTCGCGTTTAGCCGAGCCATCGGGAATCACTTCATAGACCTTGCGTAGCTCCAGGTCTTCGCTAGCGTTGTTCTGAATACAGATGGCAAATCGAGAGGTACTCATGGTTCGTTATCCAACCAGCGTTTGATCTTCCATTTCCGTCGGCCAATGCCATGCGCCTCGTACCAATGAAGCTCGGCTAGACGGACACGACCGTTCAATAAACGGACTGCGGCCTTCACCGTATTGCTCTACAAGCCTTGCCCGACCTCACGCATTTGACAGAACCTTGCTAGAGGGCCGCCGTCGGTTGCTCCCCCGCCCCGCGCGTGCTATACTACGGTCGTCAGTCGTCAGTCGTCGGTCGTCGGTCGTCAGCCGTCAGCCGTCAGTCGTCAGCCGTCAGCCGTCAGCGGTCCGTCCTCCGTCCTCCGTCCTTCGTCGTCCGTCGCGTAGCAGAAAGCCAAGCTCGATGTCTCCGCAGCCCATCACCGACAACACCCTGTTCTACGGCGATAACCTCGACATCCTCCGCGAGTACATCCCCGACGCCAGCGTGGACCTGGTCTACCTCGACCCGCCGTTCAACTCCAACCGTTCCTACAATGTCCTGTTCAAGGACGAGAGCGGCCGCGAGAGCGAAGCCCAACTGACGGCCTTCGAGGACACCTGGCACTGGAACGAGGCGGCCGAGCGCACCTTCACCGCGTTGGTGACCGACGCCCCGCCCGAAGTGGGCAAGATGGTGGGGGCGCTGCGCCAGTTCATCGGCGCCAACCAGATGATGGCCTACCTGGTGATGATGGCGGCGCGGCTGTTCGAACTCCACCGCGTCCTCAAGCCGACCGGCAGCAAGCAGGCGCTGGTCCAGGTCAAGTCGGGCAAGGTGTCGAGCAAGGAAATCCGCGACCTGGTGGGGACGGTGCAGCGCGAGGACGCGGCCCTCGGTGTGTTCATCACGCTCGAAGAGCCGACGAGCGAAATGCGGCGCGAGGCCGTGTCGGCCGGCTTCTACCACTCGCCCGTCTGGAACCAGGACTACCCGCGCATCCAGCTTCTCACCATCCACGATCTGCTGCATGGGGCCGACGTCAAAATGCCGCGCTTCGCGGCCATCACCTTCAAGCAGGCCGAGAAGGTGGACCCGGCCGACCACACGCAGATGGGCTTCGACTTGTCGGCGTAGGGGATTGGAAAGCGCTTCAGAAACCTCGCCTACCCCCTTGACAAGCGCATTCGCTCGTGGTATTATCCCTAAAAGGTTTTACTAAATCCCTTTAGAGACGATATGAGCGAGCTATGATGAAGCGTGCGACGATTAGCGATGTCGCCAAGCGGGTCGGCGTCTCCCCGACGGCGGTATCCTTCGCCTTCAATAACCCGTCGCAACTCAACGCGGCTACCGTCGAGCAGATTCTGGCGGCGGCGCGCGAATTGGGCTACGCGCCCAACCCCCACGCGCGCGCCCTGCTCTCGCGGCGCACCGGCGTCCTCGGCGTGATCGTCCCTCAATCCCTGTTCGCCATCTACGCCAACCCCTACTTTGCCACCTTTCTGCAGGGTATCGGCAGCCTGTGCGATGACCAGGCCCTCGGCCTGCTCACCGTGTCCCCCCTGGAAGGCTCGCTAACCAGCGCGATTGCCCGCGCCCCGGTCGACGGCTTCATCATCGTCGGCCTCAATGAGAACCACGACGAGGTCGCCCCGCTACGCAAACGTGGCATACCGGTGGTGATTGTGGACGGTCACGCCCACACGACCACATCAGTCAATGTGGATGATGAGGACGGAGCTTATGCCGCCGCTCGCCACCTGCTGAGCCACGGTCACCCCCACCTCACCATCCTGACCTTTGAACCTGTGCCACTCCTGGAGGCCCACAAAGCCAGTGTCGGGGCCAACCGCTTGCAGGGCTATCGCCGCGCCGTCCAGGAAGCTGGCCTGGAGTGGGCGGCGCAACTCGTCGAGCCATCGATCAGCGGGGTGGAGGACGGCGAACACTGTTTTCTGTTCCTCTGGGAACAGGGCCAGCGGCCGACGGCCGTCCTGTGCATGAGCGACGCCGTCGCCATTGGGGTGGTGCGGGCCGCGCTCCAGTTGGGGCTGCGCGTGCCCGATGATCTCGAAGTCATTGGTTTTGACGATATTCCCGCCGCCAACTTGATCACGCCATCGCTATCCACGGTGCATCAGCCGATTTTCGAGAAGGGGCGGACAGCGGCGGAACTGCTGGTGGCGCGGCTGGAAGGCGACACGCCAGCCGAGACGGTTGTCCTGGCGACGGAACTGGTTTTGCGAGGGACGACACGTTAGGGCCACCATGGGTAGGGGCGGACCCCAGTGTTCGCCCAGAGCGACATGGGTAGGGGCGAACACTGGGGTTCGCCCAGGGCCGGTGCCATTGGAAACGGTTCCAATGGTGTCTTGACAAACGCCTGGTTTTGTTCTATAGTTAAAATGTCCCCTTGTTGATTGGAAGCGGTTCCAGGGGCTTTCCACTGCTTCCCCCGTCTTTCAATCTACCTGAGGACCCAGTATGTCTTTCGGATGTTTCGCTCAACGCTGTGCGTATCCTGTCGGGGACGATTTTGTCCCTGATGACAAAGGAGGAGAAAGACGGTTATGCGGAAATCACTCTGGCTCGTGACGGTACTCGTTGTCCTGGGTCTGATGATGGCAGCCTGCGGCGGCGGCGCGACCCAGGCGCCGGCGGCGGCCCCGACCACGGCGGCTAAGCCTGCGGACAAGGCGGCGGCGCCCGCCGGTGGCGCGGCCGCCAGCGGCAAGGTCATCAAATTCATCGGCGATGCTAACCCCAAGCAGTGGGAGTTAGACCTGGTGGCGGCGTTCGAGAAGCAGCCCGGTGGGGTCAAGGTGGAGTACATCAAGGGGCCGGACTCGGCTACCGAGCGCCTGGCGCAGTACCTCCAGTTCCTGAGCGCCCAGTCCGGCGACATTGACGTGTACCAGATTGACGTCATCTGGCCGGGCATCCTGGCTGATCACATGATTGACCTGAAGTCCGGTGTTCCGGCTGACGAGGTGAATGCCCACTTCAAGGCCATCGTGGACAACAACACCGTGGGTGGCAAGCTGGTCGGTCTGCCGCGCTTCACCGACGCTGGCCTGCTCTACTACCGCAAGGACCTGCTCCAGAAGTACGGCTACAGCAACCCGCCGGCGACCTGGAAAGAACTCGAGGACATGGCGGCCAAGATCCAGGACGGCGAGCGCAAGGCCGGCAACGATGCCTTCTGGGGCTTCGTCTGGCAGGGCGACCGCTACGAGGGTCTGACCTGTGACGCCCTGGAGTGGCAGGTGTCCCAGGGTGGCGGTGTGATTATTGATCCGGATAAGAAGATCACCATCAACAACCCGCAGGCCGCGGCCGCCTTCGACCGCGCGCGCAGCTGGGTTGGCAAGATCAGCCCGCCTGGCGTGACAACGTACAAGGAAGAGGACTCGCGCGGGGTGTGGCAGGCCGGCAACGCCGCCTTCATGCGCAACTGGCCCTATGCCTACTCGCTGGGCCAGGCCGCCGACTCCAAGATCAAGGACAAGTTCGATGTCGTCCCCATCCCCAAGGGTGAGGGCGCGAATGCCCGCAACGCCGACACGCTCGGTGGCTGGCAGCTCGCCGTGTCCAAGTATAGTAAGAACCAGAAGGAAGCTATTGAGTTCGTGCGCTACCTGGCGGGCAAGACCGGTCAGAAGACCAGCGCGACCCAGGGCAGCCTCCTGCCGACCATCGGCGACCTGTACAAGGACGCGGACGTGCTGAAGGCTGCGCCGTTCTTTGGCAGCCTGTTCCCGGTGTTCAGCGGCGGCGCGGTCGCCCGACCGTCTACCGTCAGCTCGGACCGCTACAACGAAGTCTCGACCGCCTACTTCACGCAGGTCCAGCGCGTGCTGACCGGCGAGATCAAGGGGGCCGAAGCGGTCGCCAATATCGAGAAAGACTTGCAGCGTATCATGAAGTAGACCGTTCTCCCAGGGGGCCAGCAGCGTGGTCGAGCCGACTACGGAGTTGGCCCCCTTTCCCTCTCCCTGGTTCCTACCTGGTTCGCCACGGGCGCGTGGCCGAAGCTGGGGCGTTCAGGCCCCAGCCCTCGTCAGACGACACACTCGCTACGGGGAACTGCGGCGTGAACGCCGCAGCTTGGCGGACAGCTTGACTCTGACTCTCTTGATTGGGTAACTTAAAACAAGGAGGTCCACATGGCTGAAGCCACGGCTGGCCCGTCCGCCGTAGCGCCGCGACGCCGCTGGTTTGGGGGGGCGCCGCAAAGTGAGTTCTACAAGCGCCAGGAACGCCTCGGCTGGCTCCTGGTGATTCCCACGGTCGTCGCCGTCATCGTTGTCGCCCTCTATCCCCTCCTGCGCGCCTTCTACCTGAGTCTGACCGACGCCCGGCTGGGCGGGACACGCGCCCCCAATTTTGTCGGTCTGACAAACTATCAAAATCTGTTGACGGACTCGGCCTTCATCGCCGATGTCGGCCACACGGTCTTCTTTACCTTCTGGTCGGTGACGCTCGAATTGGTTCTGGGGCTGGGCATCGCCCTGGTGATCAACTCCAACTTCAAGGGCCGCGGCCTGATGCGCACGGCCATGCTCGTGCCCTGGGCCATCCCCACGGTCATCTCGGCCCAGATGTGGCGCTGGATGTTCAACGACGTGTTTGGCGTCATCAACGATGTCCTGGTGCGCAAACTCGGTGTCCTGAGCGCGCCGGTCGCCTTTCTGGCCAACCCGACGACGGCCCTGCCAGCCCTGGTGGCCGTGGACGTCTGGAAAACGACGCCCTTCATGGCGCTCCTCCTCCTGGCCGGTCTGCAAATCATCCCTAGTGACATGTACGAGGCGGGCAGCATTGATGGCGCGACGGGCTGGCAGCAGTTCTGGTTGCTGACCCTGCCGCTGCTGCGTCCCGCCATCCTGGTCGCCCTCATCTTCCGCACTCTGGCCGCCCTCCAGGTCTTCGATGTCATCTACGTCATGACCAGCGGCGCTTCGGGCACCGAGAGTATGTCGGTCTACGCGCGGCGGGTCCTGATTGACTTTACCCAACTCGGCTATGGGTCAGCCGTGTCAGTCGTGATCTTCCTGATCATCATGGCCTTTGTCGTCGTTTATATGCGGATGGTCCGCGTGGAGGAAGGATGAGCGCCGCAGCAACAACTCCCTCGCAGAGTGATATTCACCCGGCCGCGCGTTCCAGTTGGCGCAAGACGCTAGGGCGCGTGCTGTTCTGGCTGGTCATCCTACTGATCATCTTCTATACGCTCTTCCCGTTCTACTGGGCCGTCGTCACGTCCCTCAAGCCGCGCGCCGAGTTGTTCGCCACCCCGGTGGCCTTGTACCCGGTCAACCCGACTCTAGATCACTACATCGTGGCGCTCAGCGCGCCCTTCTTCCGACAAGGTCTAGTCAACTCGGTCATTGTCGCGGTCACTACGGTGGTACTGGCGCTGATTATTGGGTCTGTGACGGCCTACGCGCTCGGCCGGCTCCACTTCCGGGGGCGGAGCGTTGTCTTGTACACGACCCTGGCGTTGACGACATTCCCGCAGATCGCCATCCTGCCCTCGCTGTTTACCATGGTGCGCAACCCCTGTGTGATCGTTGGCGGCAACTGCCCGGATGCTTCGGTCTACAACACCTACTGGGCGCTGATTATCCCGTATCTGACGTTTACCTTGCCGTTTACGGTGTGGGTGCTCACCAACTTCTTCAAGACCCTGCCCGCCGAGTTGGAGCAGGCGGCCTACGTGGACGGGGCCAGCCCCCTCCAGACCTTCTACATGGTGCTGCTGCCGCTGTCCATGCCCGGCCTGGTGACGACGGGCCTGCTGGCCTTCATCAACGCCTGGAACGAGTTCCTGTTCGCGCTGACTTTCACCATTGACTACAAAGCCCGTACAGTACCGGTCGCCATCGCCACCTTTAGCGGCGGCCCCGGCAGCTTCGAGATTCCGTGGGGCGACATCATGGCGGCGTCGGTGGTGGTGACAGTGCCGCTGATTGCGCTGGTGCTCATCTTCCAGCGGCGCATCCTGGCCGGTTTGACAGCAGGAGCCGTCAAGGGCTAATGAGGGTTTTCCCTCCCTCTCCCCGTGGGAGAGGGTCGGGGTGAGGGGCTTAGAGCTTCACATTGTACAAAGACCCTCACCCTCAGGGTTGTATCA
>JAHCIP010000302.1 GCA_026129165.1 Anaerolineae bacterium
GAGGCGGCTAGAACAGGGCCAGCTGGCCCTCTGGGGCAGCCCGATAACGCGGCCGACGGCGTTGGACCAGTTCCGCCAGTTCCTCGAAGCTCATGACGCGCCCGTTGCCATTGGTGGAGGTAGGAGTTGGCATGGATGGCTCAGCCGGTTGCCCCGCAACACCTGATCCCACACCGCTGCGATGGCATCACTCGCTGCGCTACCGTCCAGCCCTAGGCTCGGCGCGGAGACGGCTTCGAACCCATCGGCGACATCGGTAGCCCATTCTCCCTCCACCAGGTAGTCGTTGGCTTCCGCCTCGACCACTTGCGCCTGGGCGAAGAGCGCCTCCAGGGAGTGCCCGTCTTGGCCGCTCCCTGCCGTGAACTGGCGGGCCAGCGCCAGGACCATCTCCTGTCCGTCGCCTTCGAGGGCCGCCAGCCCATCCTCCGGCAGTTCGCCTTCGACCATCAGCGCCGAGCGCATCTTGGCCGCCACTAACGCCAGCGCCTCCGCCTGGAGCGTGTCCTGGTAGACCAGGTGGACCACCTCCACCGGCTGGTCCTGGCCGATGCGCCAGACCCGCCGACTCGCCTGCCGCAGGACGTAGACACTGTAATCAATCTCCAGCCAGACGACGGTCTGAAAGGCCACCAGGTCCAGGCCCGTAGCCACCAGGCGCGGATGGGTGATAAGGACGTCTAGCCCGTCGCCGACCCGCGACGCCACCCACTCCGCGCGTCGGTCCGGCGCGACAGTGTTCGCTTTGAGGACGACCGAGCGAACGCCCGCGCGGTCCAGGATGGTCTTGAGGCGCGGGCTGATGTCGCGTGTCTCGGTATGGGTGATGTACAACAAAACTCGTCGGCCCCGCGCCTGCTCGCGCTGCACCAGCTCGACCAGCGCCCGCTCCTTCGGGTACAGCGTGTCCTGGGGCAACGGGGGCGCGTAGGCGAGGACATCCCCCGTGCGCGGGTCGAGGACGGTTTCGCCCCGCGTACACGCATCGGGGTAGGACAGCAGGGCCTGGAGGTAGGTCGCCAACAGGCGCTTGGACCCTTGCCGCAGGGCGTCCAGTAAGGCGTGGCGCAGTTCCTCGGCCAGGCGCCGATAGCACCTCGCCTGGGACGGCTCATCCCCGTCGCCTTCGTCCAGGGGGTAGAGGACCACCCGCTCCTGGTAGGGGGGTAGGTCGTGGGCGACATCGGCCAGGCGCAAGAAGACGGTATTGCCGATGAGATGGAAGAGCGCCAGGGGCGAGACGCCCGGCCTCTCGACCGTGCGGGTGTAGTAGCTCCGCCGCTTCGACTGGCGGCCATCGTCGGCGTAGGCGTCGGCGTCCTTCTTGGTGATCCGCTCGAGCACGCCATAGCGGCTGACCCAACGCGCCTCGTCTCGATAGCCGAACTCCAGGCGCACGGCCCGCGAGAAGCGCCATAACAGGTAGAACAGCGAAGAGCTATGTGAGGTAGGCCGCCGATCAGGTCCCGCTGGTGCGGGCCTTTTCCGACGGCCCCCTCCCGAACCGGACGTGACACATTTCTGGTCATCCGGCTCTCCAGTGTCTTTATCCGCGTTTGGACAATTGCCGTAGAGGACGCCCGGCGTGAATGTCCTCGTGGCAGAGGCGGCAGACAACCAGCGTCCTGCAACGCCGTCCTGCCATGACCTTGACCCACTCAGGCCGGGGAGCCTGAACTTTCCTATTCAGGTCTTTCAGCGCTCGAATGTGGTGCACCTCGATGTCTGCCTTCGAGCCGCATAGCTCGCAGGTCTCCGCCAGCAGGCGCTGTTCGAGTTCTGTTCGACTTGTCAGGATCGGGGGTATCTGGTCGTTGAGGGGTGCCATCTCTTTCCGAGCCAGCGATATGCCGCCCCACACGGCTACCAGCGGCTCACGTCCGTCACGCTCTACCGTCACCCTGAGGACCTTGCAGAGTCCTTGCTCGGTCTGGATCGTCGTCTTGTAGCGCTTGAACACCTTGGGGACGCTGATTTTCAGCTTGGCCGCCAGTGTCTTGGCGAGCGACATTTCCATGACCCAGCGCAGGTTTTGGAGGGCGCCCCGGTTGTAGGCCATCTGGTAGTAGTTGGCAATGCCGCGAAACTCCGATTGGTACTGGCTGATGATACTGAAGGGCGTATCATGCATCCATTCCCCTCGGTGGATCGGTTTGCCACCACGCATGTACGGTACTCGCTTGGCTCGAATGACGTCCGCCGGCACACGTAGCCCGATGATGCCATTGGCCGAGCGCCGGCCTCTGGCGTCGCGCTTCGTGTTGCTGTGCTGGACGACGACCTCGTAGCCCAGGAACCGCGCTGCCTCGGTTCGACCGTGCGTCACCAGCGTCTTGGCTTCCGACAGTTCCAGCTTGAGGGTGTCGCGCAGGAACGCGCCAATCTGCTGCTTGATCGCCTCGGCCTCGGCCTTTGGCCCTGTGAAGCCGAGCAAGAAGTCGTCGGCGTAGCGGATGTACCGCAAGCATCGGTAGTCCGGGTCGTGCGTGTCGTTGAAGGGCAACGATCCAAGCAGGGGGCGTAGAGCCGCTGCTTGGGCCGCCCGACCCGTCTTCTTGAGATAGCGCATCTTGCAGAAGAGCTTGTTGTACTCCGAGTTCGGTCGCCGCTCCTTGCCTCGGTTGTTCGCAGGCATGAGCACGTCTTCGACGAACCTATCCAGCCGGTCGAGGTAGATGTTGGCGAGGATGGGACTGACAATGCCTCCTTGCGGCGTGCCACTGTAGGTAGCGTTGACCTTCCAGTCCTCCAAGTAACCGGCTTGGAGGAGGTGGTCGATCAGCCGTAGGAAGCGGTTGTCGTGGATTTTCTCGCGGAGGATGGACAACAGCACCGCGTGGTTGATGTTGTCAAAACAGCCGGAGATGTCCCCCTCGATGAACCACACCGTCCCCGTCCAGGTGCGCTTGATTTTGGTCAGCGCTGTGTGGCAGCCACGACCAGGGCGGAAGCCGTGGGAGAACGGGCTGAACTGCGGTTCGTAATACGCCTCTAGGAGGAGGCGGATGACTTCCTGCAGCAGCTTGTCACTCCAGGCCGGGAGGCCAAGTGGGCGTTTCTTGGTCGAGTGTTTCTTCTCGATGTAGACGCGCCGCACTGGAGTCCACCGATACCGCTCGAAGCGCAAGGCCTCGATGATGACATCGATTTTCTCCGTCGACATCCCGTCGGCGGTTTCTGCCGTCGCACCTGGCGTCAGCGCACCGTGGTTTCGGGCGATGCGCCCATAAGCCAGCTGGTATAGGTCCGGGTTCCAGAGTTGCCGGTAGAGGTCGTTGATGGGCAGACCTCGTTTGCCCCGTTCGCGGATGATTCCCAGGATCGTTGCGGCATCGCGCATCTCGCGCACCTCTCTTTCTGGGTCTCAAAGACACCTGTCCCCCTTCGCCCTGTGCGCGGCTTTCCCGCGCTCCATGGCAGGTCGTGACGCCTGCGACTACTATGGGGACTCCGTCGCCCTAGGGCTCGCGCCCCGTAGGCGATCCGACGTTCCTCGATGACGGACGTGGTAGCGTGACGTAGGAGCCTCGTTCGTTTCCTTGAGTGGGATCACTTCCCACTGCTCCCCAGTCGGGAGTTCCCGGTTACGGCTATAAGGGCCGGTCACCTGGCGACCTCGCGGTATAGGCGTTGTGAGCGAGGGATGTCTTCTTGCATCGCAGGAAACTGAGGTTCAAGTAGTGTAACTTTCTCCATATCACGCGGGTCTTGCGGGTCTGCGCCATGAAACGCCTTCCAGCGCCTCCCGCTTTACCGACATGCTATGGTCCCCTTTGGCTTTCGCCGCCAGGTAAGTCGGTTGACCCAGGGGTACCTCCCGAACCCCTCCCGTCTTGGACGGGGATCACATCATCGAGTGACGCCGCGCACAGCCGTTGAAGATGGTGCCGGTGAGGGCCAGTGTGCGCTGGCAGGCGTCCGCGAGCGTACCTGCCGCAATCCCCTGGGCCGAGCCGCGCGCTTTGAACTCGTGGCACTCGTCTCCTATGAGCAGCTCGAAGTAGCCCCGCATGCGGCGGCGTACGTAGTCCGCTAGGGGGTAGCGGCGCGGGCCGACGCGGTCAGCTTGCCAGAGTGGACCCTGGCAGGCCGGGCAGACGCCCTTCTTGGCTTCCAAATCGCCCCAGGTCAGGGGCACGCCCTCGTCGTCGGTGAGTGGGGTGAAACAGGTCGGGCAGCACAACCGGCGGGTAGGGCGGCCCATCTCATCGCGAACGAGATAGCCCACCTCGTCGCGGGTCCAGCGTTCGACCGCCACGGCCCGCCAGCGGTAGCCCAGCTTGGCCTGTTCGCGGGAGCAGACGACGAACTGGAGGTTGCCGCCCAGGCGACGCACCCGTTCCAGGTCGCCGATGGTGCGGACGATGAGCACCTGCGCGCCGGGGATGGTCTGCTGGATCTCCCGCCGCCACTTCTTGACGAGGTGGGGCGGCGCCAGGACCAACACGCGGCGGTAGCCTGCAAGGTACGCGGCCGCGGCCGCGATGTAGCTCTTCCCCGTTCCCATCTCGCCGACGACCAGGGCGCTACCCTGTTGTTGGAGCGCCAGGGCAGTCGCCCGGATCGCGTCGGCCTGGGCGCCGAGTGGGCGACGCAGGAGCCGCCGCAGGTCAACGTCCCGCCGTTGGCGCATGGCCACGTCATACACGGGCGGGTAGGTGCGGGTGACCGCGTCGGCGAGGGCGGCGCGATAGAGGTCCAGGAATTCAGTGAGCTGCATGGTCAGCCTGCCTGGGTTGGGGTGAGCCCCGGCCCTGCTCGATCACCTCGATCCGCCCCGTCGCCAGGTCCAACAGGGTGACCACGGTGCGCAGGACTTCGCGCTCGACCTGGACGCTCGTGTCCTCGGTCTCCACCGGCTGCATGACCTTGGTCGTCCGCCCCTTGACCAGCACACGGTGTCCATCCTGCTGGAGGGTGACGTTGTTGAGGAGACCCGCCGCGACGAGCAGCGCCAGGTGGCCCCGACGGAGGGGCATCAAGGGCCGCACTGTGGCGGCCTCGGCTGGCCACAGGCGCTCCACCAGGTCGGGGTGCGTCCACACGCCACGCCGCCGCGCCTCAGCGGCGGCTGCGGCGGGATCGAAGAAGAGGGGCGCAAACAGGATGTCACCGGCAGGGAGGGCGGGGACAGGGAGGAGGGACACCTCGCCTGGTTCATCGGGTAAGGGCGTGAGTTCAGCCTCGCTCCACGCCTGGAGACTGGCGTGCGTGACGGGGTCAAGCACGGCCTGGCGCTTGCGGGTGGCGAAGAGGACGACCTGCCGAAAGGCGGCGAACTCGGGGTCGGGGAAGCGGTAGACCGCCATGTTCTCAAAGTGGCTGGCCAGGTAGCGCGCAGAGACGGCGAGCCGCCGCTGGGGGACCAGGAACACGAGGACGCCAGCGGGACACAGGGCGCGGGTGAGGCTCGTCAGAAAGGCGTGTTCCAGGCGGCGCTTTTCCTCATCCTCTGCATAGGGCGGGTTCAAGTAGAGACAGGCGAAGGCGCCGTGGGCCAGCCGCACCGAGAAGGCGCTGGTGGCCAGGACGTGGTCGAGGCGCCCACGAGTCGCGTCGGCGCGCTCCTCGTTCAACTCGATGCCGTAGCTCTCCGCCCCCAAGTCGTGCGCCACCATTGCGGCGGCCTCGCCGGTTCCCGCGCAGGGATCCAGGAGGCGCAGGATGCGTTTACTTCCCGTGCGGGCAGGCGTGAGATGGCGTGCAATCGCCGCTGCTACGCGGGGTGGGGTGGGATAGTAGCCAGCCTTGGCGGCCGATTCGAGTCGAGCCATACTGAGACCCTCCTTCTCAGACGCCCATGGGCGGTAGGGTCAGCGTCCCTTGCCGCACGGCCTCGGACAGGTCCGCCGCCAGCCGCTCCGGGTCGGGCTGGCAGCGAAAGGCAGACAGGCCGTAGGCGTCAAGGGCGATAGCCTCCCCGTGACGCAGGGCGCGGTCCCAGAGCCAGTCGGCCCAGGTGGGGTGGAGCGGCAGGTCGAGCCGCTTGTTCAAGAAGCGGTAGTGTAGGGTGCCGGCTTCCTCCCGTTGTCGCGGCAGGAGCAGGAAGTCGCGGCGCTCGCCCGTGTAGAAGGCTGCCTCCGGCACGAGCACGCCCTGGTAGCCGGCCGCGGCCGGCAGGTTGGCCGTGAAGAAGCGCCAGGCGCGGGGGCCTTCGGGCGCGAGCGCGCAGAAGCGAGCCGTACCCAGGGTTTCCATGCTCAGGGTGGCGAACTCGCCTTTGACCAGCCGCGCCCAGAGCGCCTTGACCGCTTGCTGCGGTCCCAAGAGCGAGAGGAACCACAGCCGCATCTGGCGCTGGCCCTGGGTCGGGTCGGGTTCCCAGGCGTAGGCGTCCACACTGGCGCTGAAGCCACCCGCCTGGAGGATGGGTAAGGGTTGCAGCTTATCCATCGTCACCTCTCCCGCTCACCACGGCGGGTGAGGGCATTCAAATGCAGACCCACCAGCCCGGCGACAGCTTTAGGCTCCGCGGGCAGGCAGCGGAGCGTGCCGTCGTCGAGGTCGAAGTACGCGGCCATCCAGCAGCAGGTATCGTCGAGCAATTTCTCCACAAAGCTAGCCGCCACCGCCGCCACTGCCTGGTTGACCGTCTGGCCCTGTTCTGCTTGCGCCACTGCTGCTGCGCAGTCGAGGATAGGCCGGGGCGCGGGTGGCGCGTCGAGGAGGTCAGGACGCTGGAGGCTGGGCGCCGGGAGCGCACAACACACTCTCAGCTGGGACAGGAAGGCGCCACGCAGGTTGTCGGCGTCAGCCGCATTGCCGAGCAACACCTGTCCACTATTCCGACTGTTGCCGGTGTCGAGCCACCAGACATCGGACTCGTGTCTAAGGGTCGCGGCTAGCGCGCGACGGGCCGCGGCATTGTCGACACAACCAATGAGCAGGTTGAGCCGACTGACCGGCTCGCGGAACACCTGGGCGTGGAGTGTGGCGTCGTAGGGCTGCACGGCATAACCAACTGTCCGCCCAAAGCGGTAGGCCAGGCGTTCGGCCAACACCTGGGCCTTGAAGCGCCCGACGTGGGCGGGGTCAAACGCCTGACGGGCCACGTTGTGCGGCTC
>JAHCIP010000303.1 GCA_026129165.1 Anaerolineae bacterium
CCTGCCCTCCACGACGCAGTTGGAGCATATGGACCTGCACAAGGCATATGGCACCTACTATATCCAGGTCAACCAGCCGGCCATCGCGCCGCTGGGCCAGTCCGTCTCCAACGTCGAACTTTTCCGCCGCCTCGCCAAAGCGATGGGGTATACTGAACCGTGCTTCGATGACACGGTGGACGACATGATTGACCAGGCTCTCGGCCGCGAGCATCCCCACTGGGCGGGCATCACCCGCGAGAGCCTGATGGCGACCGGCTGGGCGAAGCTGGCGCTGCCGTCGGCGGACGGCGGACGGCAGACCGCCGACGGAAGACGGAATACCGAAGACGGAAGCTGGATGACGAAGGACGAGGCACACGAGTTGGATACTACGAGGACTTCTTCTGGCCCTCGCCCCTCGCCCCTCGCCCCTCGCCCCTCCCCCTGGGCGCCCTTCGCGCGGGGCGGCTTCCCGACGCCCAGCGGCAAGGTCGAGTTCTACTCGGCGCAGATGGCGGCCGAAGGGCTGGACCCGCTGCCGCGCCACGATCCCATCGCTGAGAGCGCCGACGCCGCGCCGGAGTTAGCGGCGCGCTATCCGGTTCACCTTATCACGCCCAGCGCCCACTTCTTCCTGAATACCTCGTTCTCCCACGTGGACAAGCTCATCGCCAAGCAGAAGGAGCCGTTCATTGAACTCAACGTCGCCGACGCGGAGGCGCGGGGCATCGCCGACGGCGACTGGTGCCGCGTGTTCAACGACCGGGGCGAGTGCCGGCTGCGGGCGCGGGTCGGGGCGATGCGCCAGGCGGGCGTGGCGGCGGCCGAGGCCACCTGGTGGTCGAAGCTCAGCCCGGCCGGCCAGGGCATCAACCAGTTGACCTCCGACGTGCTGACGGACATGGGGCGTGGCGCGACCTTCTACACCAACCTGGTCCAGATCGAGCGGGCGTAGGAGTCGTGTCGCGCACCGAAGATAGTCAGCCGCGACTTACCACTGAGGCACGGAGAACACAGAGAAGGCTTTTTCTTCTCCGTGTTCTCCGTCCCTCGGTGGTTTATTGTCATCCGTCCGTTCATTAAAGTGGATGTCATGTCCGTCAAAACCGATGCCCGACTGCCTTAGAAGGGGCCTTCCCGCTGCGAAGCATCACGCCACGGCAGAAGCGCGTGGGCCAGGGGGTCGTCCATCGTGTTGAGTTCCAGCAATCGCTGCATGGTGCGCTCGTAGGTGCGGGCATCGGGGACACTGGCGGAGGGCGCGTAGACCTCGTTGAGGTCGCGCAACCGCTGCATGTTGCGCTCGGACGCCTGTCCGTCCGTGGCGCTGAGGGCCGGCGCCGCCATACCAACGTCCCCTGTATCGCCTTCAGAGGGGTGAACGGCGAAGAGAGCAACAGCGGCGTGCGACGGCTGGGCTTGAGTGCGGATGGCGCCGAGAACGGCGACCCATATCCCCGCGACGGCCAACAGAGCGAACAGAGTCGCAGCGCGTCTGCGTAACCACGGGAAGCTAGAGGCTTCCATCACTTCCATGTTCCTGGGTTCCATCGTCGCGGTTTCATTGGCTGTATCCACACTGCGCATTGGATCCTCCTTGTGCTGTGAGTCTCGCTTTGTTGAACCCAGTGTACCGCGACATCGTCCGCGGGCGGGACCCTCCAGGGACACAAGAGGGACACAACGCAGCGGCCTCGGCCAATACAACCTGTGTCTGTTTGTACTAGCCTGCTTCTTGTGCTATCATGCTGCTCACCAACGCGCGGCAGTAGGCGTTGCCTCTCAAAGAGGGGGCTGCATGGAGACGGGCCTCACTTTTACCGCCTGGCTGAAGCGGAAACGCCGGGAGCAGGGTCTCACCCAGGAAATCCTCGCCGGGCTGGCCGGCTGCTCGACCCCCTATCTCAAGAAGATCGAGGCCGGCCAGCGGCAGCCGACCCGCCAAGTCGTCGTGGCCCTCCTGGACGCTCTCCAGGTGCCAAAGGACGCCCAGCCCACCTACATCGCCCTGGCCTTCGCGTCACCTCCCCCCGGCGCGGCCGAGCCTCTCACCCCCCTGATTGCTCCCCAGACGGATTTCGTAGGCCGGCAAGCCGAGCTCGCGCAGATGCGTCAGCAGTGGGCGCAGGTCCAGCAAGGACACGCGCGCATTGTATTGGTATCGGGGGAACCGGGTGTCGGTAAGACCCGCCTCGCCCACGAGTTCATCACCCACGTGGCGCACAGCGGCGCGGCTGTCCTGCGCGGTGGGTGCTACGAGTACGAGGCCACGACCCCCTACCTGCCCTTTGTCGAGGCGCTGCGCGCCTATGTCCGCACGCAGCCCGCCACCCTCCTGCGCCAGCGCCTCGGTCCCACGGCCCCCGAAATCGCTCGCCTCGCCCCAGAGATCGAGGCCAGGCTTGGCCCTCTCGCCCCCAATCCCACTCTGCCCCCGAACGACGAGCGCCTGCGCCTGTTCGACAACATCGCTCGCTTTCTCGCCTCCGTGGCCGGTGAGAGCGGCCTGCTCGTCTTCCTGGACGACCTGCACTGGGCCGACCAGGCGACCTTCGCCCTACTGCACTACCTCCTGCGCAACCTGACGGGCGAGCGCCTACTCGTGGTCGCCACCTATCGCGAGGCTGATCTGGCCCGGGGCCATCCCCTGGCCGATGCCCTTGTTACGTGGCATCGCGAGCGCATCGCCACGCGCATCGCCCTCGACCGGCTGAGCGAGCAGGAGACGGGGACCCTCCTGGCCACACTGTTCGACCAGACGCGCGTCTCAGATGAATTCATAGCGGCCATCTACCGCGAGACCGAGGGGAACCCGTTCTTCATCGAGGAGGTGGTCAAGTCGCTGATTGAGGCCGGCCAGGTCTACCGCGAGGGCGAGGGTTGGGGGCGTAAAGCCATCGCTGAGTTGACGCTGCCCCGCAGCATCCAGGAAGCCGTTGGCCGCCGTCTCGCTCGCCTGAGCGAGCCGTGCGCCGACGCGCTCCACATCGCGGCGACCCTGGGCAAGACCTCCGCCTTCGTGGAGTTGGCAGCCGTGTCGCAGCTAGACGAGGAGACGCTGCTGGATGCCCTGGACGAAGCCAGCGCCGCCCAGCTCCTCCGTCCGGAGGGGACCGACAGCTTCGCCTTCACCCACGACAAGATCCGCGAGACGCTGGTGGAGGAGCTGAACCCGGTCCGCCGACGGCGGCTGCACCAGCGCATCGGCGAGGCGTTGGAGAAGCTGTACGCCGCCCAGCTGGAGGCTCACGCCGCCGACCTGGCCTATCACTTTGTCGAGAGTAGGGACTGGGGGCGGGGGTTAGCCTACTCAAAACAGGCGGCGGCGAAGGCCGAGGGGCTATTCGCCCACGACGAGGCGATAAAGTACCTGGGGCTGGCGCGCGAGTGCGCGCAGGCGTTGGGCGACCGGGAGCAGGAAGCCCTCGTCGTCGAGGCGCTGGGCGATGTCTATGCCATCCGCCGCCCGGCGTCGCTGGCGGTCGAACACTACACGGCCGCCCTGGTGTTGGCCCAGTCCGCCGCGAAGAGAGCCGTGCTGAAAGCGCGCATCGGTGACGTCTACGCCGTCATCGGCGATGAGCGTGGCGTCGAGTTCCTCCAGGCGGCAGAGCGCGAGCTTGACCCCGAGACTCAGCGCGGCGAGATGGCCCTGACCCTCGCCCATCTCGGGCGCTTCCAGCATTACCTCGGCCAACACCGGCGGGCGATTGAACTGTTAGAGCAGGCGTACGCCCTGGCTGAGCCACTCGACGACACGGCCACGCTGCGGACTATTTTTGGCCACCTGGCCGGCGCCTACCTGCATCTGGCGCGCTATAAGGAAAGCGCGGACTATGGGCGCCGCAATCTCCTGCTCGGCCAACGCAAGAACCATCCACTGGCGACGCTGATTGGCCTGGGATCCCTTTCACTGTCCGCGTTGTACACTGGCCCCTGGCCGACCGCTCTGGAGATCATAAACCGGCTGCGGGTGCTGGCTGAAACCACGGGACACCGATACATGCTCGCCTGGTCTCATATTGAAGACGCAGTCGCCCAGCATGGTCTGGGCGAGTTTAGCGCAGCTCGACGGAGCGCCCAGGAGGCCACGGACCAGGCGCAGCGCGCCGGGGACGTCCGAGGCGCTGCTCTCTTTGACTATGTCCACGTCCTGATTGAGACCGACCTGGGCTGTGATGAGAGGGCAGGAGTCTATGTAGATCAGGCTCTAGCGGCCGCCAACGCCTCGAATGACATCCTCCTGCACTGGGCGTCCCGCTGGGCAGCCGCCTATCGGCACGTCCAGCGCGAGGAGTGGCCGGAGGCGGTCAGAAGGCTGGATGAAGCCGTCACCCGGCTGGTGGGCACGCATCACCGCCTCGGCCCAGTGCACTATGGCCCCACCCACGCCGAGGCCTACCTTGGACTGGGCAATGTGGCTGAAGCCGCGCGGCTCAACGAGGCGCACCTGGCGCTGGCGCGTGAGGCCGAGTCCCCCCACTACGAAGCGCTGGCGCTGCGCGTCCAGGGGCAGATTCGCGCGGCGCAGGGGCGAGCGGAGGAAGCCGAGGCCGCCTTCGCCGCCGCCATCGCCATCCACGAGCCGAGCGGCGGCCGCCTCGAACTGGGCCGCGCCCTGTACCACCGCGCCCGTCTGCGCCGCGACCTGGGGCGATCCGACGCCGCCCGCGCCGATCTGGCCCGCGCCCGCGACCTCTTCGCCGCCTGTGGCGCGCCCCGTGATCTGCGCCGCGCTGATACTCTATTGGCACACCCGTGGTAATGCTGCGCCGCCTATGGCATCGAGTTGCGCGGGCGGGGCTTTGTCTACACCAACCGGATCTAGGCGGAACGAGGGTAGGGAAGGCAAGCGATGGAACGACAGCAGGAGACGCCCCTCCTGGATAAGCGCATCTCCCGCTTGATTAGACGGTCTTGGAGTCTGTCGGGGGTAGCCCTCGTTATGGCCCTGCTCGCCCTTGAGGGGTGTAGCTCGGTCCCGACCACGACGCCAGGCCGCGGCCGAGGTCCCCTCGACCTGGACACGCCCATCGCGAGTCCACCGCCCCTCGTGGTAACGACCATCGGGGCGGCGACACTGGAGCCAACGGTAGACCCACCGCCCTTCGTGACAACAGTCATCGGGGCGCCGACACTTGAGCCAACGGTAGGGCCGCCCCCCATTGAAAGGACCGCGCGACCGGGTAGCGGGTTCCACATTGCATCACCGATTATTCCAACGCCGATGCGATTAGGCCCAGAGGCTTACTATACACCCACTCCCCTTCCCCCTGGCGTCACCTTGCCGCCGCCGCCCATGGGGCCACTCCCACCCCTGCCCCCTGGCGACCCTAACATCCCGCGCACCGCGCCTACAGCACCCTACGAGACGCCAATTCATGTGACACCCGTCCCCAATGGCCCAACGCTCTTCCTCCCGCCCCGGCGCGCCACCGTCACGCCCACCGTGACGCCTACCCCGTGAGAGGGCGCCGCGGTGGGACAGGTCAGAACACGGATTAAGAGGATGGACGGATCAAGCCCTCCCGCTTTGTCGGCGGACCCCCTTGTCCACGCCAATCTCCCTATCCGTGTTCTGTTCGCGCCCGCGTCTCCAAAATCCCCTTGACGACTCGAACAGATGTGCGGTATAATAGAAGCGGGGTCGCCAACCTCCCGAAGGTTTTGGAACCTTCGGGAGGTTTTGACCCGCGAAGGGGTTTCTCGCGCCGGACAAGGAGAGCCAGGTGGACATCACGACTGGATACGCGCCCGTGGAAGGCGGCGAGCTGTACTACGAGGTGGCCGGCCAGGGCCATCCCCTGGTCCTCATCCACGCCGGCGTCGCAGACGGCCGCATGTGGGACGAGCAGTTTGAGGTGTTCGCCCGCCGCTACCGCGTGGTTCGCTATGACACGCGCGGCTTCGGCAAGACGCGCACGCAGGCCGTCTCCTTCTCCAACCGCCAGGATGTGGCCGACCTGCTGGACCACCTGGGCATCCAGCGGGCCTACGTCCTCGGCCTGTCGCGGGGCGGCATCATCGCCCTCGACTTTACCCTGGAATTCCCCGACCGTGTCGCCGCGCTCACCTCGGTCGCCTCGGGCATCGGCGGGTTCGAGACGCCGCCGACCGAGACGGAAATCGCCCAGTTCAACCAGATGGAAGCGCTCTGGGAGGCGAAGGACTTCGAGGCGCTGACCGATCTGGAGGTGCGCGTCTGGGGCGACGGGCCGGGCCAGCCTGAGGGCCGCGCGCCAGCCAGAGTCCGCGAGCGCCTGCGCGAGATGATTCTGAATAACTATCGCACCCAAACGGTTGAGCCACAGCCGCGCCCGCTGGACCCGCCAGCTGTCGGCCGGCTGGACGCGGTGCGCGTGCCGACGTTAGTGATGGTGGGCGACCTGGACACGTCCGGCTGCCAGGCGGCGATGGACCACCTGGCGCGGACGGTAGCTGATGCTCAGAAGGTCGTCTTTCCTGGCGTGGCGCACATGGTCAACATGGAGCGCCCGGCCGAGTTCAACCAGATTGTGCTGAACTTCCTGGACCATCTGGGTTAAGGGCCGTAGGGGTAACCCCCCGTGGTTACCCTGCGACGACCCTACGAGGGGCGGCGATGGACATTCAACCCAAGCTGAACCTGCTAAGCGACGCGGCTGGCTTCGACGTGGACGAGGCGGGCCAGGTGGCCGCGTGTACGGCGGCCGGCCAGCCCATGCCGAATGGCAAGGCTGTCACCATCGCCGCGCAGCACATCCAGCCGCTGGTGCGCGCCGACGGGAAGCGCGTGCCCGTGCTCAAGGTTCTCCAGACCTCGGCGTGCGCCAAGGACTGCTACTACTGCCCCTTCCGCGCCGGGCGTGACTTTCGCCGGGGCACGTTCAAGCCCGATGAGTTGGCCCTGGCGACGGACCAACTCTATCGGGCCGGGCGCATCCAGGGCTTGTTTCTGAGTTCGGGGATTGTCGGGCGGGGGGAGTACAGCCAGGAGCAGATTGTCAAGACGGCGGAACTGCTGCGGGGGAAGTACGACTTTCGGGGCTACCTGCACCTGAAGCTCATGCCCAACTCATCGGCGGCGGCG
>JAHCIP010000304.1 GCA_026129165.1 Anaerolineae bacterium
CCCCGCCGCCGGTCGACCAGCCAACGAGGTGGACCGGACGGGTGATGCCGAGCGCCTTCACCAGCGAGTAGGTATCGTCGGCCCAGTCACCCAGGCCGCGCGTCGCGTCGAGGGGGGCCGGCTCCGTGTCGCCAAAGCCGCGCATGTCGGGAGCGATGAAGCGATAGCGATCAGGCGCGCCGGGGAAGAGGTGTTCGTAGAACCGGGCAGTGGCAAGGTTGCCGTGGATCAGGACGACGGGGATGCCGTCCTCGGGGCCGGCCTCCAGGTAGTGCATCCGAAGGCGGTCGGTGGCAAGGGTCTGGGAACGGACACCTGGTAGCAAGGTCATGGCTACTCCTTCTCAGTGGATGGTGGGTAGTGGGTAGTAAGGGGTTACAGCGTGCCTTTCGTGCTGGGGACACCCTGGCGGCGTGGGTCGGTGGCGACGGCGTCGCGGAGGGCATGGGCAAATGCCTTGAACAAGGCTTCCGCGATATGGTGATTGTTCTGGCCGGCCAGCAGCCGCAGGTGCAGCGTCATGCGGGAGTTGGCCGCGAGCGCGATAAAGAACTCCTGGACTAGTTCGGCGTCAAAGCGGCCAATGGCCGGCGCGGGGAAGGTCGCGTCGAAGGTAAGCAGCCCCCGCCCCGATAGGTCAATGGCCGCCAGGGCCAGCGCCTCGTCCATGGGTGTCAGCGCATGGCCGTAGCGGCGGATGCCGCGCCGGTCGCCCAGCGCCTTCGCCAGCGCCTGCCCCAGCGTGATGCCCACGTCTTCGACGGTGTGGTGGTCGTCCACCTGGGTATCGCCGTGGGCTTCCACGGTCAGGTCCATCAGGCTGTGGTGGGTCAACAGGGTCAGCATGTGGTCGAAGAAGCCGACGCCAGTGGAAACCGTGGCGCGGCCCGTGCCATCGAGGGTCAGTTCCACCCGCACGCTCGTCTCGCTCGTCGTCCGTTCCACCCGCCCCGTGCGTTCACCGTTGCTCATGCTGGCCCCTCCCCCGCGCTATCAATCTTAGGTCTTGCTTTGTTGCAAACCCGCCTCAACTGTCATGCCGAGCGAAGCGACCTGTGCCCTGTACTCAGGGTAGGCATCTGCTCCGAGAACATTTGCGCAGCAGATCCTTCGGTCGGTTCCGACCTAACGTTCTACCCTAGAGGAATTACCCCAAAGGGATGTCCTCACTCAGGTCTCGCCACATGGGATTCAAGGCATCAATCAATGCAATTTTCTTGCTGCGCCGCCAGCCCTTAATTTCCTTCTCACGCTGAATCGCGCTCCGCACGTCCGTTGTCGCTTCGTACCACACAAGAGTAGTCAGGTTATACTGCGACGTGAAGCCCTCGACTAACTTATGTTTATGCTCATAGATGCGCCGCGCCAGGTTGTTGGTCATGCCCGTGTACAACATGCGGGAGGCATTTGTCAACATGTAGACATAGAAGTTGCGCTCAGCCACATGTCTCTCCTCATAACCTTTGACTGTCATCCCGAACGGAGTGAGGGATCTGCTCCGACAACGCTGCCAGAGCAGATTCCTCGCTCCGCTCGGCATGACAATCGAAACGTTTACGCCAAGGCTAGAGCCGGGCTTTGACTTCGTCACGGATAGTACGGGCGTGTTGCGCCAGGTCGGCGCGGCCCTGCTCGTCGGCGTCCTGAGCGACGCGGTCCAGCAGTTCGGCCAGGTCGTCGTTGATCAGCGACGGCTCCATATCCAGCACCTCGGCGCGTTGGGCCGGCTCCTCTAACCGCAGCAGGCGGTTCACGACCTGCAATAGGGGCGGTAGAGCCGACTCGAGCCGCGACAGAATGTAGGCATACAGCCCTTCAAGCGCCTGGGCAATCTCCGCCTGCCCTTGCTCGTGGGCCTGCTGGATATTGGCCGACAGAACGAGCAGGAAGGCATCGTCCATCTCATCCAGGTGTTCCTGGACGGCCTGCTGCGGGTCCTCCGCCTCCAGGATGGTCTGGAGCAGGCTCGCGCCCTGGCGCAGGCTGGCCTGCATCTCACGGTCCACCGTGTCCACCGCTTCCAGCACCCGCTCGCGCAGGTCGGTCAACTGCTGCGCCTTAGCCGTGTCGCCGCTGGCTTGGGCTGCGTCAATCTGGCTCGTCAGCGCCTGGAAAAAGAAGTAGTCGAAGCGGGGCCGGTTGACGGCCACCACATCCACCAGGCCATCGTTTGGGGCCTCGGTCAACGCCTGGACCAGGTCATCAAAGGTGGCGCTGGCGGGCAGCGGCTCCGGCAAGGGCGACTCGTCCACGCCGACGACGGCGACGAGTTGGTCGCGCAGCTTGGCGAGCCGCCGTGCCCGCAACTCGTCGCCCGCCGCCTGGGCGTCCTCCATGGCGCCGGCGATGAGCAGGAAGAAGTTATAGTCAAACGTATCCTTATTAGCCTCGATTAGCTCCTGGAGTTTATCGTCCTGGCTGACGGCGTTGACCAAGTCGTTGAGCAGTCGCACCCGCCCCGCCTGCGCCTCGATGACATCGCGCGTGATGCCATCCGCCTCCAGTATCATCTCGATCAGGCCTTGTTGCGTCAAGGCCGTCTTGGGCTGAAGGATATAGAACTTGCGCTGCTCTGGGGGCAGGCTGTCCGTCAGCGTATTGCTGAGGCGGCCAATCAACTTCTCCTGGTCGTCACGGCTCAGCCCCAACTCCATGGGAATGTAGGCCACAGCCAGTTGGTGGGCCGGGTCGTGGTAGAACAGCGGCGCGCCCAGTCGGACCCGCGCGCCGCAATTCGGACAGGGAACCACGTTGAGTTGCCCCCGCAACAGGGCTTCCTTGAGGTGCGGCTGCTGACCGACATCCACGATGGTCTGAACAGGGGCATTGAAGGCGGTTTGACACTGCGGGCAGCGCACAGGCACGGGTTGTGGTGGTATCATACATCCTCGATATTAAACCCCATCCCCACGCGGCACCCGCGCCAGGATGGTGGCAATGACTTCATAGTGGATCGTCCCCAGCCAGCCGGCCACATCCTGAGCCGTGATCTGGTCGCCGCCCTGGCTCCCAATCAGCACCGCCGGGTCGCCGCGCTGCACGCCCTCGATGTCAGTCACATCGAGCATGGCATAGTCCATACAGATGGTTCCGACGACGGGAGCGCGGCGGCCGTGAACCAGGACCTCGCGCCAGAGCGGCGAGCGGCGGAACCCGTCGGCGTACCCAACAGGAAGCGTGCCAATACGCGAGGGCCGCCGGGTGACGAAGTGGCCCCCATAGGAAATGGGCGTTCCCGCTGGAACCGTCCGCACCTGGGCAATCTCCGTGTGCCAGGACAGGGCAGAGTGGAAGTCGGGCGGCAAGGACGTGTCGTCCGACGGCGGCAGGCCGTAGAGAGCGATCCCAGGCCGCACCAGGTCATAGCGGCTCTCAGGGAAGCGCAGGCAGGCCGCACTGTTGGCCGCATGGACCAGTGGCGGACGCAAGCCCTGCGCCGTCACCTCAGCCAGCACTCGTTCAAATCGCGCCAGTTGCAGTTGGGCGAACGTCTCGTCGGCGCTGTCCGCCGTCGCCAGATGGGTGTACACGCCTTCGACGCGCAGGTAGGGTAACTCAGCCATTTGCGCCAGGAAGGCGGGCAGTTCCTCCGGCGGCAGGCCCAGCCGGCCCATGCCGGTGTCTACCTTGACATGCACCGCGACCTCGCGGAGCAACTCGCAGCCCGCATTGGACAGGGCGTAGGCCGTCTCCATGTCGAATACAGTACATGCCACATCGAGCAAGGCGGCCTCACGGGCCTGCCAGGGTGTGGTGTAGCCGAGGGCGAGGATGGGCGCGGCGATGTCGGAGTCGCGTAGGCCGCACGCCTCGCCCAACGTCGCCACGGCCAGCCAGTCCGCGCCATGCGCCAGCACCACTCGCGCCACCCGCACTGCGCCATGCCCGTAGGCGTCGGCCTTGACCACCGCCATCAGCGGCACACCCGCGATGTCACGCAGCCGCCAGGTGTTGTGGGCAATCACGTCCAGGTCAATGCGGAGCCACGTCGGGCGGTCAGTCACGCGCGCTGTCGAAAGCATCGGTTTTTATTTTACCAGCAAGCGGGTCAAACTCGCCAGAACCGCGTCATTCTCCGGCGGCAGCCCCACACTGATGCGCAGGTGGTCCTTCAAGCCGGGGTAGCTGCTGACGTCACGAATCAGGATACCATCCGCCAATAGATGCTGGAACACCGTGGGCGAGCCGACCTCGAAGTGGGCCAGGATAAAGTTGGCCGCCGATGGGTAGGGGTGGACGCCGGGCAATGCCACCAATGCCGCCAGCAGACGGTCCCGCTCGCAACAGGCGGTCTGGATGGTCTCCCTAAAGTAGTCGGGGTGGTCCAGGGCGACCAGGGTGGTCGTCTCTGACAGGATGTTGAGCGCGTAGGGCAGCCGTACCTTCATGATTTCCTGGACTAGTTCAGGCCGCGCCACGCAGTAGCCGACGCGCACACCAGCCATCGCCAGCGCCTTGGAGAAGGTACGGAACAGAATCACGTTGTCGTACTCGCGGGCCAGGTGGATGAGGTCCTGGTCGTGGAACTCGCGGTACGCCTCGTCCACCATGACCAGGCCGTCTACGTTCTCAACCACCTGGCGGATCTCAGCCTCGCTGTAAGCTGTGCCGGTCGGGTTGTTGGGCGTGCAGATGACGACGGCCTTTGCCCTGTACTCCCGCGCCAGCCAGACCATTTCGTCTATGGGCAGGGCGAAGTTGGTAGTCGGCTGCATCAGCGGGGTGTGGACCGTCGCGCCCATGACCGTCGCCTGGAGCTTGTAGAGGGTGAACGTCGGCAGCGGCACGACCACGTGGTCGCCCCGGCCCACTGTAGTCAGCAGCGTCATCTGGAGGATTTCGTTCGAGCCGTTGCCCACCATGACCCACTCATACGGCACACCAGCATGGTCGGCCAGGCGTTGCGTAATCTCGCGCAGGTAGAAGTCGGGGTAGCGCGCCCAGTCGCGCTGGCTCACGCGCCGCCAGACCTCGGCCTTGAGGTCGTCGGGGAAGCCGGCCGCGTTCTCGTTCATGTGCAGCCGGATGGGCGTGACATGGGGCCGCAGGTGATACGCGCCAACGGCCTGGACTTCGGGTTTTGCAAAGCGGTTGCTCATTCGTCCTCCGTCCCGTGACCGTGCTTCGCCTTAATTCTGGGTATCTCGGCCTCAGTCAGGGCGGCCTCGACGCGAGTGAGTTTGGGGGCGTCAGGGGGTAGCCCCGCGCCCTGGGACAGGGCTTCGGCTCGCGCCTGGATAAAGTCGCGGTTCTGGAGGCCAGCCAGCCAGGCCGTCGGGACACTCTTGGCGCCGTGCAAGGCGCCGCCCAATGCCCCCACCAGCGCGCCGATGCCCGCCGTATCGCCACCCAGGTTGACGGCCGTCTGCACGGCGTCGCCCGTATTAGGCTGGCGGGCGAATAGCAGCAAGGCCGTCGTCAGCGAGGCGACGATAAACGGCGAGGTGGCGCGGACGTTCTTGTCGCCCAGCGGCCGGCTGAAGCGTGTGATCTGTTCCAGCAGCGCCGTCGTGGACAGGGTCAGCCAGCCCTCATAGCGGGCCAGGACGGTGGTAACGTCTTTGACCGCGTCAGGCGGCAGGCCCGCCTCGGGCAGGGTATAGTGTTTGCCAACCCACCGCTCATTGCTTTTAGCGAACGCGACCACCTCCCGCAGAAACTGAGACGGCTGGAAGCGGGCAGGCGACGGCAGGTTGACCAGGTGAAGCAGGGCGTAGCCCATGACCAGCGCCCCCATGACGGCGCGCGGGTCGCGGTGCGTCAGCCAGGCCGACTTCGCCACGTCCTCGCGGAACTGGACGAGCCGCCGTTCGCGGCTCCATAGCGCCAACGGCGCGACCCTCACCGCCGGGTCGTTGGCCGCGCTTAGCATCCCCGCCTGGTCCCACGGCGTCCCCCGCGCCAGGAGGTCCACCGCCTCCCGAAAGCCGCGACTCGTCCCGCGAAACGCGCCGTAGATGGGCCACTTGTGGTGGAGCATCTTGCTCATCTGGACAAACCGCGCCGCCAGACTCAGCGGGTCAAACTGCCCGTCTTCTAGCAGCACGTCTAGTAGACATAGGGCTTGCTGCGTGCGGGCCGTATACAGGCCGGGTGTCCGCCACAGGTCAGGGTAGTCGTGGATACCGCCCAGGCGTTCCTGAATCTCCGTGGTTGTCCAGCCTACGACCGGCGCGCCCAGCGCGTCGCCGACGGCCAGCCCTAGCAGGCAGCCGACCAGACGGTCCGTTTCGTGGGTGGTGGAGGGTGTGTGGTGGGTGGTCATTGCGTGATGCGTAATACGTATTGCGTACTTCGTAATTCGTATTCGTGTCTATTCGTGTTCATTGGTGGATCCCGTCGTCCGTCCTCCGTCCTCCGTCGGTCCTGGACGGCCTGGCGTCGTTGGTGGACAAGAGCTTACTGCGCCAGGTGGAGGGGCCGGGGGGCGAGCCGCGCTTCGCCATGTTGGAGACGCTACGCGAGTACGCGCTAGAGCGGCTGCGCGAGAGTGGGGAGGAGCCGGCCGTCCGCCGCGCCCTGGCCGCGTACTATCTCCGCTTTGTGGAGGAGGCCCAGCGCCACTTCTTTGGTCCGGCGCTGGGGGAGTGGCTGGACCGGGTCGAAGCCGAACTGAATAACATTCGGGCCGTCCTGGCCTGGAGCCAGGAGGCGACGCTCAGCGCCGAGGCCGGGGAGCCGGAGGCGCAGCGCGTGACGGCCGGGCTAGAAATCGCCGGCCTGCTGTGGCGCTTCTGGGCCTTGCGCGGGCGCTTCAGCGAGGGCCGGGCCTGGCTTGAGGCGCTGTTAGCCCAAGGCCAGGGCTTGCCGCCCTCGGCGCGGTACTACGCGCTGCACACGGCGGGCAACCTGGCCTCTGACCAAGGGGACTACGCGCGGGCCAAAGAGTGGTACGAGGAATGCCTGACGCTCTCCGAGACGCTTGGCAAGGCGCTCATCGTCGCGCACATGCACAACAACCTGGGCAATATCGCCCTGCTCCAGGGCGACTACGCGCGTGCCGAAGCT
>JAHCIP010000305.1 GCA_026129165.1 Anaerolineae bacterium
GTGGCCTTGGTGACGGGGGGGAGTTCGGGCATTGGGCGGGCGGCGGCGCTAGCCTTCGCTCGTGCGGGCGCCCGTGTCGTCATCGCGGCGCGGCAGGCCGAGCGGGGGCAGGCGGTAGCCGGCGAGGTCGAGGCCCTGGGTGGGAGCGCCCTGTTTGTCCAGACGGACGTTTCCAGGGGACATCAGGTGGCCGCGCTGGTCGAGCGCGTCGTTGACGTCTATGGCCGCCTCGATTGCGCCTTCAACAACGCGGCGGAAGTCGCCGTGTCCTGTTCGCTGGCTAATCTGAGCGAGGACGACTATGACCAGCAGATGACGGCCAATCTCAAAAGCGTCTGGCTGTGTATGAAATACGAGATCCAGCAGATGCTCCGCCAGTCGCCGGTCGGTGGGGTGATTGTGAATACGTCGTCGGTCAATGGCCTGGGCGGTGTCCCGACTGCCTCCCTCTACGCGGCGGCGAAGGCTGGCGTCCTGGCCCTGACCAAATCCGCCGCGCTGGAATACGCCACTCAGGGCATTCGTGTCAACGCGGTTGTCGCGGGCGCGTTCCGCACGCCAATGCTAGAGGGTGTCATGGACCGCCTGGCCGAGGGCGATACCGGACGCCGCCAGGCCGTCGAAGCCTATTACGCCCGGCTCATCCCATTAGGGCGCGTGGGATACCCGGACGAGGCGGCCCAGGCGGCCGTCTGGCTGTGCTCCGACGCGGCGTCCTATGTCACGGGTCACTCGATGATTGTGGATGGGGGAATGAGCGCGGCCTATCGCTGAAGGCCAGGCCAACAGCCTGGCGGCCGGCTATTCAGGCAGGTGATAGACCCGGCCCTCGGCCGCCACCTCCGTCGGTCCGCCAAAGGCCGCGGCGGCAGCGGCGCGCATGGCAGGCTGGTCGTAGCCGTGCCAGATGTGGGTGATGGTCAGTCGCCTGGCGCCGGCCGATCGGGCTATTTGCCCCGCTTCATCGGGCGCGAGATGGCCCCAGGTGTTTGGATCGCTCGCGCGACTCTCGACGCCCGCCTCGCAGATAAACAGGTCGGCGCCCTGCGCGATGGGCGTCAAGTCAGCGCCTGGACCCGTATCGGATGAGAAGGCCAGCACGCGGCCTGCGTTTTCGATGCGGACGGCCCAGCAGTCTATGTAGTGCCGGGTGGGGGCAAAGGTGAGGGTCAGCGGGCCGATATGGAGGGGGCGGCTCGGCTCATACTCCTCGATGTGAAACTGGTCCCCGAAAAAATCGGTGTTGGGTTCGCCCTGGGTGAATAGGTGGCCTAGCTCGTTCAGAAACGTGCGGCTCGCAGGCGGTAGGAACAGGTGGGGCCGAGGCTTCGGCAGGGCGCTGGGGGCGTACTTCAACCCGTTGCGCAGCATCACCAGGTCCAGACAGTGGTCGGCGTGGAGGTGGGTGATAAGCACCGCGGTGAGATCATGAAAGTCGAGATGGCGCTCCAACTGACTCATGACGCCCGGCCCGCAGTCCACGAGTAAGGACGTGTCGCCCGCCTCGATCAACAGGCCCGTACAGGCGCCACCAGGGTTAGGTATGGCGGGACTGGCCCCCAGTATCGTCACTTTCACGCCGTCACCTGCCGTGACATCTCACGCCGCGCTCGCCAGCGGTTGTGCTCGACCGCGATACACCGATCCTGGACGACAGCCAGTCCTGCCGCCAGCGCCCGCTCGACCGCGCGCTGGTTGACCACGCCCAGTTGCATCCAGACGGCCGGCGCGCCCATGGCAATCGCTTCCTCAACATGAGGCAGGACCGCAGTCGGCCGACGAAAGATATTCACGATGTCCACTCGTTCGGGGACTGATTGCAGATCGCGATACGCTCGTTCGCCCAAGACTTCCCGTTCATAGGGGTTGACCGGTATGATGCGATAGCCCTGGCGTTGCAGATAGGCCGCCACACCGTGGCTAGGCCGTTCTTCGTCCGATGACAGCCCCACAATGGCGATGATTTTGGCGGTGGCGAATAGGTGATCCATCGCGGCGGGATCGTTAAGCGCCATAGCTAGACTCCGCGTTGGCTGCGCCCGAACAGGCGTCCCACTATCGGCCAGTCTTGCGGCGGCCAGATCGTGATCCAGACCTTACCCATAATTAGATCCGCCGGCTGCGCGCCCCAGACGTGGGAATCGCTGGAGTTGGCGCGATTGTCGCCCAGGACGTAGTACTCGCCTGGCCCTAGTTTGAGCTTCTCTTTGGAGTACTGGGCGGGGCGGGTGGCCCAGGGTTCGTCTAACCGTTGGTCGTTGACATAAACAGCCCCCTCACGCACTTCGACCTCTTCCCCCGGTAGCCCGACGATACGTTTAATAAACGGCTCCTGGTCCTGGCGGAACTTGAAGTGGAAGACCACGACATCGCCGCGGTGGGGTTGACCCAGGCGATAGGCCAGGGTATTGATCCAGACCCGTTGGCCGTTGTAGAAGTTTGGCTCCATGCTCGGTCCTTCGACCAGGACGTGTTGCAGGGTCGCGCGCACGACCAGGAAGAGACCGACCCCAATTATGACCGCGATCACCAGATCGCGGAGCAGGTTTAGCGCGGCGCGGCCCAGGTGCAAGGCATGCGGTTCGGGCGTTGTCTCGCTCGGGGACTGCTCAATGGTCACACTTATCTCCTTGGCGGCGGTCATAGCATAGCCGTAAGCTCTAGAATTATAGACCCATCTGGCGGCTGGGGCAAGACTCCCCACGCACAACAACCTCCAGGGGAGGCCATTCCCCTGGAGGTTGTTGTGCTGGCACGTCGCGTCGGGCGTCAGTTCACGCCGCTATTTTCGACAAAGAACTTATAGCTCTTGGGGATGAAGCTCTTCCACTGGTCGGGCACTTCCGTCTCCGGGAAGATGGCTTCGACGGGACAGGCGGGGACACACGCGCCGCAGTCAATGCACTCGTCGGGGTGGATAAACAACTGGTCCGAGCCTTCGTAGATGCAGTCCACCGGGCAAACATCCACGCACGCCTGGTCTTTGGTGCCGATACACGGCTCGGCGATGATATGCGTCACGCATCCTCCTCAGCAGGGAGTAGGGAGAGTAGGGAATGATGAGAATAAGGTCTCAACCGGCCCTAAGTCTACCAAAAGATGCGCTTGGCGTCAATGATACATATCATAGACTCATATCATAGACTCCACGGCCCATGTTCCAGGTCCCGCACCACGCGCTGCATAAACTGGTCGGCCAGGCTGCCGTCGAAGGCGCGATGGTCAAAGGTCAGCGCCAGGTAGACCAGGCTGCGGATAGCGATGGTGTCGCCCATCTCGTCCTCGACCACCACGGGGCGCTTCTTGACCGCGCCCACGCCCAGGATGGCCGCCTGCGGCTGGTTGATGACCGGCGTCCCGAACAGGCTGCCAAACACGCCGTAGTTGGAGATGGTAAACGTGCCGCCGCGTGTCTCGTCGGGAGCCAGCTTCCTGGCTCGCGCCCGCGTCGCCAGGTCGGTGACATCCCGCGCCAGCCGCGTCAGCGTCTTCTCCTCGGCCGCCTTGATCACAGGCACAATCAGCCCGCCGTCCGCCAGCGCCACCGCCATGCCGATGTTGAGCGCCTTACGCTGGACGATGCCCTGTTCGGTAAAGCTGACGTTGACGCCGGGAAACGCTTTGAGCGCGTTGACGATGGCCTGGGCGAAGAACGGCGTGTAGGTCAGGTTGAAGCCTTCGCGCTGGCGAAACGCGTCGAAGTTCTCCTTAAAGAACCTGACCATGCGCGTCACGTCGGCCTCGTGGACCGTTGTGACATGGGGGGCGGTCTGCTGGCTGCGGACCATATGCTCCGCGATGAGCCGGCGCATCCCCGACAGGGGCGTCAGTTCGTCGCCCGGCATCAGGTCCAGCCCCTCGACCGCCATTGGCGCAGGCGCGGACGCCGCAACGGTCGCGGGCGCGGGAGCCACTGGGGCCGCTGGCTGAGGAGTAGCGGGGGGCTGGAAGGCGGTTTGCGTCTGGCGCGCCGCGAACTCTTCCACATCCCGCGCCGTGATGCGTCCCTCATGGCCTGTTCCCTGAACCCGACCCAGGTCCACGCCCAGGCGCCCCGCCAGCATCTGCACGCGCGGCGACAGGAAGCCGCCGACGGACCGCGAACTACGCACCGTCTCGCCCTGTGGAGCCTCGGCTGGGGCCGGACGGCGGCCTCCGCCGTTGCCGCGCTCCTTCGCGGCCCGCAGCACATCCTCCTTCGTGACCTGGCCGCCCGGCCCCGTCCCCTGCACCGCCTCCACCGCGATGCCCTCGTCCTGGGCGATCTTCGCCGCGAGGGGCGAGATACGCGGCGCGGCGCTGGCGGCCGGCGAGGGCGCCGGAGTCGCGGCGGCGGGAGTGGCATGGGCCTCGGTCTGCCCCGCCTCACCGATGGTCGCCAGCAGCGTCCCCACCTTCACCGTCTCGCCCTCCGCGACCAGGATTTGCTGGACGACGCCTGCCTCAGGCGCGGTCACTTCAGTTTCGACCTTGTCAGTCGCCACTTCCAGCAGCGGCTCGTACTTCTCGACGCGGTCGCCAGGCTGCTTAAGCCAGCGGCTAATGGTCCCTTCGTGGACGCTCTCCCCCAGTTGGGGCATCTTGAGTTCAGTGAGCATGGGGACTCCAAAGTATTCCGTAATGCGTATTTCGTATTTCGGAAAGACCTGGCTCAATTGCGAGATACGAAATACGCACTACGCATTACGTTAATATTCCGCCAACTCGCGCATGGCGTCGGCGATCTTCGCCGGGCTGGGCATCCACCACTCTTCGAGGGGCTTGGAAAAGGGCGCGGCTGGCGCCTCTGGCCCACCCTGGCGCATGACCGGCGCGTCGAGGTACTCAAACGCGCCTTGAGCGATGACGGCGGCTACCTCGGCCCCAAAGCCGCCGAACTGGGTGTCCTCGTGGAGGATGAGGGCCTTGCCCGTCTTGCGCACCGACTGGAGAATCGTGGCCGTATCGAGGGGCCGCAGGGTGCGCAGGTCAACGACCTCAGTGTCAATGCCCTCCTGAGCCAGCGTGTCGGCCGCCTCGCGAGCATAGAGCAGCGACAGGCCATAGCTGAAGACGGACAGGTCGCGGCCCTCGCGGACGATTTTCGCCGTGCCAATAGGCACGGTGTACGGCGCTTCAGGGACTTCTTCGCGCAGCATGCGGTAGGTTTTCTTGTGTTCCAGGAACAGGACCGGGTCATCGGACCGAATGGCCGCCATGAGCAGCCCCTTGGTGTCGTAGGGCGACGACGGGGTGATGACGACCAGGCCGGGCACGTGGGCAAAGAACGCCTCGATGCTCTGCGAGTGGTACAGCCCACCGTGGATGCCCGCGCCATAGGGCGCGCGGATGACCATTGGCACGCTGAAGGTATTATTCGACCGATAGCGGATGCGCGCTGCCTCCGAGATAATCTGGTTGGCGGCGGGCCAGATAAAATCGGCAAACTGAATCTCGGCGACGGGCCGCAGCCCGTTGAGGGCCATGCCAATCGCGCTGCCTACAATCGCCGACTCGGCGAGCGGCGTGTCCAGCACCCTCTCGCCGCCAAACTTCTCGAACAGGCCGCGTGTCGCGCCGAAGACGCCGCCCTTGCGTCCCACATCCTCACCCAGTACCATCACCCGGCTGTCACGCTCCATCTCCTGGCGGATGGCTTCCTGCACTGCCTCGATCATCGTCTTGACTGGCATATGTCCCCTTGCGTTTCAACCTCCCGAAGGTGCTGAACCTTCGGGAGGTTTAGTCGTCCGCGTAGACGAAGCGATCACCTTCCTCGATGGTGGGGAAGGCCGCGGCCTCTGCGTACTGCGTGGCGTCGTTGACCTGCTCATCTATGCTGGCGCGAAGCTCCTGGTCGCGAGCCGGATCGAGGACGCCCACGTCCAGCAGCGTCTGTTGGAAGCGGACGATGGGGTCGCGCTTGCGCCACTCCGCCACCTCTTCGCGGCTGCGGTAGACCCGGTCGTCGTCGTCGGACGAGTGGGGGATGAGACGGTAGGTCTTCGCCTCGATGAGCGTGGGGCCTTCGCCACGGCGGGCGCGTTCGTGGGCGGCCTGGGTGACTTCGTAGACGGCCAGCACATCGTTGCCGTCCACCACTACACCCGGCATCCCGTAGCCGTGAGCGCGATCGGCCACATCGGGTACGGCCATCTGCAAGGCCAGCGGGACCGAGATGGCGTACTGGTTATTCTCGACGAGGATAATGAGGGGGACACGGTGGACGGAGGCGAAGTTGAGACCCTCGTGGAAGTCGCCCTGGCTGGTCGAGCCTTCGCCCAGTGAGGTGAGGGTCACTTCATCCTTGCCCATGAGCTTCGAGGCGTAGGCGATGCCGGCCGCCTGGGGAAGCTGGGTGGCGACCGGGCTGGAGCCGGTCACGATGCGGAGGCTGGCCTTGCCATAGTGGGCTGGCATCTGGCGGCCGCCGCTGCTGGGGTCTTCGGTCTTGCCGTAACAGGCCAGGAGAAGGTCGCGGGGGGTCATACCGATGGTCAGCGCCATCGCCATGTCGCGGTAGTAGGGGTGGAGCCAGTCCTGGCCGGGCCGTAGCGCGTAGGCCGCGCCGACCTGGGCGCCTTCCTGGCCCTGCCCGGAAATAACAAACGCAATCTTGCCCTGGCGCTGCAGAATCCACATCCTCTCGTCGAGCTTGCGCGCCAGAAGCATCTTCTCGTACATGCGTAGCAGGTCCGACTCGGTGAAACCAAGATCCGCCACGCGGTTATCCAGCCTTGTCTGGGGCAGAGGTAACTCCACCGTCTTCACCTGCACCTCCCTGTGCATCTTCAGTTGTTCCAAACTATGGAACCTGTTGTCTACAAACGATAACAGTCTCGTCGCAGCAAGCCACCTCCCGCATAGCCTCGACCATGCGGGAGGTGGCTGTCACCCTAAGCAGTCGTCTGCATACC
>JAHCIP010000306.1 GCA_026129165.1 Anaerolineae bacterium
GGCGAGGCTTGCCAGGCTCTGCTCGGTGTAGTCGCCGGGTGGCGCGGTGCGATACCAGCGGCCCGCCGCCGCGTCCCAGCGCGCGCCGGCGCGGGGCGTCTCGCGCTCCACCAGCAGCGGGTGAAAGGTGAAGCGGTTGCTCTTCGTGTAGAACAGCAGGCTATCGGTGACGCGCCCGTACTGCCCGCTGGCGGCCTTGCGCCCCAGCAGCACCGCCCGCTTCCAGATAATCTCGTTGCGGAAGGCGTCCGGCCCAAAGATTTCGTCGAGGAGGACGCGGGCGTAGTGGGTCGCCCGCCAGTCCAGGTGCAGGTAGAGGCTGCCGGTCTCGGCCAGCAGCGCGTGGACCAGGCGCAGGCGGGGGTAGAGCATGTCTAGCCAGGCGTCGAGGCTCGGCCAGGTGTCGTCGAAGACGGGGCGGGAAACCGTCTGGCCGTCGGACAGGCTGACCGTCTGGGTGTAGCGGGCGCGGCTGACGAAGGGCGGGTCGAGGTAGGCCAGGGCGATGCTACCCGCGCCGCTCTGGGCCAGGAGCGACCTCATGCCAGCCAGGTTATCGCCGTGAAACAGCGTGTCGCCGGACGGCGTGCCATCACCACCGACCGTCTCCAGGTGGTAGGTAGTGGGTGGTGGGTCCGTCAGCAGGGTGTCATTACGAGAGCGCCAGGTCAGGCGGGCGGTGTGAGGCATGGGGGCAATTATAGTCACACATTTGGCGTTTCGTCTAAGGGGGAGTACAATTTGCCCTGCTGCACAATGCGTTGTCCAGGCTCGCCCGCGGCGGTGAGCCTGTGCTGTTTTAAGGAGGATGTCAGTGCGTCGTTTGATTGCCTTACTGTGTTTAGGTCTCTTGCTGGCGGCATGTCAGACAGGGCAGCCCAACCCGTCGGAGAAGACGAGCGCGACCGCTGCGCCTAGCCCGGTCGCGGTGGCGACTAGCGTGACTTCGGCAACGGCGGTCACATCGTCGGCGGCCAGCCCCACCCCGGCGGCGACCCTGCCGCCCCTCAAGTTTACGGTGAAGGGCGATGGCAAGAATGTGGCGACGGTGAATGGGACGGCGTTGACGCTGGCCGAGTTCGAGCGCCAGGCGAACCAGGTGCGCGATGAGTTTGTGCGCCAGGGTCTCGACCCCAATTCCGACGAGGGGAAGCAGCAGCTTAACCAGGTCTACTCACAGATTCTGGAGACGATGATAGCTCAGGAAATTGTCCGCCAGGGCGCGAAGGCCCAGGGCGTCACTGTGACCGAGGATGATGTCAAGACCGAACTGGACCGCATCACCCAGCAGCAGGGCGGCGCGGACGCCTTGAAAAAGGCGCTGGAAGCGCAGGGCATGACTCAGGATGAGCTGGTAGGGCTGGTGCGAGACCGCCTGACGGCGGTGAAGCTGGCAGCGGTGCTGACCAAGGATCTGCCGACGACGGCGGAACAAGTCCACGCCCGCCATATCCTGGTCAAGACTGAGGATGAGGCTAAGAAAGTCATTGACCGCCTGAAGGCGGGCGAGGAGTTTGGCAAGTTGGCGGGTGAATTGTCCACCGACCCGGGCGGCAAGAGCAACGGCGGCGACCTGGGCTGGTTCGGGCGCGGTATGATGGTCCCCCCCTTCGAGGAAGCGGCGTTCGCGCTGCCGGTGAAGCAGGTCAGCCAGCCGGTGCAGTCCCAGTTTGGCTACCACGTCATTGAGGTGCTGGAGAAGGACGCGGCGCGGGCATTGCCCCAGGAACAGGTTGACCAGCAGCGCGAGGATAAGCTCGTTGGCTGGTTGGAGGAACAGCGCAAGGCGGCCAACATTGAGCAGTTCCTGACTATCGAACAGTAACAGGTCTGAGCTATTTGGAGGACCGCCCGCAGGCGGTCCTCTTTTTGCGCTGTGACACGCCCGCAGGTATAATGGCCGCTATGAGCGACCTTCTCTACACGACCCCCTATCCCGACATCAACGCGGCGCTCAGCCGCACGATAGACCACCTCCAGGCCCGGTATGGGCTGGACCTGACCGCCGTCTATCTTCTTGGCAGCCTGGCGATGGACGACTACGTGCCCGGTTGGAGCGACATCGACGGGCTGGTTGTCCTGGCGCGGCCGGTGGATGCCCTCCCGCCAGAGGAAGCCGAAGCCGAAGGAATCAGACTGCATCTATCGGTCTACACGGTGGCGCAATTGCGTCAGCCGGACTGGCGCACCAATCCCTTTGGCATCTATAGTATGTTGGCTTTGATGGAATATGGGCGGCTGGTGTGGGGGACGGACATCCGACACCTGCTGATCGTGCCGGGCTTTCCGAGCGTGCGAGCCTATATGGTGGCGGAGATTGCGCGCATCATCCGCGAGCGGCCGCTAGAGTTGCCAGTGCGCGCTCCGAAAGGAGTGGGCGGGCCGCGTTACCAGCACAAGTCCGTCGAGTTGGTCAACTGGTTGTTCTACCCGGCGCGCGTCCTGTTCATCCTGGAAACGGCCCATGTCGGGTCTAAGGCGATGGCAGTGGAACACTACACGCGGCACCATTTCGATGCCTGGGAAGTGTGGCTGCGCTGGGCCGACGCCTACCGCCATCTACCCGACCGCCAGCCGCTGACGCCAAAGGAGCGTCGCCAACTCGCCCTGGCCGTTCAGGACTTCTTCTGGGATGTCGTCAACTTTATCCTGCTCGGCCTCGGCTACGACCCCGAGACTCTCACCACCGACGACGCGGTGATCGAGGCGTTAGAGACGTATTTGCGGACGGCATAGCACATTATGGGCCACTCGTCATGATGGCAATGACAGCCTCCACAAACTCGTCGGCTACCTGTATCGCTAACGCGGCCGTTTCCTGACTGATGTGTGCTGTCACACCGTAATCTCCAATGGCTCGCAGTTCAAACAGCCAGTTTAGGGCTTTGCCATGCTCTTTACTTAACCGTCCCGTCTTGACCAACCTTTGATGGAGGGCAGCAATGACGCCACTATGTTTGCTCAGCTCTACGCCTTCATAAAGTAAAGCGGCGGAGGCAGCGTAGAACGCCGCGTAGTAGGCGCGTGAGGTCGCAAAGTCGTTGTAGCCGCTATGATGTAGCTCTCGTGCGGCTTGCAAAGACTCCTGGGCGCGTTGAAGATGGGCCTCGATCTCGGCTCTAAAGGGAGAGGTCACACCCTTACCCCCTCCCTCTTGGCATTACGGTACAGTTGGCTATCTCCGTGTTCAAATGCCTCAACAGCCACCGGCTTGGCAGATATAAGTCGCTCGGACTCAAGCTGAATCGGATAGAGCAGATCTATAATGCGACGGACCTCGACGCAGTAGTCGAAGGGTTGGGTTAATAACACCAGCAGATCTAAGTCACTCTGTGGTTCTGCCTGGTGGCGTGCGACTGAACCATAGAGGATAAGACCTCGGAATCGAGGCCCATAATGCTGTTGTAGCACCCGTTTGCATCGTTCGATGATGACCCTGGATTGCTCTTGTATAGTCATGCTACCTCGTTTCCGTCACCTTGCGTAGACCGCGCGGGTGGTCGGGTTCGTAGCCCTTGGCGAGTGTCAATGCCAGAGCAAAGAGCTGGCCGGGGATGATGCAGGTCAGCGGCGTCAGCCACTCCGGGGCCGAGGCGGGCAGGGCGATGGGCGAGCGGGCTTCGGCCAACGCCTCCGCGCCATCGCCGATGACCAGCCGTTCGGCCCCTCGTTCTCCCAACCGCTTGAGTAAGTCTACCACCTCACCATACACCCCGCTCTGGGGCGCGATGACCAGCACCGGGAAACCATCCTCAATCAGCGCCAGCGGCCCATGCCGGAAGTCCGCCGACGAATATGGCTCCGCCAGGACATAGGTGAGTTCCTTGAGCTTGAGCGCCAGTTCGTAGGCCGTGGCATAGTTATATCCCCGCCCAATCACCACACAGCGTTCCATATAACGATAGCGTTCCGCGACCGCCGTGACCCGCGCTTCGACCGACAGCGCCTGGGCGACCTGGTTGGGCAGCGCCGCGAGCGCCTGGAGATGCGCCTGGCTGTCGGCCAGGTGCGCCGCCAGGAGGGCCAGAGCCATCAACTGGGCCGTGTAGGTCTTGGTGGCGGCGATGCTGCGTTCCGGGCCGGCGTGCAGTGGGATGACGTGGTCGGCGGCCTGGGCCAGCCGCGAGTTTGGGTCATTGGTGATGGCGACGGTTGGGGCGCCTGAGGCGCGGCCGTGCTCGACGACGGCACAGATGTCGGGTGACTGGCCCGACTGCGAGATGCCGATGACGAGACCGCCCTCGACGCGCGGTGGTTGGTTGTACAGAGTGTACAGCGAAGGAGTGGCCTGGGCCACCGGCAGCCCGACAAGCGTGCCGAACAGATACTTGCCGTAGATCCCGGCATTGTCCGAGGAGCCGCGCGCCGCGAGCAAGACATACCGTGGCGCGGCGGCGCGCAATTGGGCAGCCAGGCGCTGAATGTTGGCGCTCTCCTGGTCAAGCAGGCGGGCCAGGACGGCCGGTTGGTCGTGGATTTCGCTATGCAGGAAGGAGTCAGGCATGGTGGCGCACCTGGAGGGGGCTAGCTAGAGCGGCTTGCGTCGGGTAGGGCGAACACAGGGGTTCGCCCCTACCTCATTATAAGGTGGACGCTTACGGGACGCAAGCGAGGGCTTAGGTGTCAATGGCTTCACTTTTTTTTACGGGGCGCATAACACTCGGACGCGACTCTACGTTACACCCTACGAGGGTGATAGAGGACTGTGAGCATACACCATGAGCCAAGCCACGACGGAAGCGGCTTTGCAGGCCGCTGCCCAGCATCTTGTCATACTTAATGCTGTCGAGGCGGTTGGAGTTGCGTGGTACGATCAGTCACGGCGCGATTTTATCTGGGCGGCGCTGGTGGGGCCGACGGAGAATAAGACAGAGCTAGCCAGTCTGGCGCAGCGTGTCTTTAACACCGGCTCCGCCATCCGCGAATCGCGTGCGGGGGGCTGGGTCTGGGGTGCGCCGGTTAACGGCACGACTCTGCACGGCGCCCTGGTGGCGATTGGCTCGAGCGCTTCAGCGTCGCACCAGGGACTCTTGGATGTTCTGGGCGAAGCAGCCGTGTTAGCCGCTGATTTAGCGACGGAGCGCCAGCGCTCGGCGCGTCTGCACCGTTGGCTCACTTCAGCCGGGCGAAGCGTCGCGGCGGGCAATCTTCTCATGGGGTTTGCCCACCGCATTAATAACCCGCTAACGACCATCATCGGCGAGGCGCAGTTGCTCCAGACCGAGCCGCTCAACCCTAGCCTCATGGCAAGCCTGGGCGCCATCGAGCGGGCTGGGCAGCGCATCCGAACAACCGTCCAGGCGGTGGTGCAGTTTACTAACAGCAACGGAGCATTGGAGTATACCGATGTCAATGCAACAGTGGAGACGGCTCTCGGCTTGGTGACAAGCCAGCTTGAGGGGGCTGGAGTTCGTCTCACGGCGCGGCTGACGCCTAACCTGCCGTCAGTTCATGCTAACACTGCCGCTTTAAGCGAAGCCTGGGTCCACTTGCTGATTAACGCGTGGCAGGCCATCCCTGGCGGACAGGCGGGCGAGATTCGCCTCGCCACCACGAACCGAAATGGCTACATTCTCGTGACTGTGTCCGACAGCGGTCCGGTGAGTGTCCGGCGGCGGCGGCTCGTTCAGCCGTTCGCCTCGGATACACGGGGCGAGCTGTTCCTGGCCTGGGATATTCTGACGCGCGCCGGCGGGCAGGTGATTGTAGCGAGCCGGCCTGGCATCGGGACCACCATAGGGGTGCGCCTTCCCTTAAAGACGGCGCCCAAGTGAGGTAGGTGTGGCTACGATTCTAGTCGCTGACGACGATACCGATGTGCGCGGCACCCTCAGCCGCAGTCTGGTCCGCAACGGCTATGAGGTCTTGACAGCTAATACTGGTATCGAGGCGCTGACGATGACCCGCCAGATGCTCCCTGATCTCCTCGTGCTCGACATGTCCATGCCGGGCCTGGATGGGATTGAGGTCTGCCGTCGGCTACGGTCCGACCCCTCGGTGTCAGATACCCCGGTGCTATTTCTGACGGCCCAGCATCGTCTGCCGGATCGCCTGCGCGGCCTCGATGCCGGCGGCGACGATTACCTGGTCAAACCCTTTGATATTCAAGAGCTGACCGCGCGGGTGCGCGCCTTGCTGCGGAGGTGTCAGCGCATGACCACGCAGCCCCTCGCGTTGGGCCGCCTGCGGCTGGACCTGAGCGGCCGCCGCGCTGAGGTGGACAGCCGCACTATTCCCTTGACCCCCACGGAATTTAAGTTGCTGGCCTATCTGCTGCGTAACGCGGGTCAGGTTGTCTCGTCGGACCGCCTGCTCCAGGACGTGTGGGGCTACCCACCCGGTACGGGTCAGCACGCCCTGGTGCGCGCCCATGTCAAGAACCTGCGAGCGAAGCTCGAACCGTCGCCGCACAGCCCGCGCTATATCCGGACGGTGCCTCGGCACGGCTATACGCTCGTGTCCCCTGACTAAAACACCCCCCTGTGGCGGAACGAGGGGCCGGTCGGACGACCGGCCCCTCGATTTTGTCCCATTACACCGGCTGACATTGGATGATGCGGCGCACCTGGTTAAGGTCGAACTTGGGTTCGCGGTTTGCCAGGAGCAGCCCGTTTTTCTCCTGCTCCGTATCCGTCAGTTGCGTATAGCAGAAGCCGGAGAACGTCGGGCAGGCGACCACGGAACTGACGAGTTCGTGGAGTTTCGCCAGATATTCCTCCCCGGTCTGAACCGTGCCATAGCCAAACCAGGGTTCGCCCGGCCGGGGGGCGTAGCTGATACCGCCGAACTCGGTCAGCATGACCGGCGTGCCGTTCAGCCCGTGTTTGTGATCGAGGGAGACGCGGTAACCCGACGTGCGGCCATGCGTAATCATGGCCTGG
>JAHCIP010000307.1 GCA_026129165.1 Anaerolineae bacterium
AGGCGCGCTTCACAGCGTCGGTATCAATGCGGGTTCCCATCTGGACATCTCCTCTCACTTCAGGCGATCCTGTGCAGCAGATCGCGGGGGAGTTCCTGCAGGAAGCGCGATGGCTGACGGGGAACAGGCGTCGCCCCCCGCTGCCGCGTGTGGCAGTAGGTGAGATACAGGCGCTCGCGCGGGCGCGTGACGGCGACGTACGCCGCTCGGCGTTCCCCTTCCACCGCCCCTTCATCGGAAGGAGGCGCGGCGAGGGCGCGTGCGTGGGGCAGCAAGCCCTCCTCGACGCCGACCACAAAGACCACCCGCCACTCGCCACCCTTGGCTCCGTGGAGCGTGGTGAGCAACACCCTCGGCGCATCGTCGGGCTGGGCGTCGCCCACGTCATCCACCTGGAGCTCGGCCAGCCAGTCGCCCAGGTCGCCCTCGACCTGCTCCAGCAGGCCTCTTAGCGTCAGCAAGTGCTCCAGGCGAGCGGAGCCGTCGGCCTGCTGCGACAGCCAGGCGCGATAGCCGCTCGCCTCGAGCGCCAGGTCCAGGAGGATCGCCGGCCGTAGGCGCTGGGCTTCCTGGTGGAGGTGTTCGACCAGCGCGACGAGAGCCTCGGCGTTGGCGTGGGCGACACGCCCCTGACTGCCCACCAGGCTCGGCAGAGCCTCCAGCGGTTGAGGTGACTGCCGCAGCCGCTCCGCCAGTTGCCCCAGCCGCCTTGGCGGGACGTTGACGATCCGCCGCAGCGCCTCAACGTCGGCCCGGTTGTGCGCCAGCCGCAGGTAGGCCAGGACGTCGCGGACTTCACGCCGCTCGAACAAGTCGCCGTGGCCCCGCACGTAGTAGGGCAGGGCGGCGCGGCGCAACGCCACGACCAGCGCCTGGGCCTGGTGGTTGGTGCGGTAGAGGACGGCGACGTCACCGAGATGGTCAATGTGGCCCGCCTCGCGCAAGGTCTGGATCTCGTGGGCCACGAAGACGGCTTCGGCCATCTCGTCGCGAGCCTCGTGCAGCCGAACGTGGACCCCTGGCGGGTTGTCGGTCCGCAGAGGGCGGCCGTAGGGCAAGTGAGCGCCCAGCGCGTTGGCGACTGCGACGATATGGCGGGTAGAGCGAAAGTTGTGGTGGAGGTGGAGGACACGCGCGCTGGGGAAGTCGCGTTGGAAGTCGAGGAGACAGCGGAGGTCCGCGCCACGCCAGGCGTAGATGTTCTGGCAGGGGTCCCCCACCACGACGAGGTTGCCATGCCGCTCAACCAGACGGCGCAGCAGGGTGTACTGGGCCAGGCACACATCCTGGAACTCGTCGGCCAGGACGTGGCGGTAGGCGGCCTGGTAGAGCCGCAGGGCGTCGGGGTGAGTGTCGAAGAGGCGCAGCGGCAGGGCCAGCATCGCCGTGAAGTCGACGGCGTGACGGCGTTGGAGGATCGCCTCGTAGGCGTTCGTCAGGCGTGCCAGGTCTTCCGAGGCGGGGAGAGTGGGGTCCCTCAGCCGATACCGGTGGATGTCGGAGGCGAGGGTCGAAGGCGGGGAACGGGCCAGGTCGAGGCCCACCGTCTCGGCCGCCTGGCGGAGCACGGCCCGCGCGTCCTCCGCGTCGTAGACCGTCACTGGACCGGGTTCAAAGCCCAGTTCCTCACCCCACTGGCGAATGATGCGCAGGCCAAAGGCGTGGAAGGTGGTGACGTCGACGGCCTGGCCCTGCTCGGCCAGCAGTCCGACCAGCCGCGCTCGCAGCTCGCGGGCGGCCTTGGTGGCGAAGGTGATGGCCAGCACGCTGGCGGGGGCGACGTGGCGGGCGAGCACGAGGTAGGCGATACGGGCGGCCAAGACGGTGGTCTTGCCAGAGCCGGGACCGGCGACAATGAGGAGGGGGCCATCTCCGGCCAGCACGGCCTGGCGCTGTTCGAGGGACAGACGGGAGAGGTCGAGCACCGGCGGGGGTTAGTGGAGGGGACGCGCTCGTCGGACCACCCCCTCGCCCACCGGCTCCCCCACCTGCCAGCCCGCTCCCAGGCCGAGGACGCTGACGACGATGTATTCGCCATTGGGCGCCTCACGGGCGATGACGGCCCCTTGCCCTGGATCGGGCGCATAGCGCAGCGGGTCCAGCAGACCCTGGGCGTGGCAGAGGCGCGTGCAGGCGCGAACCCAGGCGCCGAAGACCTGGCGGGAGAGGTCAGCCGGTAGCCCAGCCATCTCGAGCGCCGTCAGGTGGGCGATGGCGACGGCCGGCTCGCGCCGATACTCACGTCGGGCGGCCCACAGGGCGTTTTCTACCAGCGCGACTTTGGCGGCGAACTCGCGCTGAGCGATACGTCGGGCCAGCTCTTTCACCTCGGGCGCGTCCCCCGCGTCGTGGACCACGCCCTCAAGGGCCGCCCGCGCCTCGGCCAGCCGCCCCGCTTCGAGCGCCCCCCGCGCACGTGACACAGTCTCACTGATGCGCCGGGCGCGCTCGGCCTCCCTCTGACGCGCATGCTCCGCTTCCGCCTGCCGACGGCGCTCGGTGAGCAGCCGTTCCAGATCGAGACGGGCAGCCAATTGTTCCGCCTCCACACGCCGCTGCTCGGCCAAGCGGGCCGCGGCTGTCTCCGCCTGGTGGGCGCTCTCGGCGACGTGCCCCGCCGTCGCCCGTGCCTCATCCGTGAAGCCTGTCTCGGCGAGCGCTTCCGCCTGCCCACGCACTCTCTGCGCCTGGTCACGCGCCTGCTCGGCCTCGCGTTGGTTGGCGACCAGGGCATCGTACTGTTCCAGGTCGCGGAGGGCGGCGGTATGCTGCTCCTGGTCGCGCCGGGCCAAATCGACCAGGGTAGCGCTCGCCGTTTCGAGGTCGGCCAGGAGACGCACCAGGTCAGGTGGTTCCTCGTTGCTCACAGGGGACGTGGGAGGCGGGGCGGACGCCTCGACGGGTGGGCCGGCTGGGAGGTCCTCCAGGTTGAGGACCAGCGCGAGGTCGGCAAAGCTCTTGACGACGATCCGGTGGGACATGGGGTACCTCCTTGTTCTGTTAACAGGGGTGGTCAGGCAGACCGTTGCGAGGTCATAGACCGATGGCCGTTGGCGGCTGGCGCGAGGAGGTCACGCGGGGGCGGGGGGCGATGGTCCTGGGATGGCCGGGTAGGTTCTAACTCGACCGGCACGACGACGCTTAGCCCGCCGCTCTGCTGGGTGGCGATACCGATGCACTGCTCGGCCAGCGTCGCCAGCAGCTCGTCCATCGTCAAGGCCCGTCCGTTGACCTGGAGGGCCAGGCGGACCAGGGCGAAGGGGCGTCCATCGGGCCGTTGCCCCACCTGGTAGCAGCCGGCGACGGGGTGGTCGGCGAGCAGGACCTGTTGGACAATCACGGCGGTATCCGTCGGGAACACGTCACCAAGCGCGTGACGCAAGCGCGCCAGACCTCCCCTGATCTCGCGCTCCAGGGTACGCCGACGCGCTCGGTCGATGACCAGCACTTCGATGGGGATGCGCCGTCGACGGGAGAGCCGACGCCAGGCGCGGCGGGTCCAGTTGGCGAGCCGCCGGCAGAGGCTCCGCAGCCAAGCGAGGCCCAGACGCAGATAGTGGTGGAGACGGTCAAGCATAGCAAGCCTCCTGGGGTGAAATAGCGAACGCCGAGCGCGAGGCTCGGCGGACAGGCGAGATGAGGCTACCATGAGTGGGACTCATGGAGTCTCACCAAGACTATGATGCTGGTGAACGGTTGGACAGCGACGGGCGCTCCAGCACAAGGGGTGGACCTGGCTGGACCGCGTAGGATCAGACCTCAGATGGGACGGCAACATGCAATGGAGTGGTGTGGGGAAGGGGTCTATTCTATGTTCTGTCTCCTTTCGTTACTCGGACAGTCGTTCGGTCATGTGTGTCGGGCGGCTCGAATCACCAGGGCTGGAGAGCAAGCTCGTTTTCGATCCAATGCTGGCAGGACTGAGCCGGGCCGTGTGTCGCTTCGAGGGTGCCTGGGAGAGCAAGCTCGCGGGCTGGCCCACAGGTCAGCCACATCCCATGCCCCCTCCGGGAGGACAGTCCCTATCGGCTGATGTGGGTCGAGCCGATGAACCCTATAGAGGTCTCTAGTTTACTAAGCGACCGTCCCCCGGCTGTCCCCCGGGCGTCCCCTAGACCGCCGTTTTCATGCAATACAAGCCTGTCTACCTACCTGTGGCACGGTTGAGTTATGGGGTAGGTCGTCTGTTGGGAGAAGCTGCACAGGGTAGGGAGGTGGAGTGTGTCCGAATCCGTTGAAGGTTGTGCCAGCGGTGAGAGGCAGCGAACAAGTCAACGCGACGTAGAGCCTTATCAAAGATTTGCACAAAGAGGGTGAGGTGCCGCCGAGGCGAAGTTAGCATCCATTTGAGATGAGCATTCGGCAGGCGTATCGTCGCCTAAACAGGAGTTGCTCCCAAGGTGTCCCCCGGGCGTCCCCTGGTCGTCGCAGCGCTTCGTCGAGAGGGGATGGTTGCGCGGGTGGGGCAGGTGTATACGTCGAAAATCACGTTTGGGTCCACGCCGAAATCTGGCCCCTTTTCAGCCGTAAAACAGCCGGATTTGGGGCAAATTGGGGGTGGTTATATATGAATCAATCTGTAAGCAGAAGGTCCACTCCCGTTGAGCAATCGAGCACTATACGACAGGGACGACGATAGCAGTAAAAGGCACTGGGTCCCCCTTAAACAGGGGACCCAGTGTGTGGGAGGACGATAGACGATCGGGGGAGGCTATCCGATCAGGCTAGCGCGCCTACCGTGCTTGGACACAGCTCGCGTAGGCTGGGCTGGACGTGTACCACATGCCCCGCACGGCGACCACGCTGTAGCAGTGGGTCGAGTAGCGCTGGACGTTGAAGGTAGCGTAGGTGACGTTGGCGTTGACCGTGCCGACGTACAGGCCGTTGTCGTAAAGGCGAAAGACATCCTCGTTGCAGGAGTTGTCGGTCCAAGTCAGGCGGATGCTGTACGGGGACAGCAGGGTGGCCCGCACGTTCGATGGCGAAGCAGGGTAGAGCTGGTAACAGGCGCCCGTCGGGCTGGCACCGCTGGTGGTGTCAGCGGTCGGGCTGTCGGCGCTTGCGGTCGGCGCGTGGTTGACGACGAGGCCGGCGATGAGGGCGAACACCAGGAGCAGGGATGCGACGAGGCGCCGGAGCTTGGCGGGACGGCCCATGCTGGCCGCGAGGTCCGGAAGGTACGGGTCGGTCGATGGGAACATGATGGTCCTCTCTTTCTGTGAGTTGGTAACGCCGGGTTGGATTGGTTACATCAAGGGGTTGAGTTAGGTCTATCTCCGCTAGGTCATTGGCACCTCCTTCTGGTCGGGCTGAGTGGCCGAGCCCCTGTGTCCATCGTCCTCACCTTTCTCTCGCACGGATGCCCTGCTAGGTTGCACCGATGGGCGATGATTTTGCGAATTAGCCCCAGCCCAATCCGTTGTCGCCTAGACCGGCTCGGCCACACAAGGGGCAGGTGGGCGCGGTAGGTGGCTCGAGGACGGGATAGGCGGTGGTCAAGTGGCCGATGGCGTCTACTTCGAGACGCGCCCAGGTGGAGGCCGTGAGGCGCTCGGCGACAAGGTCGTTGAGCATCTGGAGCGCCAGGCCGCTAGCCAGGGTGTTGAGCGAGCGCAGACTACCGGCCCGCTGCTGATGCCACTCCTGGGCAGGCGGGGGGGTCGGGCGGCGATGCATCAGTTCGTTGACGGCCGGGCCGTATTGACCGAGGCCGCCGACACACAGGATACAACCCTGGCCTGGCAAAATGAGTCGGAGGTCGGCGCCCATGGTACGCGGCGGCAGACCGCTAGGCTGGGACACGATAGACGGAGTCCCCACTCCTGAGCCGGGCTGGCGAAGTACGCCGGTGCCAATGTCGAGGAGCGGCTTGTGGTAGAGCGTGGCAATGATGCCCATGGCGAGGCGGGCCGTATCGTTGTCCACGCAGGCAATGAGGACATCGGCGCGTTTGGCGGCGCGCACCGCGTCGGGGTCTGTGATCGGACGGGCCACCGCCTGCACCGTCAGGTGGCCGGCCGGCGCGGCCGCGATGAGATAAGGGGCAAGCGCGTCGACTTTCGGGCGCCCAAGATCCCCCTCGACCACCGCATCCATCTCCCCCAGGTTGTGGAGTTCGAGGCGGTCGGGGTCGATGAGGGTCAGATGGCGCAGGCCGAGCCGGGCAAGGGCGACGGCGATGAGCGAACCCGTGCGCCCGCAGCCGACGAGGGCGATATGGAGGTTCACGAGGCGCTGCCAGACGGCGGCGCTGCCGAGGGCGCCGATGGTGCGCGACCAGCGGTCCAGGCTCAGCCCGTCCGGGTCGGACGTCTCCTTCGACGAGAGGGGTGCGAGGGGGATGGTGTGTAGACCCGGGCCGGCGACTTTGAGGCTGGCCAGCGGCTCGACCTGCTCATTGGGCCAGGTGACACCCCACAGACGACCGCGCATTTGCTCTACGCCGAGGTAGAGATGCCCGACGGCGGTCGGGGGGCGGGCGGCTTCGGTGGTGTGAGCCACCGCCTGGGTAGGCGGCTCGGTAACAAACGTGACGCCGAAGATGGGTTCACGCGGGGCGGCAGTGGCCGGTGGCATGAGAACCAGGCCGCGCGCGAGCCACTCGGACGTGTCGGCGTGGAGGCTTAGGGCGGTGCGCAGCCAGGCTCGGGTAGGCTGGGCTTCCGATGGGACAAGGACGAGACGGCGCAGAAGCGGCGTCGGGAGGGTGAGGATACTCATAGCCCCTTCTCCAAGAAGTGGGGGGACGGCGGAGAGATGGTTTCCCCGCCGTCCTACCTGAGACGGCTAGTCGAACGTGAACCGCGGGTGGGTCTCGTCTTCGTTGCGCGGGCCGAGCGG
>JAHCIP010000308.1 GCA_026129165.1 Anaerolineae bacterium
GCGCTAACCTCGCGTTTCCTTGCGGTTCGTCCCTATTCGAGTAGAATAGGGGCAGCCGTGATGCGTGATACGTGACGGCTGTGCTCTTGACTGACCACTGACCACCAACCACCGACCACTGCTGTTAAGGAAGGATCGCGGATGGAATCTGCGTGGACGATGCGACGTATCGCCCTGGCGACGCTGACGGTGGTGGCGTCGGCCGGTGTGGCCTGGGCGCTCTACCAGGTTCGCGATAGCCTCATCGTCGTCTTCGTCGGCATCCTGTTTGGGATGGCGATGAAAGGCCCGGTCGTAGTCCTGCAGGAGTTGTACTTCCCACGCTGGTTAGCCCTGGTGCTGGTCCTGGTGGTCGTGCTGGCCGTCCTCCCCCTGGCCGTGGTGCTGCTCCTGCCTACTCTGGTCAATGCCGTGACCTCTGTTGTCGTGAGTGTCATCCAGGGCTACGAGACGCTCCTGAACCGACTGGCGGCGCTGCCCTTCCTGCCCTCCGTCCTGTCCTCTATCAGTCTCGAAACGGTCACTCAGAACCTGGTTGGACTGCTGACGACCAACAGCGAGCGGCTGGTGGGGTCGGCATTGGGCGTCGGGACGACCATCGTGGGCACGTTGGTCAACCTGATTACCATCATCACCATTGGCTTCCTGTGGCTGCTCGAAGAGGAGCGCATTCGCGCCTGGCTCATTAACCTCGCGCCGCCACAAAACCAACCCCGCGCGGAACGCATCTGGCAGGCCGTCGAGGCCCAGGTGGGCGGCTATCTGCGCGGGTTGCTCGTCCTCTCGCTCATCGTCGGCGTCGTCTCGAGTGTAGGCTATGGGGTCATTGGCCTGCCACTGGCGCTGGCGTTTGGGATACTCGCGGGGCTGATGGAGATTATCCCTATCCCTGGCGTTGGCCTGACATTGCAGGTGATTATCGTCGGGCTGGCGACGCTGTCCGCCTCCCCCTCGCAGGCGCTGGGGGCCGTGATCTGGACCATCATCGTCTTCCAGGCCGCGAATATGATTCTCTTCCCGCGTATCATGGGCAATGCCGTGGGCATCAGCGCCCTGGGCGTTATCATCGCCTTGCTTATCTTTGTTTCTCTACTGGGTGGGGTGGGCGCCCTGCTGGCGATTCCCCTGGCGAGTATGATCCAGATTATTGTGGATCAATCCCTCACTCACTCGCGGCTGGCCATGTCTGTCGAAAACGGGGCCTCTGCCACTCCCGCTCGGTCGGCGCGTCGCAGCCAGGCTGAACTGCTCCGCGTGCGCGACCTGCTGGCCGCTGACACGACCCTCTCGCCGGCCGAGCGGGGCATGGCCCTGGAACACATCGAAGCGGCGCTCCAGGCCGTCGAACCGCTCCAGGCTTCGGTTGGCTCACCACCCCCAGGACGGCCGATATGAATACTAAATTACAGCAAGTTGCATTCCAGGGTGAACGCGGCGCGTACTCCGAGGCTGCCGCCATCGCCCACTTCGGCCTCGCCATCACGCCGTACCCCTGCGCCGAGTTTGACGACCTGTTCCGCGCGGTGGTCGAAGGCGTGTGTGACTATGGCATGGCCCCCATCGAGAACTCGTTGGGCGGCTCGATCCACCGCAACTACGACCTGCTCTTGCGCCACGACCTGACCATCGTCGGCGAGGAATACTTCCGCGTCGTCCACTGCCTGATTGCCCATCCCGGCGTGGCGCTGAGCGAGGTTAAGCGGGTCTACTCGCACCCCCAGGCGCTCGCCCAGTGCGAGGGGACGATTGAGCGCCTGGGGCTGGAGCGCGTCGTGACCTACGACACGGCGGGCAGTGTTAAGTTGTTGCAGGAACGGGGAATTATGGATGGGGCGGCCATTGCCAGCCGCCGCGCCGCCGAGGTGTACGGCATGAACGTGCTGCAGGAGGGCGTCGAGGACGACACCGAGAACTATACGCGCTTTCTGGTCCTATCGCGCGACGCGGCGCCGCCGCCGACCTCGGTTCCCGGCAAGACTTCCATTGTCTTTGCCACGATCAATACGCCCGGCAGTCTGTTCAAGGCGCTGTCGGTGTTCGCCCTACGCGACATTGACCTGACCAAAATTGAGTCACGACCGCTGAAGGGCAAGCCCTTCGACTACTACTTCTACCTGGACTTCGCGGGCAGCCTGGCCGAAGCCCGCTGCCAGAAGGCGCTCGACCATCTGTCCGAGTACGCCACGCTGCTGCGCGTACTCGGCAGCTACCCTCGTCATTTCATGTAACACTTGCCCTCACGAGGCGCATTTCGTAGTGCGTAATGCGTATTTCGCACAGAGAAATAGTAAATACGCATTACGCACTACGTACTACGCTACTTCACATCCATCAACTCCACATCAAAGATCAGCGTGGCGTTCGGCGGGATAACCGGCGCTGAGCCCCGCGCGCCGTAGCCGAGGTCGGGCGGGATGACGAGGCGGCGCTTGCCGCCGACCTTCATGCCCGCTATGCCCTCGTCCCAGCCCTTGATGACCTTCCCAGTGCCTAGCGGGAAGGTAATAGGCTGGCCGCGATCCAGGGACGAGTCGAACTTCTTGCCGTCGGTCAGCGTGCCCGTGTAGTGGACGGACACCGTCTTACCCGCCTGGGCGACAGCCCCCGTGCCTACCTGGACATCGGTATATTTGAGGCCGGAGGAGGTCGTCACCTCTTTGCCAGCCTGCCCACTCGCGCCTGTGCCACCCGACGAGGGCACGACGCCGCAGCCGGCGACCGCCACCAGTAACAGCAGCAGCGGAACTGTGTAACGCATAAGGTACTCCTTCGAGAGCATGATAGGCCAATTGTACACGATACAGGGATGATTCTCCATTTTCGACGCGCCGCCACGGGGTGGAAGTGGACGGGTTGCCAGATTGGTCGCTGTGTGCTATAACTATCCTCCGCCGCCACGGCTCGTGTTTATGTGCCTGTCCTACCGCGCTCGAACGGAGGTGGGCCATGTCAGCGCCGGCCTCAGATAGCCTCTCCGGAACGGATGGCAGTTCCCGTCCACCCGCTTACCTCCACCTTGTCAAACCAGCGTCGCATAACCTGCCCCCCGAGCGCACCCCCTTGGTCGGGCGCGACACCGAACTGGCTGCCCTCCAGACCTACCTCGCCACTGACGTTCGCCTTCTCACCCTGACCGGCCCCGGTGGCGCGGGCAAGACCCGGCTCGCTCGCCACCTCGCCCTTGACCTCCTCGCCATCTCTGCCCCCTGCGTCGCCGATGGCGCCTTCTTCGTCAACCTCGCCCCGATTACCGACCCGGTCCTTGTGCTCTCCTCCATCACCCAAACGCTGGGCCTGCGGGAAACCGCCGAGCAGCCCCTCCTGGATAGCCTCATCAGCTTCCTGCGTGACAAGGCGCTCCTGCTCATCCTCGACAACTGGGAGCATCTGCTGGACGCTGCGTCCCTGGTCAGCGACCTGCTTGATGCCTGCCCCCGCCTGACGGTCCTGGCGACCAGCCGCGAGCCGCTTCACCTCCAGGGTGAACAGGAGTTCCCTCTCGGCCCCCTGGCCGTGCCGACGAAGGACCAAGGACGGAGGACGGAGGACAAATCACGCAGCGCGGATTACCCCTCGGTGCAACTCTTCGTCCAGCGGGCGCAGGCGGTCAAGCCGGACTTCGCCGTGACCGACGAGAACGTAACGGTTGTGGCCGAAATCTGTCAACGGCTGGACGGCCTGCCGCTGGCGATTGAGTTGGCGGCGGCGCGGGTCAAGGCGCTGACACCCCAGGCCATCCTCCAGCGGTTGGACAGCCGGCTACGGCTGCTGACTGGCGGAGGGCGCGACCTGCCCGGCCGCCACCAGACGCTACGCGGAGCGCTGGATTGGAGCTATGACCTGCTGACGGAGGCCGAGAAGACGCTGTTCCGTCGGCTGGCGGTGTTCGTGGGGGGGCGGACTCTGGAGGCGGCGGAGGCGGTATGCGGGGATGACGAAGGACCACGGACCAAAGACCAACAACTCCCAAATTCTCTGGTTGGTCCTTTGTCTTTGGTCCTTCGTCAGGACGAGATATTGGACTTGCTGACCTCACTAGTGGACAAGAGCTTGCTGTGGACGCGGGAGCAGGCCGATGGCCAGACGCGCTACATGATACTGGTGACCATCCACGAGTATGGGCAGGAGAAGTTAGAGGAGAGCGGCGAGGCTGAGGCCATCCGGCGACGCCATAGCGAGTACTTTCTCAAGCTGGCAGAAGCGGCTGAACCCCACCTCAAGGGGCGCGACCAGTTGGTGTGGCTCGACCGTCTGGAGGCGGAGCATGACAACCTGCGCGCCGCCCTCGGCTGGACCTACGATAGAGGCGAAGTCGAGCTAGGTCTGCGCTTGGCCGGGGCACTGGGGCGCTTCTGGGAGATCCGCGGCTATCTCAGCGAAGGCAGTAGTTGGTTCGAGAGCCTGCTGGCGGGCGCTGGGTTGCGCCCGCCTACTCCTATAGCGGCCAAGGCGTTCTGCTACGCGGGCGCCCTGGCCTGGCACCACGGTGATACGGCAGCGGCCCGCATGCGTCTTGAGCAGGCCGTCGCGCTGGGACGGGCGCTACGGGACCTGTCGGGTCTCGCCCTCGCGCTCCATTGGCTGGGGGAGTGCGAACGCCGGCTGTGGAATCTGGCGGCGGCGCAGGCCTGCCAGGCGGAAAGCCTGACGGTGGCCCAGCAAGCCAATGATGCCTGGGCCATCGCCCTGGCGCTGTATGGCCTGGGCAGCGCCGCGATGATGGCCGGTGAGTACGCCGCTGGCGGCGCCCCTCTGGAGGAAAGCCTGGCCATCCAACGCCGGCTAGGCGACCGCTGGTCAATCTGCCTGACTATGCTGGCCCTCGGCGAAGCAGAGCGTGGGCAGGGGGATGACGCGCAGGCGACGGCGCTCTATCAGCAGAGCTTGACCCTGGCTCAGGAGCTAGGGATCAAGGAGATCGCGGCGGTCTGCCTTCACAACCTGGGCTGGATGACGCTCCGGCAGGGCAAACGGGCGCCGGCGGCCGGCCTCTTTCAGGCGAGCCTGAGCCTATCGAGAGAGATAGGGATCAAGTATTGCCTCGCCTGGAGCCTGGCGGGAGTAGCCTCGGTAGTCGCTGCGACACGCCGGGGCGCGGAGCTCTTGGGGGCCGCCGAGGCCACCCGCGAAGCCTTCGGCGTCGTCATCGAGCCGACAGACCAACCCGACTACGACCACGCCGTCGCTACGGCGCGGACTGCGCTGACCGAGGCGGCCTTTGCCGCTGCCTGGCGCGAGGGGCGGGCGCTGACACTCGACGAGGCAGTAGCCCTGGCGTTGCAGGTGGCAGAGGACGAAGAACGGCGGACGGACGACAGAGGACCGGGGACGGCAGACGGCGGACGAAAGACGGAGAATGCCTCCCTGACCGCGCCACCACCGTCGTCCGTCGTTCGTCCGCCGTCCACGCCCCTCCAGCAGAGCAAGGAGCGCTACGGCGGCCTGACGGCCCGCGAGCGTGAGGTCGCGGCCCTGATCGCCCAGGGGCTGACCAACGACGATATCGCCGACCGGATGTCGGTGGTGGTCAAGACGGTCGAGAAGCACGTGGGCAATATCCTCGGCAAGCTCGGCTTCGAGAACCGCGCCCAGGTGGCGGCGTGGGCGGTGGATCGCGGGCTGGCCCCGCCGCCCGACGATGTCGAGACGCAGTGGCGGAAGGGATAGGGCAGGGTAGAGCACGGATGAAGAGGATGGACGGATTCGGGAATAATCATCCGCTCATCCTCCCGATCCGTGCTCTTCGCCTGACGGTGACAGATAGAGCACGGATGAAGAGGATGGACGGATTCCTCTACATGGCGTACAATCTGGCCGGGAACCTGTTCGACAGGCATCCGTTTCTCTTCCCCATCCATGCTCTTGTCTATCGAAGGGCTTCGACACATGACCGACCTGCTCCACAAAAAGCTCACCGGCGCGATAATCGGGGCGTACTACGAGGTCTATAACCATACCTCCCGCACCTATCCTGAGTACATCTACGAGCGGGCGCTGATGGAGGAGTTGCGACGGCGCGGTTATCAGGCCACCTGTCAGGACGAATACCAGATTCACTACAAAGACCACCTGGTCGGCCTCCAGCGCCTTGACCTGATGGTGGTTGAAGAGGTCATGGCCGAGAACAAGCGGGCAGACCGGCTGACGCCCCTCCACAAGGCGCAAGGCTTGTCCTACCTCAAGACTGTCCAGAAACAGGTGGGCCTGATCTTCAACTTTGGCGCTCCGCAGCCTGAGTTCGACCGCCTCTACTTCGACCCCGCTCGGCTGGCGCCTCAGTTGACCGACCAGATGGCCCAGACCTATCTAGAATCTAGCAGCCGTCTCCTCTACCCCGATCTGACCGCCATCATTATGGGTGGTCTATTCGAAGTGCATAATACACTGGGGCCGGGCTACGTCCATCGCATCAACGCCAATGCCTGCTATTGGGAGATGAAGCTGCGCGGCCTAGGTGTTCGCGCGGTCAAGCGAATGGAAGTGGACTACAAGGGAACGCTTGTCGGGGATATCGCCTTCGGCCATCTTCACGTTGAGGGCAAGATCATGGTCTTCCCAGTGGCGGTGGGGAACCTGAGCAGTATCCGGCTGGACAACCTGAGGACCTGGCTCCGCCGTAATGACATACAGCTAGGGATTCTAGCCAACTTCAACGCGCTGCGCCTGGAAATCGTATTCCTCCGCGTGTAAGGCGAGCGAGGGCAGATAGAGCAGGGATTAAGAGGATGGGCGGATGAGGAATCTCCGAATCCGTTCATCCTCTCCATCTGTGTTGTCTGTCGCTGCAAGGCTAGAGCAC
>JAHCIP010000309.1 GCA_026129165.1 Anaerolineae bacterium
CTGATGGAGGGCGCCTTGGCCGTCCCACCGGTCCGCCCATCCCACGCGAACAGGTGCATCCCCTGGCTGTACTGCGGCTCCGCCCACGTCCTGAACGTCACGCTGCCTGACGTTCGCACATGCGCCGACAGCGCGTCCTTCGCCGCCTTGCTCAGGCTCAGGCTGTTGGGGAGGTCCTTGCCCAGGTCGGTGTCCATCAGGTGCGGGCTGAGGGTGGCATCCACCGGGGCGTTGGCGATCATGTTGAAGGTGGCGCGGCCGAGGTTGGTGTCGACGGAGGAACCGAGGAGGTCGACGAGCCAGCGGCTGTCGAAGCGGGGATCGAGGAGGCTGCCGTCGAGGCCAGTGAGGGTGAGGGTGGCCTCATCGAACTCGATGCGCGAGCCAGCGGCGCCGAGGTTGAACTGGGCGAGGCCATAGTAGGTCAGCGGGGTACGCGACCGGTTGTCGACGCCGGTCCAGAGGGCGCCGGTACCGAGCTGGTTCTGGGCCGCGCCGAGGCGGTTGAAGACGTAGCCGGTGCGGCTGGCCTCGGCGGTGAACGTCTGCTCCTGCACCGTGAAGCGGCTGGCGAACCCCAGGGTCAACACGTCGGCCTCGCGGCTGGGCGTCACATTCTCTGGATAGAGGATGAGCAGGCCCTGCTCGTAGCCGCGGCCGGCCAGGTCGCCGCCCAGGAAGCCCCGCGCGTTGGCGTAGACGTTCAAGTTGCTAACGCCGATGGCCGCGACGGTCACGCTGCCATCGGCGTCGTCGTGGCGGAAGCGCGGTTGGGCCGTATTGTAGCGGTAGACGCCCTGCTCCGGCGCGCGGTCCGTGCCCGTCTCCAGACCCTGGTACGCCTCGGAGGTGACATAAAAGTCGAAGCTGGGGTTGGCCGTCGTGACGCCCACGCTCGCCGCGGGCACGGTTAGAATCAGGCTGGAGTTATTCGCCAGGAACTGGGTAAAGAACTGGGCCGGGCCGTACTGGTTGGTCGCCAGGTTCAGGACATAGCTGGCGTTCTGGCCGTTAGGCGTGCCCGTGCCGGCCAGGCCAACATCGCGGTTGACGATGACATACTCAGGCGTTCCGTCGCGGTTGGCGTCAATCCAGACCTGGGCCTGGCTGCGCAGGGCCAGCGTGCGCGGGCCGTAGGTCTTGACGGCGAACTGGAGAGTGGGGGTGGCCTGCCCCCCGACGGTAGCCGTGCCCGTGCGAACGCCCACATATTGGATGTCAAGGCTGTCGTCGATGGTTGGCTCGTTGGCGTCGCTGCCCAGGTAGGCGAAGACTTCGGCGGCGGCCTGGTAGGCCGAGGCGTTGGTCAGGCTGACCTGGACCTGGTCATCTGTTCCAAAGCCGGGCAGTTGCCCGCCGCCGCTGGCCTGGATGTCCGACGCCTTGCGGGCGATGGCGTAGACTGGGACTGAGAGATTATCGCCGCCTCCCTGCTCCATCACATGCACGAAGCCCGAAATCTCGCTACGGGTCAGGAGCGCGGGGTTGGCTGTCGCCTGGTTGACCAGGCCATACGCTGGCAGGCCGGCCGCCGTGAGGCTCAAGCTGACAGTGACGGGAACCGAGCCGCCGGCCGGGACGGTGACTGTGGCAGGGCTGACGGTGATACTCGTGCCGCTGGGCAGTGTCCCGAAAGGCGTAGCGGACAGGGTGTAGACCCGCGCCGTCGTTCCCTTGTTGTGGACCATGAGGGTGCGCGTGTCAGTCAGCGTGTTGACCACTGCCTTGAACCCGAAGGAAATGCCGCCCGTCTGGTTCGGCCCCATGGCCAGCGTCGTTGTGCGCACGGCGCGATAGGCGTTAATGACGCCGGCGCCCTGGCGGCTGATGGGCATGGGCTGGGTGGTTGGATTGTTCTGCTCGTCCAGGCCGGTGATGGTGTACACCGTCGGGTTGGCCGTGTTCATCACAGCGGCGCGCAGGTCTAGTGGCTCCCAGGTCGGGTGCGCCTGCTTGACCAGGGCCAGGACGCCGGCCGTGTGCGGCGAGGCCATGGACGTGCCGGAGAAGGCCACGCCCTCGGTTCCCTGACCTGCCGCCGTGGAGACGACATCCGAGCCAGGCGCGCTGACGTCGGGTTTGATGACGTCGGCGACCATGTCCGGGCCACGGCTGGACGATGAAGCGACCTGACCAGGAATCTCGATGCCGCCACTGGCCGCGAGGGTCACGCGGACACCCGGCGTATTCTGGAGCAGCGTACCTGCCGCGTTGACGATGGTGACGGTGGGGACGGTCACGTTGCCGCCGCCGAAGCTGAAGGCGGGCGGCGTGAAGGCAGCCACGTTGTCGAAGACCACAACGGCAATGGCCCCCGCCTCCGCCGCCCGGCCTGCTTTCAGCGACACGGAGCACGAGCCGCGTACCATGAGCGCGATCTTGCCGCGTGGGTCGGCCAGGAAGGGGTCTTCGCCCGCCTGGCCTGGCACGGTACCGGCGGGGCAGGCGCGCCCGATATAGACCAGGTCGCCGGTAATGGGGCCGCTGTCCTCCAACAAGGGCGCCCAGGACTGCTGGGTCATCAGGAACTTGCGGCCGGCAATCGAAGCGGGCGCATCAGCTACGAGGGCATTGATGAAGTGGCCTGCCGAGTAGATATTGGCGGTCGCCATGCCCAGCTCGCCGCGCTGACCGTGGATGTAGGGGGCGTCGCCGCTATTGCCCGCCGACTGCGCGACGGCCACGCCAGCGCGGACGGCGTTGTTGATCGCCTCCGACACGGACCAGATGTTGTAGGCCGAGCCGAGGGACATATTGACCGCGTCCAGGTGGTCGCTCATGTCGCCGTCGTGGTTGGGGTCGGCGGCGAACTCGTAGGCGGCGAGCGTTGCCGCCGTCTCGCAGTTGTCCTCGATAGAGGAGCAGACTTTGAGGGCGTAGAGTTTGGCCGCCGGCGCGACGCCGTGGAAGATGGTCGTGCCGCCGAAGGTGCTGTCGGCGGGGATGGACCCGGCAAACGACTGGTTGGGGACGCCAAAGCCGGCCGCGATACCGGCCACGTGGCTGCCGTGACCGCCCGCGAAGCTGCCGTAGGCCAGGTCAATGGGGTCGGGGTCCGGCTCGATGACCTCGTTGGGCGTGTTCGGCCAGCGGTCCCCCACGAAGTCGTAGCCGTCCACCTTGTCGGTCGGGAAGAGGCGCACCGTCTCGCTCACCCCACTGGTCGGGTTGACCAGCGTGTAGGTCTCGGTGATGACAGTCGAGTCCGTGGCGGCGGCCATGTACGCCTCGACGGTGCCAGGACCGCCGAAGTTGCGGTGGGTGTAGTCAATGCCGCTGTCAATGATGCCGATGCGCGTGCCGCGTCCGCTCAGCCCCACTTCGGTCAGGACACGCTGCGCCCCGATCCAGGGAATCGAGTTGCCCAGCTCGCGCTGCATGCGCGGCAGTTCCTCCACGCGCGTCACGCCGGGCAAGGCGCGTAAGGCCGCGACTGCACCGCGCTTGACGCGGACGGCGACAGCGTTCAAGAGCAGGGTGTAGCGGCCCATCACGACCGCATCGGGTACCCTGACCCGGACCTCGGTCAGGGCTGTCGCCTGGGCCTTCGCCAGGTCGGTCTGGCGAGCCTTCTGCGATAGAGCGGCGTCGGCTTTGGCCGCGCTGGCCGCCTTCTGGGCCAGGTAGGTCTTGAAGACGGGGTCGCCCGCGAAGTGCAGGGCGACGGTGACGCGCTCGCTCGCAGACTCAGGCGACACGCTCGTGTCCGAGTCGGGGCTGGCGGCGACCTCGACCGGCGTTGGCCCCTCGGCCCCGACCCATCCCGGCGCGACGAGCAACGGGACGAGCAGGGCGAGGGCGAAGACCACGACTAACAGTTTGTGCAATAGTCTGGGGCGCATACAGGTCCTTCCTCTCAAGGGTGAATGGGGAGGCGAAATACGGCGTCGGCCCGAAACAGGGACACCCCTGATCAGCCAAGGCTAACCAGGGGTCACACCGGAGGAGATAATATCCAATTGAGCGACACGTGCCCCCGCCAGACCTGTGGGGGTCTGGTTGTCAGTCTGCCTTCGGGCAAGCGCCATCGCCGTTCGCCCGCCAGGGCGTCCGGCCGAGTCACGAATACCAGGTGTACCACCGCCCTGCCTGAGAGGGAGCGCCATAGCCTGCCGTGAGGGGCCTGCGTCGTGAGGCTGCCGACTGTATTTCACTTATAGATATGCGTCTTGTTCACTCTCGGTTGGACCAGTTGCCCTCTTTTTTGAGAAAACAGTTATACTTGCGCCTGTGAACCGCTTACCCTTGCTGGCCCTGCTCCTGGGCGCCCTCGCCCTCTACGTCGTGACTCTGGCGTCCGGCGTCCTGCCCGCCGACAGTGGCGAATTCCAGGTGGTCGCCACGACACTCGGCATCGCCCACCCGCCCGGCTATCCCCTCTACACCCTGCTGGGCTGGGGCTTCACCCGTCTTACCCCGGCTAACCCCGCCTGGGGTCTGAACCTGCTCTCGGCGCTGCTGGCGGTGGCGACGTTGGCGGTTGTGTACGTATCCCACCCTTCCTACCCTTCCTCCTCTTCCCTTCTTCCCTCTCTCTCCCTCATGGGCGTGACCACCTTCTGGGCCGCCGCCACAACGGCCAACATCCGTATCCTGGTGGCTCTATTCACCGCGCTCCTGCTCTGGCTGGCGCTGTGGGCGCTGGACGAGCCGACGCCGGCCCGCCTGGCGTGGCTGGCGCTGGTGACGGGTCTGGCGCTCAGCCACCACGGCAGCCTGGTCTTCACCGCCGCGCCAGCGTGGCTGGTGGTTGGGTGGCGGTGGGTAGTGGGTAGGCAGAGGTGGAGCGAGGCGGGCCGGGCGCTGGGGTATGCGCTGGCGGCATTCCTGCTGGGGCTGACGCCGTGGCTCTACCTGCTGCTGCGCGGCGCACCCGGCCAGCCCCCGCAGCCGGAAGCGCTGGCGACCGTCAACGCCTGGCTCGACCATATCCTGGCGCGGGGCTTTGGCGGCGACATGTTCGCCTTCGCCCGCTCTGACCTGCTGCCCGACCGCCTTCTGGTGCTGGCCGACATTCTGCGCTTCCAGTTCGGCTGGCCGCTGCTGGCGCTGGCCCTGCTGGGGCTACTGGGGCTGACGGTGACCGCCGCGCCACGTGCCCTGCTGCTCGGCCTCGCCTTGGCGCTGCCCGCCTTTGTCGCCATCACCTACCGCGCCCCGCAGACCGTCGAGTACCTGATGCCGGCGTATATTCCGCTGGCGCTGCTGGTGGGGCTGGGGGCGCAGGGGGTGGGGGAGTGGCTGGGCCGGTGGGTGGGGCGGTGGGGGGTGGGGTGGCTGGTCGCCCTGGTCGTGGTCGGGCTGGCCGGCTGGAACATTGCTCACCTCTGGCCGAGCTACTGGGAGTTGCACCTGGACCAGTCCACGGAGCAGGCGGCGGCCGCCCTCCTCCAGGCCGCGTCCCCCAACGCTACCGTCTTCGCCGGCTGGCATCAGGCCACGCCGCTGTGGTATCGCCAGGCCGTGGCCGGCCAGCGCCCCGATGTCCAGGTGGTCTATGTTCTGCCGGCCGGGGCCGAACCCTACCCCCAGACCTGGCGGCGGCGGCTTGAGCAGGCTACGCAGACCGGGCCGGCCCTGGCGACCAACTGGTACGCCACGTACCAGGGCGCGCCCTTCAGCGTGACCCCGCTGGTCGGCGGCTTCCTGGCCCAGCGCGGCGACCCGACACTGACGCCGGATTTCACGCCCATGGACGTCGCTCTCGATGGAGGCATCCACCTGGCTGGCGTGCGCTGGCCTGACAAGGGTCAGGGGGCAACAGGACCGACCGTGACAGCGGGCGAGATGCTTACGGTGGACCTGTTCTGGCAGGCGGAGCAGGCCGTTTCAATGGACACCTCCTTCTTTGTCCACCTGGTAGACAGCGCGGGGCAGGTCGTCGGGCAGGCGGACGTGACGCGGGCAGGCGGCGACCTGGGCGTAGGTCGACGCTGGGTCACGCGCCACCGCCTCCCTGTCCTGCTCACCTCCACGCCGGGCCGCTACCGCCTCGTGGCGGGCGGCTATCGCGCGGTGGGCGGCCAGTTGATCCAGTTGCAGGCCGCGCCCGTCCCACTGGGCGAGATCGAGATTGTCGCCCCGGTGCAGCCCCCAGTAATGACGCACTCGGCCCGCGCCGCTGTGCCTGGCGTCAGTCTCACGGGGTGGAGTTGGGACACGACCCTCCCCGACCAGGCGCGGCTGCTGCTGAGTTGGCGGCGGGAGACGGCGGGGCCAGCGGTCGAAGGCCGGGTCGAGGCAGGGGCAGCGGCGGTTCCGCTGGTGGTTCCCGAGGCCCCCGGAGGACACTATTGGGTGACGACAACCGACCTGCCCCCTGATGCCGATGCGGCGGTGGTCGTCCGCGGGCAGCGGTTAGAGGTTGGGAGTTCCAACGGCGAACGCTGGTTGAGCTTTGGCGGGCAAATGGCCTTGGTGGGCGTGACGGCCGAGCGGAGGGGTGGAGAGTTGGTGGTAGACCTGGACTGGTTAGCCCTCAAGCCGCTGACCAACGACTATACGGTCAGCGTCAAGGGGCGCGGCGCGGGGTGGACAGCCCAGCACGACGGCACACCTGCGCAGGGAGCCGTTCCCACCCTCAAGTGGGTCGAGGGGATGCGGGTACGGGACCGCCACCGCCTGACCTTGCCTGCCGCCGCGCCTGGCCCCATCACCATCAGCGTCGGCGTCTACGATGCCTTTACGGCGGCGCTCCTGGGCGTACAGGACGACCGTCTGCTCAAGCTCGGCCAGGGCGACGAGGCGGCGGTTTTGATGGTCGAGTAGGAA
>JAHCIP010000031.1 GCA_026129165.1 Anaerolineae bacterium
CGACTGGCTCGTCGCGCAGCACCAGCGCCGCTTTGGGACGCCCCCCGACATCTACACCGCCGGCGGCATGGCGTCGGGCATCGCGCTGGTCGCGGCCCTCAAAAAGACGGGCGGCGAAACCGACGCGGAGAAGCTCATGGCCGCCCTCGAAGGGTTGACCTTTGAGGGCCCCAAGGGCAAGATGACGCTGCGCCGCGAAGACCACGTCGCCCTGCAAACGATGTACGTCGTGCGCCTCAAGAACACGACCGACCCGCAACTCCGCTTCTTCGAGCTACTCGACGAGCGCAAGCCCGAAGACACCGCGCCGCCTGTGAATGTGACACGCTAAGAGGCGAATCCACCAATAATATATTCCTGCTTTTTATTCGTGTCCATTCGTGTTCATTCGTGGATTCAAAACAGCGATGGACGGACTCAGCTACTTGGGTAGCCGCCTCCGTCCATCCTCGTTGTGACTCGACTTGTGTGGTAGGCCGCCTGGCGCTGAAGCGGCCAGGCTATGTATGGAAGCCTCCCTGCGGAGGCTAATCTTCAGCCCCTTGGGCTTCCATCCCGTAGCCAGCGGGCTTTAGCCCCTGGCGGGCGCTTACGCCTTCAGGACCACCGCCCCGACCTGGGCCTGGGCGACGCGCTGGTTGAACGCCGGTAGCTCGGTCTGGACCAGTTGGTCGAACTCCTGGAGGACCGGGTCTATCTTGGCCGAGAAGTAGTCCAGCGCCTCGTAGGTCTGGTCGGTGGGCCGGTAGTCGCCCATGCCCACCACGTTGCGCAACTCGACCAACTGCTGGAACAGGCGCACGCCCTGGTTGTAGTACGCCCACGGCGCTTTGATGTCCGGCACGAGCAGCTTCTTCTCGACCTCCAGCACCTTGTCCTTCAGCGCCGTCGCCGCCTCGGCGATGCCCGCGCCGTCACCCACGGCCTTGCCGCGCTTGCTCCACCCGTCGAGCTGGCCACGCAGGTCGCGCATGCGGTTCAACGCCTGGACCGTCTGCTCGATCTTGGCGTAGATCCGCCGTTGCAGGTTGTACTGCGCCTGCAAGTCCTCGTCGCTGGCGGGCGCGTTCGGCTCCTTGACGATGGTGAAGTTCTGGGTTTGGCTCTGGTCGCCCACTGTCAACGTCACCGAGTACGTCCCAGGCGCGACAAACGGCCCCTCGATAGTGTTCTCGGCCATCAGGTCGCTGCCTTCGAGCTTGGTCACCGGGTTGTGCCGCATATCCCAGATGAAGCGGTTCCAGCCTGCGTTGGCCGGCGCGCGCAAGTCCTTGTTCGTTTCTTCAGGACGCGGCGCGCCCGCCTCCCCGCCCTCGACCGTCGGCGACACGTCCGGCGCGTCCTCGGCCAGCTTGGCCTTCTTGCGCTCGTCGGCGGTCAGGCTGCGCAGCTCGCGCACCGTCTGGCCCGCCGCGTCCTGGATGGTCAGCTTGACCGGCTCCTGCGGGCGGTCCTTGAGGAAGTAGGTGACGACCACGCCGCGCGGTGGGTTCTCGCCCGCGTCCAGGTATTTGCGCTGCACCGAGCCTTCGGGCGTCTTCTCCACCGTAAACGCCGCGCCCATGCCGCCCAGGTAGTTCTTGCCGGGGTTGGCGCCGCTCCAGTCAATGCCGGGCAGGACGCGCACCGTCGTGCGGGGCGGGAGCAGGTGGGCCACGCCCGCCGTTACGCCGTCGTTCATCTGGCGCAGCGGAGTGAGGTCGTCCAGAATCCAGAACGAGCGCCCGTGCGTCGCGGCGATGAGATCGCCGTCCTTGATGAGCAGGTCGTGGACCGGGCAGACCGGCAGGTTGAGCATGAACCGCGTCCAGGACGCGCCGTCGTCGAACGACAGGTACAGGCCCGTCTCGGTGCCGGCGAACAGCAAGCCCTGCCGCTCCGGGTCGGCCCGTATGACGCGGGTGAAGTCGTTGTCGGGGATGCCGTCGTCAATGCGCGTCCAGGTCTGGCCGTAGTCGGTGGTCTTATAGAGATACGGGCGGTAGTCGTCCAGCTTGTAGCGCGTACCCGCGACATAGGCCGTGCCGGGGTCGAAGGGTGACGGCTCGATGCACGAGATCATCGTCCAGTCGAGCATGTCACGCGGCGTGATATTGGTCCAATTCTGGCCGCCGTCGCGGGTAATGTGGATTAGCCCGTCGTCTGAGCCGGACCACAGGACGCCTTGCTCGTGAGGCGACTCGACCAGGCTAAACACCGTGGCATAGGTCTCCGCGCCAATCGAGTCGCGGTTGACCGGACCGCCCGTCGGCTTGAGCGTCTCCGGGTCGTGGCGCGTCAGGTCGGGGCTGATGGCCTGCCAGCTCTGGCCCTCGTTGGTGGATTTGAAGACGAGGTTGCCGCCGATGTAGAGCGTGTTCGGGTCGTGCGGCGAGATGACAATGGGATAGGTCCAGGCGAAGCGGTAGCGGTCCTCCGACGCGCCGTAGCCGCCCATCGTCTCCGGCCAGGTGGTGATGAGGCGAATCTGGCGCGTGCGGTGGTCGTAACGCTGGAGGCAGTTGCCGCCGCCCGGCGACGAGCCAACCGCGCCGACGTAGACGATGTTATAGTCGTCGGGCCGCACGGCGATATAGCCGCTCTCACCCGTCCCGGCCACGTAGACATCGTTGTTAGTGATGGCCCCGCCGATGCTGCGGCTAGGGACGGCGATGCTGGTGTTGTCCTGCTGCGTGCCATAGACGTAGTAGGGGGTGCGGTTGTCGGCGGCCACGTGGTAGAACTGCGCCGTCGGCTGGTTGTAGATGCTTGACCACGACGCGCCGCCGTTGAACGAGACGTTGGCGCCGCCGTCGTTGCCCTGAATCATGCGCTGGTTGTTGCGCGGGTCAATCCACAGGTCGTGGTTGTCGCCGTGGGGCGTGTCAATCTCGGTGAAGGTCTTGCCGCCGTCGGTGGACTTCCAGAAGGCCAGGTTGTTGACATAAATCGTGTCGCCGTCCAGGGGGTCGGGCGTCAGGTGCATGTAGTACCAGGCGCGGGAGATGAGGCGGAAGTCATTGTTGACCTGCTCCCAGGTCTGGCCGTAGTCGTCGGAGCGATAGAGGCCGCCGTCGGGCTGGTGCTCGATGAGCGCCCAGACACGCCCGGCCTGCGCCGGCGACACGGCCACCGCCATCTTGCCCTTGACCCCGCGCGGCAGCCCCTTGCGGTTAGAGATGTCGGTCCACGTCTCGCCCGCGTCCGACGACATCCACAGCCCGCTGTCCGGGCCGCCGCTGGACAGCATCGAGAAGCTGCGGTACGCTTCCCAGATGGTGGCGAAGATCATGCGCGGGTTCTTGGGGTCGAGGCTCAGGTCCACCGCGCCGGCCTTGTCACTCTTGAAGAGGACGTTGCGCCAGGTGGCCCCGCCGTCCACCGACTTGAACACGCCGCGCGTGGGGTTGTTGCCAAAGGCGTGGCCGAGCGCCGCAACGTAGACAATGTCCGGGTTGCCCGGATGGACGCGCACCTTGCCGATGTGGCGCGTGTCCTCCAGCCCCATGTGCCGCCAGGTGCGGCCGGCGTCGGTCGACTTGTAGACGCCGTCGCCGTGGGACACGTCAATGCGAATCGTGGTCTCACCCATGCCGGCGTAGATCACGTTGGGGTCGGAGGGAGCGACCTCCAACGCGCCGACCGACGACGTCTTGAGGTAGCCGTCGGACACGCACTCCCAGTACGTGCCAGCGTCCTGGGTTTTCCAGATCCCGCCCGCCACCGCGCCAAAATAGAACACCGCCGGGTTCTGCGGGTCGCCGCTGACGGCCACGACACGCCCGCCGCGAAACGGGCCGATACAGCGCCATTCGAGCAGACCCTTGAAGTCTGTACCGTTGGACATACCGAGTCTCCTTTGACAGTTGCTTGGGGGCTTCATTCTAGCCGAGGAAGGGGTGTCTGGCAAGTTCTACCATCGTCTACAGTACGCGCGCAGCCGGCGTCTCGTTTGCCATTCCTAGGGACGGATGGCAAAATAGGGGGCAGACTCATTCTCTTTATTCTGCTAATTTTGTAAATTCTGTCAATCATCCGACAAGAAATGAGACCCCACCATGTCCACATCTGACCGCATCACCGAGATTCAGGCTATGCTCCGCGAGGCGAGGCTGGACGGCTGGCTGCTCTACGACTTCCGCCGCTCCAATATCCTGGCCTACCGCATCCTCCAGTTGCCGCCGGCCGGACACGCCACCCGCCGCTGGTTCTACTGGGTTCCCGCCCAGGGCGACCCGGTCAAAATCGTCTCCGCCCTGGAACCGGGCAACCTGGATGCCTTGCCCGGCGAGAAGATCGTCTATCGCTCGTGGCGCGACCTGCACGCCGCCCTGGAGCGTGTCCTGCCCAGCCCCGGCGCGGTGGCGATGGAGTACTCGCCGCTGGCCGCCGTCCCCGTCGTCGCCCGCGTGGACGCTGGCACGGTCGAACTGATACGCAGCTTCGGCGTTGACGTGCGCTCCTCGGCCGACCTGGTCCAGGCGTTCGAGGCGCGGCTGTCGCCCAGCCAGTGGGCCAGCCACCAGGCCGCCTCCGCCGCCCTGCTGGACGCCAAGCGGGGCGTGGCCGCCTACATGCGCGAGGCTCTCCAGGCCGGCCAGCCCCTCAGCGAGTGCAGCGTCCAGGCGTGGCTGGAAAGGTTCCTGACCGAGCGCCATCTCGTCGCCGAGCACGGGGCCATCGTCGCCGTCAACGCCCACGCCAGCAACCCGCACTTCTCGCCCGACCCGGCCAACGATACCCCCATTCGCCCCGGCGACCTGGTCCTAATTGACTATGTCACCAAGCTGCTGCAGCCCGGCGCGATCATGGCCGACTACACCTGGATGTTCTACGCTGGCCGCGAGGTTCCCGCCGAGATGGCGCGGGTCTTCAGCATTGACGCCCGCGCCCGCGACGCCGCCATCGCCTTCCTGCGCGAGCGCATCGAAGCCGGGCAGCCGGTCTACGGCTATGAGGTGGACGACGTGGCGCGCGGCGTCATCGAGGCCGAGGGGTTGGGCGAGTACTTTGTCCACCGCACGGGCCACAACATCGGCGAGGACACCCACGGCAACGGCGCGAACATTGATAACCTGGAGACGCAGGACCAGCGCCGCCTGATTCCGGGCATCCTGTTCTCCATCGAGCCGGGCATCTACCTGCCCGATTTCGGCGTCCGCACCGAGGTCAACGTCTTCATCGGCTATGATGGCCAGGTGCACGTCACGGGCGAACTGCCACAGGCCATCGAGCCGCTGCTGTAGGCAAGAAAAGACCCTAAAGGTTTCCGAAACCTTTAGGGTCTAAAGCTGAGAGATAGGACGCGAAGCTTATGCGCGGGTCTCAGCGCGGCGGAAGAGGGCCAGGCCCAGACCGGCCGCCACCAGCGCCGCGCCCAGCAGCGTCAGCCACTGGAAGCTATCCGCTGGATTGTCGCCACCCGTCTTAGGCAGTGTCTGCGTCGCCACCGCTGTCGGCGCCGTGGTCGCGGCACGGGTCGCGGTAGCTGCTACTGTTGCGGTGGCCGCTGTAGTGGCCGTCGCCGCCGTGGTGGCTGTGGCGGCGGTTGTCGCCGTGGCGGCCGGGGTCGCCGTGGCCGCCGTCGTCGCTGTCGCGGCCACTGTCGAGGTCGCCTGCGCCTGGACGCTGGTGACATACATCACCATGTCCTGCTGCGCGGCAGGCGCGTCAATGTAGATGCCTGTCGGCAGGCTGACGGTCAGGTCGCTGGATCCGGCGTTGGTCACGCGCAGTTGGCCGTTCGCCGCCCACGGCTGGCCTTCCGGCGCGGCGGGCAGGGGCGTCCAACTCTGGGACGTCACCTGGATGTTGTTGGCCGCCGCGGCCTGGACAATCGAGGTGCCGGACGCGGCAGGGGCAGCCGGCGCCTGACCGCGATTGTTGAAGATTTCCTCGGCGCGGGCGTGATCGGCGGCCTTCCACTCGCCCGTCGTCTGCCGCCAGATGGCGAGTTGGACCTGGTACGGATCACTGTCGGTGTAGCCCTTGCTGATGGCGTAGCGGAGAATCTGGATCACCTGCGGGTCCACCGCGTTGGAACTCACCTGGGGGAAGGTACTGGCAAACGGTTTGCCATACTCGACGCAAAACGCTTTGATCGTAATGGTGGCATCCTTGCCCGCGCCGATGGTAATCGGCTGGGCGTCCACCTGGGTTCCCTGTGCCCACGAATTGGGCGCGACGGCCAGTAGAACCCCGCACAGCACCAGGGCCACACTCAGCGGCCAGCGCAACGAAAAGGTGACGCGCTTCATCCATCTAACTCCTTTGTCGTACTTAAGTTGAACCTCTCACTTATATACTTGTTCATATGCAAGTTTTATACCATCCACACGGATGTTCACGCCGGTAGAGACGCGACGTACCCCGAGTACCCTACCTTCGCTAGGGCAGGCGGGCACTTTGTCGCGTCTCTCCAGATTGGAGGGGGTATGTCTGAGCCACGCCAGCGTGTGCCGATGAGCAGCACGCAAGTCACCATGATGGAAATCGTCATGCCCAACGAAGCCAACAGCATGGGCAACGTCTTTGGGGGGCGCGTGATGGCGCTGATTGACATGGCCGGCGCCATGTCGGCGCTGCGCCTGTGCCGGATGCCCGTCGTCACGGTATCGGTGGATCGCATTGACTTTCGCGCGCCCATCCGCGTCGGCGAGTTTATCATCCTGCACGCCAACGTCAACTATACCGGACACACCTCGCTGGAAGTAGGGGTCAAGGTATTTGGCGAGCATCCGCTGACCGGCGAGCGCCGCCACACCAGCACGGCCTATCTCACCTATGTCGCGTTGGACCCGGCCGGCAAGCCAGCCATCATCCCGCAAGTGGTACCTGAAACCGAGGAGGAGCAGGCGTGGCACGCGGCGGCCCAGGAGCGTCGCGCCCGTCGGCTCGCCCAGGCCAAGTAGGAAAGACTGATAACAAGAACATGGCTATGCTACAGCTCCCATTACTGCTCCTTCAAGTCAGCCTCATCCTGGCACTAGCCCGCCTCTTTGGGCTGCTCTTCGAGAAAATTCATCAACCGCGTGTCATTGGCGAGATGGTTGCGGGTATCGCGCTGGGCCCCTCGCTCCTGGGCTGGCTTGCCCCAGACTTGTCAACCGCTCTATTCCCAAGTCAAAGCCTCAGCTTTTTATCTGTTTTGAGCCAGATCGGCCTGCTCCTCTTCATGTTCCTGGTGGGTTTGGAATTCAACCCTGCCCTTCTCCGGCGGCGTGTCCATGTCGCCATCGTGATTAGCCACGTTAGCATCATCGTCCCCTTCGCTCTTGGCGTGGGGCTCTCGATGATGCTCTATGCCCGCTTTGCGCCCGCCGGTGTGCCCTTGACCCATTTTGCGCTGTTCATCGGGACCGCTATGAGTATCACCGCCTTCCCCGTCCTTGCCCGTATCCTGACCGAGCGCCAACTGCTCCATACCCCAATTGGCGCGGTGGCGCTGACGGCGGCGGCGGTGGATGATGTCACGGCGTGGTGCATCCTGGCGGGAGTCGTCTTCGTGGTCCGGGTCACCGACGCGGTGACTCCCCTCTGGCTCACGCTGCTGGGCACGCTGGCCTATCTGGGTCTCATGCTGTTTGGCGCGCGGCCGGCCCTGCGGCGCCTGGAGGCAAGTTATCGGTTACGCGATACGCTGGCCCAAAACATGCTCGCGCTGATCCTGCTGCTCATGTTCACCTCGGCGTGGATCACCGAATGGCTCGGCATCCATGCTCTGTTTGGGGCCTTTCTACTCGGCGCGGTCATGCCCAAAGATCACGGCTTCATCCGTGCCCTCACGGGCAAAGTGGAGGACCTCACCGTCATCTTATTGCTCCCTCTATTCTTTGTGCTGACCGGACTACGCACCCAGATCGGACTCCTGAGCGGCGTGGAGATGGGGTTTTACTGTGGCCTGATCGTGGCGGTGGCTGTCCTGGGTAAACTGGGAGGCTCGATGCTCGCCGCGCGGATCACCGGGTTGGTGTGGCGCGACGCGGCCGCCATCGGGGTCTTGATGAACACGCGCGGGCTGGTCGAACTGGTGGTGCTCAATATTGGCCTGGAGATTGGCGTGCTCTCGCCGTCCCTGTTCACCATGATGGTGATTATGGCCCTTGTGACCACCTTCATGGCCTCCCCTCTGCTCGAGTGGATTTACCTGGCTCCGCTCCGGAGGCGGGAAGGGCTGCGTGTAGAAGCTCAACCCAAGTAGACCAGGCGTTACGAATTACACTCGATCTGTAATCAATATCTACCTATAGCAGTTGCAGGCCGGTGCGGGTGAGCATGTAGAGGGCGACCAGGATTACGAACCAGGCGAAGCCCTGGCGCAGCCGCGTCGGCGAGGTACGCCGGGCGAGGGTAATTCCCAGTGCCACACCCACCGCGCCCAGCCCGACAAACCGCGCTGTCACGCCCCAGTCCAGCCCGCCGTGGGACAGATGCCCCACCAGGCCCGCCCCGCTGTTGAGGGCAATGATGGGCAGCGAGGTCGCCACAGCCTCGACCATGCCCAGCCCGCCAAACAAGACCAGGGCTGGCACAATCAGGAAGCCGCCGCCCACGCCCAGAAAGCCCGTCAGTACGCCCACCCCCAGCCCGGCCATCACAGCGCGCTGCCAGTAGACGGTGTGGACCGCGCCGGCGGCGGGCGCGCGAGCGGGCCGCAACATCAGGCCAGCGATAACGAGCATGAGGGCGGCAAAGAGGAGCAGCAGCACGACGCCGGGCAGCAGGTGGGTGAACCAGGAACCACCATACGCGCCGAGGATGCCCGCCCCGCCAAACAGGGCGGCCGCCCGCCACTGGACGCCCCCCTGCCGCAGCCGCAGCAGGCTCCCCACCACCGCGTTCAGGCCGACCACGGCCAGCGACGTGCTCATCGCCGCTTCGGGCCGCTGGCCTACCACATACACCAACACTGGCACGGTTAAAATAGACCCGCCGCCCCCCAGCAAGCCCAGCGAGACGCCGATAGCCAGGGCGAGCAGGGATGAGAGCCACCACAACCCATCCATAATCTACTGACCTTCCCCGTGTTTCTGTCCCCCACACATACAGTCCAGCAGTCGCGCTTCCAGGTGAGCCGGTAATGGTGGCTCGTGGAGGCGATACTGGGCCATCAACGTTGTGACATCCGCCTCGGCCGCCTGGCAGTGGGGGCAGGTCGCCAGGTGCTCGGCGATGCGCTGGAGCAAGCTGGCATCCGGCTCGGTGTCGGGCGACCGGAGGAGCAACGCGCGAATATGCTCGCATTCAGGTGATAGAACCGTGGTCTGCATCGTTAACCTCCTGCCTGGTCGCCGGTCACGTAAGGGGCCAGGGTCGCACGGAGCGCCAGCCGGGCGCGGTGGAGCCGCACCTTGAGGGCGGCCTCGCTGATGCGCAGGGCCGTGGCCGCCTCCTCGGTACTCAACCCCTCGATGTCGCGCAGGACCAACGCGGTACGCAGCGTTTCCGGTAGGGCGAGAATAGCGCGGTCGAGGACCGCCTGGAGTTCCTGGGACAACACGTGGTCGCCCGGGTCGCCCGTCCAGTCAATGAGCAGCGGCGGCGCGACGGTCTCGCCCTCCGGCTCTTCGACCCAGGGGACGACGGGGGGCGACTTGCGCCGCAGCCGCATCAGGGCCGCGTTGAGGACAATGCGGTGCAACCATGACCCTAGGCTGCTGCGGCCCTCGAACGTGTCAATCTTACTGCACGCCTGGATCAACCCTTCCTGAAGGACATCCTCCGCGTCATCCGCGCTGCCCGTCAGTTGGAGCGCCAGGCGATACAGGCGCGGGGCGAACCGCTTGAGCAGGCAGGTACAGGCCAGGCGGTCGCGCCGCCGTAGACCTGTCAAGAGTTCCCCTTCGTCCGAATAAACCGCTAAATCCGTCTCCCATGGCTTGAGCATGCCCTCTCCTTGGTCGCCCGGCCGGGCTACCGTGTTAGATGCCACCTCACAGTTTTCGGTTACACTCCTCGTCCTGTAACCTCTAGCGACTGGTCCTCATCTAATTCGGTGCATCCCCTGGTTGTTGAGACGAACCCGCCACGTGACGAGGAGAGCTACCGTGTTATTGAAGCGTTTTTACCATCAAGAACTGGCGCAGGCGAGCTACCTGGTCGGCTGCCAGGCGACAGGCGAAGCCCTGGTCATTGACCCGAACCGCTCCATTGAACAGTATATCGAAGCGGCAGGCCAGGAGGGGTTAAGAATTAGCGCCGTCACGGAAACACATATCCACGCCGACTATGTCTCGGGCGCCCGCGAGCTGGCCGCCCGCACCGGCGCGCAGCTCTACCTGTCCGACGCCGGCCCAGCCGAGTGGCAGTACCGCTGGGCCGAGGCGGCCGGGGCCGTCCTGGTCAACGACGGCGACTCCTTTATGGTCGGCAATATCCGCCTGGAGACCCTGCATACCCCCGGCCACACGCCGGAACACATTTCATTCCTGCTCACCGACACCCGCGCCTCTGACCGCCCCATGGGCCTCTTTAGCGGCGACTTCGTCTTCGTCGGCGACGTGGGCCGCCCCGACCTGTTGGAGCGCGCCGCCGGCTACGCCAATACGATGGAAGCAGGCGCGCGGACGTTGTTCCGGTCGCTCCAGCGCTTCCGCCAGTTGCCCGACTACCTGCAAGTCTGGCCGGCTCATGGCGCGGGCAGCGCGTGCGGCAAGGCGCTGGGCGCGGTCCCCTCCTCCACCGTCGGCTACGAGAAGCTGACCAACTGGGCCTTGCAAATCGAGACCGAAGCGGAGTTTGTCCAGGAGGTCCTGGCCGGCCAGCCGGAGCCGCCCGTCTACTTCGCGCAGATGAAGCGCATCAACCGCGACGGGGCCGCCCCGCGCCCCGCCGCCCCACCCCCCCCCAGCGTCGACGCGCTGGGCGCCGCCCACGCCGCCGGCCAGACGGTGGTGGATACCCGCCCCGCTGACCAGTACGCGGCGGCTCATAGTCCCGGCACGCTCAACCTTCCCGCCGACGGCCCCTTCCTGACCTGGGCCGGCTGGCTGCTGCCCTACGACCGGCCTTTTAGCCTGATCGTCGCCCCGCAGACCCAGGCGGCGGTTCTGGCCGACCTGGCCGCCATCGGCCTGGACGGGGTGGCCTCGCTCTGGCCGACGGACGCCGTCGCGGAGTGGGCGAAGACTGGCCGCCCCATCGCGGGCTATCAGCGCCAGACGGCCCGCGAGTTGGAGCCGCTCATCACGCGCAACGGTGTCGTCCTGCTGGACGTGCGCTTCCCCCGCGAGTACGAGGCCGGCCGCCTCGCCAAGAGCCGCCTCATCCCGCTCAGCGAGCTACCCCAGCGACTCGGCGAGCTGCCAACCGACACAACGGTCGTCGTCACCTGCCAGGGTGGAAGTCGCTCGCCTATCGCCGCCAGCCTGTTGACGGGGCATGGCTGGTCCAATGTTATCGAGATGCGTGACGGCATGGACGGCTGGACTCGCGCCGGCCTACCGGTCACTAACAAGTAAGTTGATAAGGAGACACACGTTGAACTTCTTTGGCCGCAAGGACACCTTTTCCAATATCACCCCCGCTGAACTAGAGCAGCGCCTCGCGGCGGGTGAGGCGCTGACCCTGCTCGATGTGCGCGAGCCGTATGAGTACACCGAAGCCCACCTGAAAGGGAGCCTGCTCATCCCCCTGGACCAGCTATCGCTGCGCCTGGCCGAGGTACCCAAAGATAAGCCGATTGTCGCCGTGTGCCGTTCCGGCAACCGCAGCAGTGTCGCCGCCAGCCTGCTCCAGCGGGCGGGGTACACCAACCTCTTCAACCTCAAGGGCGGCCTCGTCGAGTGGGCGCGCCAGGGGTTGCCCGTCCAACGCGGACGCTAGCTTCCCCTCCGTAATCGCAGACGATACAACAAGCCCGGTGAGCCATTCACCGGGCTTGATATTTTCTTGATGCCCTCGGCCCTCAGCTTGACACCCCCTTGACCCCGTTTGCTCTATACTGGACTCAGACAGACCGCGCGGCTCGTGACGGCTACTCATCAGACCGTCTGGGGCGCGCGGCTTCGTGGTGTGTGAGGAGGGCAGCATGGCGGATCTGGTATTCCTGGCCGTGACCCTGGTGTTCTTTGCGGTGAGCCTCGCCTACGTGATGCTGTGTGAGAGGCTCTGAGGGGGGGCGTATGACGCTGGACTATGTGCTGGGAGCAATCGTCACAGTGGGATTGTTAATCTACCTGGTGTACACGCTCCTGCGACCTGAGAAGTTCTAAGGAGGCGCCTATGACAGTCAATGGCATCCTCCAAATCCTGTTGTATATTGGCGTGGTGACGCTGCTTGTCAAGCCCGTCGGTCTGTACATGACGCGGGTCTTCAACGGCGAGCGTACGCCATTGGACCCGGTCCTGCGCCCCGTGGAGCGGGGTATCTACGCTGTGATGGGCGTCAACCCGGCCCAGGAGCAGCATTGGACCACCTATACCGTGGCGATGCTGCTGTTCAACCTAGCCGGCCTGCTCCTGCTCTACCTCTTGCAGCGGGTCCAGGCTAGCCTGCCGCTGAACCCACAGGGGCTGGGGCCGATCAGCCCGGACTCGGCGTTTAACACGGCGGTCAGCTTCACGAGCAACACCAACTGGCAGTCCTATGCGCCTGAGACGACGATGAGCTATTTCACGCAGATGGTCGGGCTGACCTTCCACAACTTCGTGTCGGCGGCGACGGGTATCGCGCTGGCAGTGGCCCTAGTGCGCGGGTTCGCCCGCCACTCGGCGCAGTCCATCGGTAACTTCTGGACCGACCTGACCCGCTGCACGCTCTACCTCCTGCTGCCCATTTGCCTGGTATTTAGCCTCGTGCTGGTGTGGCAGGGCGTGCCGCAGAACTTGAACCCGTATGTCACCGCGACGACGGTCGAGGGCGCGACACAGACCATCGCGCAAGGGCCGGTCGCGTCACAAGAAGCCATCAAGGAACTGGGGACGAACGGCGGCGGTTTCTTCAACGCCAACTCGGCGCACCCCTACGAGAACCCGACGCCGCTGACCAACTTCCTGGAACTGGTCGCCATCTTCGCCATTGGCGGGGGCCTGACCTACACCTTCGGCAAGATGGTGCGCGATACACGCCAGGGCTGGGCTATCTACGCCGTCATGGTCATCCTATTCCTGATGGGCGTGGCCGTCACCTACCCCGTCGAAGCGGGCGGCAACCCGCTCTACCCGACGACGGTAGACCAGACCGCCTCCCTGACGCAGGCCGGCGGCAACATGGAGGGCAAGGAGGTCCGCTTTGGTATCACCAATTCGGCCCTGTTCGCCGTCGTTACGACGGATGCGTCGTGCGGCGCGGTGAACAGCATGCACGATAGCTACATGCCGCTGGGTGGCATGATTCCCCTCGTCAACATCATGCTCGGCGAGATCATCATCGGCGGTGTGGGGGCGGGTCTATATGGGATTCTCTTGTTCGCCATCCTGGCCGTGTTTATCGCCGGTCTGATGGTGGGCCGCACGCCCGAGTACCTGGGCAAGAAGATCGAGGGCAAGGAAGTGAAGATGGCGATGCTCGCCGTGCTGATCCTCCCACTGAGCATCCTGGGGTTCGCCGCCCTATCGAGCGTCCACCCGGACGGCTTGAAAGGGGTGCTCAACCCCGGCCCGCATGGCTTCAGCGAGATGCTGTACGCCTACGTGTCGGGGACGGGTAACAATGGCAGCGCCTTCGCGGGCCTGAGCGCCAACACCCCCTTCTACAACCTGACCATTGGCCTGGCGATACTCATCGGCCGCTTCCTGATGATTGTACCAGCGCTGGCGATTGCCGGCTCGCTCGTACGCAAGAAGCTCGTGCCGCAGTCGGCCGGGACGTTCCCGACCACGACGCCCCTCTTTGTGGGGCTGCTGGTCGGTGTCATCCTGATTGTGGGTGGCCTGACCTTCTTCCCGGCCCTGTCCCTCGGCCCTATCGTCGAACACCTACTGTTGCAGGCGGGTACGACATTCTAAACAGGACTTGCGGAGTACTCTTATGATGCATGAGACGAAGCGGCTGTCGCTGTTTGACCCTACCATTGTGGGCCGCGCCGTGCGCGACTCCCTGGTCAAGCTCAACCCGACCACGCTGCTACGGAACCCGGTCATGTTTGTTGTCGAAGTGGTCGCCCTGGTGACGACGATACTCGTGGTGCGCGAGAGTCTCGCCCCGACGGGCGAGGGCGTGGCGTTCATCCTCCAAATCGCCGCCTGGTTGTGGTTCACCGTCCTGTTCGCCAACTTCGCGGAGGCGATGGCCGAGGGGCGCGGCAAGGCCCAGGCCGATAGCCTGCGCCAGACCAAGACGCAGACAATGGCGAAGCGGCTGGCCGGCGGTGATGGACAGCAGCACGAAGTCGTGCCCGCTACCAGCCTCCGCCGGGGCGACCTGGTTCTGGTCGAGGCGGGCGACATTATCCCGGGCGACGGGGACGTGGTCGAGGGAGTCGCGTCGGTGGACGAGTCGGCCATCACGGGCGAGTCCGCGCCGGTCATCCGCGAGAGCGGCGGCGACCGTTCGGCGGTCACCGGCGGCACCCGTGTCCTGTCCGACTGGATAAAGGTCCGTATCACGTCCAACCCCGGCGAGACGTTCCTGGACCGCATGATTGCCCTGGTCGAAGGCGCGGCGCGTCAGAAGACGCCCAACGAGATCGCCCTGAGCATCCTGCTGTCGGGCCTGACCATCATCTTCCTGCTGGCGACGGCCACCGTCCTGCCCTATTCCATCTATGCCGGCGGCCCTGTGTCGGTGACGGTGCTGATTGCCCTGCTGGTGACGCTCATCCCAACCACCATCGGCGGCCTGCTGTCGGCCATCGGCATCGCCGGCATGGATCGCCTGGTGCAGCACAATGTCCTGGCGATGTCGGGCCGCGCCGTCGAGGCGGCCGGCGACGTGGATACGCTGCTGCTGGACAAGACCGGCACGATTACGCTGGGCAACCGCATGGCGAGCGAGTTCATCCCGCTGTATGGCATTCACGAGGAGGAACTGGCCGACGCGGCGCAACTGGCCTCCCTCAGCGATGAGACGCCGGAAGGGCGCTCCATTGTCGTGCTCGCCAAGGAGCGGTACGGGCTGCGCGGGCGCGAGGTGGCCGAGCGTCACGCCCACTTCATCCCGTTCACCGCGCAGACGAGGATGAGCGGCGTCAACCTGAATGGCACCCAGATTCGCAAGGGCGCTACCGACGCCATCCTCCATTTTGTGGGCGAGCAAAACGGCGGGCGAATTCAGCCCTCACGCGAGTTGACCGACGTGGTCGAGCGCGTGGCGAAGGCGGGCGGCACGCCGCTGGTCGTCGCCCAGAACCGGCGCGTGCTGGGAGTCATCTACCTCAAGGACATCGTCAAGGGCGGGATGCGCGAGCGCTTCGCTGAGTTGCGGCGGATGGGCATCCGCACGGTCATGATTACGGGCGATAACCCGCTGACGGCGGCGGCTATCGCGGCCGAGGCGGGTGTGGACGACTTCCTGGCTCAGGCCACGCCCGAAGACAAGCTCAAGCTGATTCGGGAGGAGCAAGCCAGAGGCAAGCTGGTGGCGATGACGGGCGACGGCACCAACGACGCGCCTGCCCTGGCCCAGGCCGATGTGGGTGTGGCCATGAACACGGGAACGTCGGCGGCGAAAGAGGCTGGCAACATGGTGGACCTCGACTCGAACCCCACCAAGCTCATCGAGATTGTGGCGATTGGCAAGCAGTTACTCATGACGCGCGGCGCGCTGACGACGTTTAGCATCGCCAACGATGTCGCCAAATACTTCGCCATCATCCCGGCCATGTTCGCCGCCACCTATCCCGCCCTGGGCGCGCTCAACATCATGCGCCTGGCGACACCCCAGAGCGCCATTCTGTCGGCCATCATCTTCAACGCGCTCATCATCATCGCCCTGATACCGCTGGCGCTGCGCGGCGTGTCGTACAAGCCAATGGGGGCCGCCGCTATCCTGCGCCGCAACCTGCTGGTCTACGGCCTGGGCGGCATTGTCGCGCCGTTCATTGGCATCAAGGTCATTGACGTACTTGTCACCCTGTTGAGGTTGGCCTAGCCGAAGCCCGCCCGCATGACCAAGCGGTTCGGGTGGGTGGTGGAGGTGAAAGAAGGTTCCGATGCGCAAGTCAGGTAAGCCCGCGTGGTGGAAAGTGGACCTCGTCGTCCCCGTGACCATCGGCCTGCTCGTGCTCTTGCAGCGCCTGGGGCTGGCCGCGCCGTGGCGGCAGATCGCGCAAGTGATAGTCGTGGGGGTGAGCTTTGGCTGGATGTCGGTCTGGACCTGGCTCAACGCCTCGGCCATTGAGCAAGAGGGGGCCGAACGAGCCTACCAGGAGCGCGTCCGTCAGGCAGAGGCGGAGGCGGGCCTGGCGGCGCCCCTCACCCTCCGTCAGGCGCACTACCGCCAGGTGATGCGCCACACTGCTGACCCCCATCCAGCCGAGGCGACAGCGGCTCAGGAGGGAGGCCAAGTCTAGACGTGACTTGTCACGCGGTTAAGACTGGCCTGGCGGCGGCCCGCCCCAACCTACCGAAGGCCGGGCGGGCTATGGAGGTGAGCGATGTGGATACAGCGCTGGTGGGTCACGGGGGAGCGGGTAGCCTTCCTGGCCGTGTCTGGGCTGATCTTGTTTGGCGCCCTCCATATCCAGGGTGAGGTGACACGCCACCTGATCGAAGTGGTTGTTCTAGGTTTGACCTACATGGGATTGCAGGAGATGTCGCCCCGGTCTGCCTCTCAGGTGGAACGCAGCCAGAGGGCGATTTCATCCGTCACAGATGAGATCAACTCGATTGTCGAGCAGTGCTGGCAGGCGACAGCTTGCCCCTCCGACGAAGGAAAGTGAAGATGTTAGCCCAACTCAGACCCGCCCTCGTGGCGACCCTGATTCTAACTCTGCTGACCGGCGTGATCTATCCGCTGGCGGTGACAGGCATCGCGCAAGCGATATTCCCCTATCAGGCCAACGGCAGCTTGATGGTCCAGAATGGGCAGGTCATTGGCTCTGCCCTGATCGGCCAGAATTTCAGCGGCGACAGGTACTTCCACCCGCGTCCCTCGGCGGCCGGCAGCGATGGCTACGACGCGGCGGCCTCCGGCGGCTCGAACCTGGGGCCGACGAACCAGGCGCTCCTGGACCGCGTGTCCCAGTCCGTCCAGGACTTGCAGGCGGGCAACCCCGGCGCGTCCGCGCCCGTGGACCTGGTAACTACCTCGGGCAGCGGGTTGGACCCGGACATCACCCCGGCGGCGGCCGCGTTCCAGGTGGCTCGCGTGGCGCTGGCGCGCGGGATGACCGAAGCGCAGGTGCGAGAGTTGGTGCAACGCTACACCGAGGGGCGCCAGTTGGGATTCCTGGGCGAGCCGCGCGTCAACGTGCTGAAGCTGAACCTGGCGCTGGATAGAAGTGGGGGGGTCCATGCATCTGAGTAAAGTACGGCGCTGGGTTTTTGGGCGTCCGCTCAAGACAATCGACGCGCCGCACCAGTCTATCAGCAAAACGGTCGGCCTGGCTGTCTTCGCCTCCGACTCGCTCTCGTCGGTGGCCTACGCGGGCGGGGAGATTCTGCTGGTCCTGGCGACCATCGGCGCGGCGCATTACTGGCTGGCCGTGCCCATTACGGTCGCCATCTGCATCCTGCTCATCATCCTGACCCTGTCCTACCGCCAGACCATCTTCGCCTATCCGGGCGGGGGCGGCGCCTACATTGTCGCCCGCGATAACCTGGGCGAGGCGCCAGCGCAGGGCGCGGGAGCCGCATTATTGACCGACTACGTACTCACCGTGTCAGTGAGCATTGCCTCCGGCGTAGATCAGATTGCCAGTGCCTTTCCCGTCTTGTTTGACTATAAGGTTCAACTATCCCTATTCCTCATCCTGGTCATGGCGCTGGTGAACCTGCGCGGTGTCAAGGAATCGGGACGCATTTTCGCGCTACCGACGTACTACTTTATCACCATGATGTTGCTGATGATCGGCGCGGGCTTCTGGCAGGCCGTCAACGGTACTCTGGGCGTGGTAGGCGAGGTCCCCGGCGCGCATCTCGAAACCGTCAGCCTGACAGGGCTGGCCCTCGGTCTGCTCATCCTGCGCGCGTTCAGTTCTGGCACGACAGCGGTCACCGGCGTCGAGGCCATCAGCAATGGTATCACCGCGTTCAAGGAGCCTCGCTCTAAGAACGCCGCCACCACCCTCCTGTGGGACGCCGCCTTGCTCATGGTCATGTTCCTCGGTCTGGGTACCCTGGGCTATCTGATTGGGGCGCAGGCCTCGGAGCAGGAGGTACTCATCTCCCAGGTGGCGCGTGTCGTCTTCGGAGATGGGACGCTGCGCCTGCTGACGCTCTCCTCCGCCACCGTCATCCTCATCATGGCCGCCAATACCAGCTTTGCCGACTTTCCCCGCCTGGCGGCCTTGCACGCTGGGGACGGCTTCTTGCCCAAACAGTTCACGTTCCGAGGCAGCCGCCTCGTCTTCAGTACCGGTGTCATCATCCTGGCGGCGCTGGCGAGCCTCTTGATCTTCATCTTCGGCGGCAACGTGAGCCGTCTGATCCCCCTGTACGCCATCGGCGTCTTTCTTAGCTTCACCCTGTCTCAGGCGGGCATGGTCAAGCGCTGGCAGAAGGTGGGCGAACTCATGCGGACGGGCCAGCTGACGCCTAGTAACGAGATCGCGACGCTGGGTAGCATCCTGCGCTACGACCACCTCTGGCGGCCCAAGCAGGCGCTCAACGCGCTTGGAGCGGTCATCACAGCCATCGTGACGCTCGTGTTCCTGGTCTCCAAGTTTACTCAGGGCGCCTGGATCATCGCGATTCTGATCCCCTCCCTGCTCCTGCTCTTCTTCCGCATCCATCACCACTATCGCCATGTGGCCCAGGTGTTGAGTACGGCTGGGGAACACGTCAGCGCGGGGCGGTTCCCCATCCAGACCATTCTCCTCATCTCGGATGTCCACCGCGAGACCCTGCGGCTGGTGGAGTACGCCAACTCCCTCGGCGTCCCCTGGACCGCCATCCATGTCGGCGTCAACGAGGGGCGTCTGGAATCCATCCACCAGAAGTGGCAGGAGCGCGTTGGAATGGGGGAGCTGGTCATTCTACCCTCCCCGTATCGCAGCCTCAGCCAGCCCATCCGCCACTATGTCAAGTCGCTACTGGCGCAGGCGCCGAACGGCTACGTCCAGGTGCTCATGGGACAACTCCGCACCGGCAGCCCTATGACTCAACTGTTGCATCAGAACTCACACTTTATCGAGCAACTCGCCCTCCAGGACCTCGACCATGTTGTCGTGGCCGTCGTTCCGATTCAATTGAGCGCCCTTGAGCAAGAGGAGGACGAGGGCGACGCCGACGATGTGCGGGCCGAGTTGGCCGAACCGCCGGTCAGGGTATAATTAGGCCAGCGTGTGACTATTCGAGGCGGTGAGGGGTGAGGTGCGATGGCGGCGAATGATGGGGAACGGCGGCCATTGCCTGAGGCGCTACTGACGGCGGCCCAGCAAGAGCAGCGCGGCCAACTCAAAATCTTCCTCGGCGCGGCGCCCGGCGTGGGGAAGACGTACACCATGCTCGAGGCGGCCCAGGCCAAACGCCGCGAAGGCGTGGATGTGGTGGTGGGCCTGGTCGAGACGCATGGCCGCGCCGAGACCCAGGCGCTCCTGGAGGGACTAGAGGTTGTTCCTCGGCGGCAGATAGAGTATCGGGGCCGCCGGCTGACCGAGATGGACCTAGATGCCATCCTGGCGCGGCATCCGACACTGGCGCTGGTGGACGAACTGGCCCATACCAATGTCGAGGGCAGCCGGCATCCCAAACGCTACCTGGATGTGGAAGAGTTGCTGGCGGCAGGCATCAACGTCTTTACGACAATGAATATCCAGCACCTCGAAAGCCTCAACGATGTCGTGGCCCAAATCACAGGCGTGCGCGTCCGCGAGACCGTGCCTGACCGGTTGCTAGAGCGCGCCGACGAGATCGAACTGGTAGACCTGGCCCCCGACGAACTGCTCCAACGCCTCCGCGAGGGCAAGGTCTATGTCCCCGACCAGGCCGAGCGGGCTATCCGCCACTACTTCCGCAAAGGCAACCTGACGGCGCTCCGCGAGTTGGCCCTCCGCCATACCGCGCAGCGGGTGGACGCCCAGATGCGGAACTACATGCAGGCGCACGCCATCCCCGGTCCCTGGCCCACTCAGGACCGTATCATGGCCTGCGTCAGCGAAAGCCCGCTGGCCCCACGTCTGATACGCGCCGCCAAGCGCCGCGCCGACCGCCGCCGCGCCGAGTGGCTGGCCGTCTACGTCGAGACCCCGGCCCACTATCGCCTGTCCGAAGGTGAGCGCGACCGTGTCGCCTCGACGCTGCGGTTGGCCGAGCAGTTGGGCGGCGAAGCCGTGTCCATCCCGGGCCAGGAGGTCGCCCAGGACCTGGTGCGGTATGCTCAGTCGCGCAATGTCACCGAGTTGATTATCGGGAAATCGCTCCACTCGCGCTGGCATGAGATGCTGCACGGCTCCGTAGTCCATGATGTCATCCGCGCCAGCGGCGAAATAGACGTCTACGTCATCACCGGCGAGCCGGAGACGGGACAAACGCGGCCCTCCTCACCGCTTCAGGCGCCCTCGGTCGTCACCGTCAATGCTTATCTTTCGAGCGCTGTCGCTGTGTTGCTGGCGGGCGTGCTCGCGGCCTTTTTACGTTCCATTCTATCCCTACCGAACCTATCCACCATTTTCCTGACCGCCGTCCTTTTCAGCGCGGCGACCTGGGGGCTGGGGCCGTCCATTTTTGCCTCGGTCCTCAGCATTGCTCTCTATGACTTTTTCTTTGTGGACCCTGTTCATACATTGACCATCGCCAGTCCCCAGGACGTGCTGGCCCTGGTCATCTTCCTGATTGTCGCCGTTCTCACCAGCAACCTGGCAGGTCGGGCGCGCGATCAGGCCGATGCCGCCCGCCGCCGCGAGGCGCGCACGAGCGCCCTGTACAACCTGAGCCGCGAGATTGTGGGCGCGGCCCACCTGCCCAGCGCGGCCCAGGCCATCGCGGTTCAGGTGGCGCAGACGCAGGCCGCGCGGGTCGTCGTCCTGACGCCCGAAGCGGGCCGCCTGGAGGTGCGGGCCGTGCAGCCCCCCGACGTGGCCCTCACTGAGGCCGAGCACGCCGCCGCCACCTGGGCCTGGCAGCGCGGCCAACCCACCGGACACGGGGCGGATACGCTACCCGGCGTGGACTGGTTCTTCCAGCCCCTGCGCGCGGCGAGTGGCGTGGTCGGGGTCCTCGGCGTGCGCCTGGAGGGGGATGCCCTGCTCGCGCCTGGCCAGCGCCGCCTGCTGGAAGCCATGTCGGACCAGGCGGCGGTCGCCATTGAGCGCACTCTGCTGGCGCAGGACATCGAGCAGACGCGGCTGCTCACCGAAACCGAACGCCTACGCACCGCTCTGCTATCCTCCATCTCCCACGACCTGCGCACCCCCCTAGCCTCCATTACGGGTGCCGTGTCGAGTTTGCTCAGTCAGGAGACGGCCTACACGCCCACCGAGCGTCGTGACCTGCTCCTGACGGTCCAGGAGGAGGCCGACCGGCTCAATCGTTTCGTCGGCAATCTGCTGGACATGACACGGCTGGAGTCGGGAGCGCTGGAGTTAAACCGCGACTGGGTCGAAGTGGAGGACGTCATCGGCGCGGCCCTGGCCCGTCCAGCCCAGTTTCTGGGCGACCACCGCCTGGTGGTCGAGGTGGAACCCGGCTTGCCCTTGCTCTCCCTCGACTTTGTCCTCATGGAGCAGGTGCTGGTCAATCTGCTGGATAATGCGGCCAAGTACTCACCGCCTGGAACAACCATCCAGGTCCAGGCCCACCAGGAGCCAGGGGCCGTCGTCCTGGAGATCGCCGACGAAGGCCCCGGCATCCCCCCCGACCAACTGGAGCGAATATTTGACAAGTTCCACCGTGTCGTTGATGGGGACCGCCGGGGCGCCGGGGCCGGGTTGGGATTGTCTATTTGCCGTGGTATCGTGGAGGCCCATGCAGGGACCATCGAGGCTCAGAATCGCCTCGATCGGGCGGGCGCCCTCTTTCGGGTACGGTTTCCCCTGACCCAGACGCCGCCGCGTCTGCAAGAGGTGGTCACGCATGACTGACATCGCCGCTCGCGTCCTGATCGTGGACGATGAGCCGCAGATTCGCCGCTTTTTGCGGACCAGCCTCGGCGCGCACCACTACAGCGTGCTCGAAGCCCCCAGCGGCGAAGAGGGGATCCTCAAGACGGCCAACGAGCGTCCTGACGTCGTCATCCTGGACCTGGGCCTGCCCGATGTGGACGGGCTGGACGTCATCTCGCGGCTGCGCGAGTGGACCGATGTCCCGATTATCGTCCTGTCCGTGCGTGACCGCGAGGCCGACAAGATTCAGGCCCTGGACCGAGGCGCGGACGACTACGTGACCAAACCCTTCGGCATCGGCGAATTACTGGCCCGCCTGCGGGCCGTACTGCGGCATCGGCTGCGCGAGGTGGCGGAGGAGCCGGTCTTTCGCAGCGGCGACCTGGTAGTGGACCTGGCGCGTCGGCAGGTGTCCGTCGCCGGCCACGAGGTCAAGCTGGCTCCCAAAGAGTACGACATTCTGCGCGTCTTGGTCACCCACGCCGGCAAAGTGCTCACCCACCAACAGTTACTGCGCGAGGTCTGGGGACGAGGCTACGAACAGGAGACGCACTACCTGCGCGTCCACATTGGCCAACTGCGGCAGAAGCTTGAACACGAGCCAGCCCAACCTCAGCACATTATCACTGAGCCGGGAGTGGGCTACCGCCTGCGGGATGCGGACTGAAACTTCGCTCCGTAGTTTGCTCTCTGTCCCAGAAGTACTTGACCTCTGCGCTCAGAACGTTCGACTGTCACCCTGAACGAAGTGAAGGGTCTGCTCTGGAAACGCTGGCGGAGCAGATACCTCGCTGCGCTCGGCATGACAGCCCGCCGTTATGTTCTACGTGGTCAGCAACAACCCAAAGGTTTAGGGTAGGGTAAGAAAACAGCGCCGCCACCTTCCAAGTAGAGGGAGTCATAGCTGCCTCGGCCGAGCGCCGAGGTTTTTTGGTGGGATGAGGATGTATGCCACAGCGCGACGATTTACGAAATATTGCGATTATTGCCCACGTTGACCACGGCAAGACCACCTTGGTGGACGCCATGCTCAAGCAGAGCCACGTCTTCCGCGAGAACCAGACCGTCGCCGAGCGAGTCATGGACTCGAATGCCCTGGAACGCGAGCGCGGCATTACCATCCTGGCGAAGAATACGGCCATTACCTATCGCGGCGTCAAGATCAATATTGTAGACACGCCGGGCCACGCTGACTTTGGCGGCGAGGTCGAGCGCGTGCTCAACATGGTGGACGGCGTGCTGCTGCTGGTGGACGCGGTGGATGGGCCGATGCCCCAGACGCGCTTCGTGCTGCGCAAGGCCCTCGAACTGGGTCTCCGCGCCGTCGTGGTCATCAACAAGGTAGACCGCCCGCAGTCCCGCCTGGACTACGTCGCCAACGCTACCTTCGACCTGTTTATTGACCTGGGCGCGACCGACGAGCAGGCCGACTTCCCGATTATTTACACCAACGCCCTCACCGGCCAGGCCAGCCTGACGCCCACCGAGTTGGGGCCGAACCTGCAACCGCTGTTCGACACCATCCTGAGCCGCGTCCCGCCGCCCCATGCCGAACTCGACGCGCCGACGCAGATGCGCGTCAACCTGCTGGCCTACGACGATTACAAGGGCCGGCTGGCGACGGGACGGTTGTTCGCGGGTGACATCACCAAGGCGCAGGAGGTCATGGTCATCGGTCATGACGGCCAGATGCGCCCAGGCAAAATCACCCAGGTGTTTATCCACCAGGGCCTCCAGCGCCAGGAGGTCCAGACCGTCTCGGCGGGCGAGATTGTCACCGTCGCCGGGCTGCCCGATGTGGGCATCGGCGAAACTATCGCCGATGCCGTGAACCCGATTGCTTTGCCGTCCATTCGCGTCGAGGAGCCGACATTGCGCATGATGTTCCTGGTCAACACGTCGCCCTTCGCCGGCCGCGAGGGAACCAACGTGACCAGCCGCAAACTGCGCGAACGGCTCTACCAGGAGTTGGAACGCGACGTAGCCCTGCGTGTCGAAGATACCGACAGCGCCGACCAGTTCTCGGTGTCGGGGCGCGGCGAGTTGCACCTGGCGATCCTCATCGAGACGATGCGCCGCGAGGGCTTTGAGCTGGCCGTGTCGAAACCCGAAGTGATTTACCACGAGGGGGAGGACGGCGAGCGGCTGGAGCCGATGGAGCAGGTGAGCATCGAGGTGCCCGAGGAGACGATGGGCATCGCCGTCGAGATGCTGGGCAAGCGGCGCGGGCGGATGCTCAACATGCATCCGGGCGACATGGGTATGGTCCATCTGGAGTACATCGTCCCAACGCGCGGCCTGCTCGGCTTCCGTTCGGCGTTTATGACCGCGACGCGGGGCGAGGGCATTGTCAACGCCCTGTTCGGGGGCTACGAGCCGTACCAGGGCGAAATCGAGACGCGCGACCACGGCTCGCTGGTGGCGATGGAGACCGGGCCAGCGACGAGTTACGCGCTCGAAGCGTTGGAGGACCGTGGCACGTACTTTGTCCGCCCGACCGATGAGGTCTACGAAGGCCAGATTGTCGGCCAGCACATCCGCGACAGCGACCTGGGTGTCAACGTGACCAAGCGCAAGGTGCTCAACAATATCCGCAGCTCGACCAAGGATAGCTTTGTCACGCTCAAGGCGCCGCGTGTCCTCAGCCTGGACGACGCCATCGAGTACATTGCCGAGGATGAGCTGGTCGAGGTGACGCCCAAGAGCATTCGCCTGCGCAAGCGCCTCCTGGACACCCAGCAGCGCCTGCGCCAGGAGAAGCGGGCCAAGTTGGCGGAGGCGGTGGTGGGCTAGTGGATGGTGGAGCGTTCGGCTAGCGGTCGCCGTCCCGAACTAGCGTGGTCAGCACGATACTGACAAGGCTGACGACCACCGAGCCGATGAGCGCCGGCATGAAGCCGTTGACGCGGAAGGGGATGTCGGCGGCCTGCCCCGTCACGCTCAGGTTTTGCGAGATGACGCTCGTCAGCCACAGCATCGCCGCATTGATGACGAAGGTGAACAGGCCGAGCGTGAGGATCATCAGCGGGCAGGACAGCGCGGACAGGATGGGCCGAATCAGGGCGTTGACGAGGCCGAAGATCAGGCCGACGATGAGGTACTGGATCAGCCCGCTCGCTTCCTGAAACGAGGGCCCCTGGATGCCCGGCACCAGAGCCACCGCCACGATGAGCGCGATGGCGTTGATGATCAGTCGGGTAATGAGTCCGGTCATGAAGTCTCCGTAGTCAGTAGTCGGTAGTCGGTAGTCAGTGGTCGGTAATCCCTCAACCCTCGTCCCTCACCCCTCACCCCTGTCAGGTTGCCCCCGCCCGCCAGCCCTCCGGCCCCTGGACAATCAGCGTGGCGATGGGGCTGCGGTGGCTGAGGTCATTGCTCAAGTCCTCCAGGAAAAACTGGAGCAGCGTGCCGCTGCCCCGTTCGTGCGCCCCGATGACCAGCAGGTCGTAGTCTCCTGTCCGAATCTCCTCCATAATTTGGTCCACCACAATCCCTTCGCGCACCAGCAAGTCGTGCGCTACACCGTGCTCGGCGAGGATGGCCTGAGCGCGTTCCAGTTGCCGCGCGGCTGGCGTGGGCGCGGCCAGGAATTGCTGCAGGTGGCTGCGCAGGTCCTCCAGGCCATTGTAGACCAGCGGCACCTGCGAGACGATATGCAGGATATTGACCTGGGCCTGAAACGCCTGGGCCACCCTGGCCGCCACCTCGGCGTCAATCTCCGTGTGGGGTCCCCCCCCCACGCACATCAAGATTTGACGCGGCGTGCGCGCTGGCGGGTGGGCGATGAGGATACCGCAGCCGACATTACGCACCACCGCGCCCAGCCGCGACCCGCGCAGCAAGCCCCGCGCCCCGCCGCGCATACTCGGCGGCAGGATGAGCAGGTTATAGCCCGACCGGCGGGCCTCGGCCACAATCGCGCTCGACGCGTGCGTGCCATCTGTCGTCTCAATGCGCACCTCACCACCGTGGCTGCGAACAAACTGGACCAGCGGTTCGAGTTGGGTCACGCCCGACGCCACGCGGTCGTAGGCCAGTAACAGTGTGACCTCAACCGGCAGGGTCGCCGCCAGCACCGCCAGCCACTCCAGCGAAGTACTGCCACTCTTACCCGAGTCCGCGTACACCAGAATTTTCACGCTCCAGCCTCCTCCCCAACTCGCAGCCTGCGGTTCCTCACGACAATAACAAGCCCAGGGGTACCAGGGTCATGAGCAGAATAAATAGCGCCAGCGTGCGGCGGTCGCGCAGCGTCCACTCCAGCAGCCGCTCGATGGCCGCCTGATAGGGGCGATACATCAGGAGCAGAATCAAGAGGGACAGCACGGCCACGCTCAGCATCTCGGTCAGGACAATGGTAAACGCGCGGGGCGTGTTTAACAAGAGCGCGGCAAACAGGGTATCAATAAACGTTGAGATGTTGCAGCCCATAATGTAGGGGATCAGGTTCTCGCGGCGAATATAGCCCCGCGCCGAGAGCGGCACCAGGATGGACAGCGACACCGACACCGACAACGTGATGGACGTGACGGCCAGGCCGAGCAGTAGCATCACTTGCGGGCGGTAGACCAGGTCGGCGATGCGCTGGAAGCCGGTCGAGTCGGGGTTCACCTCGGGTAGCGCCTTGTCGAAAATCTGAAAGGCGGTCAGCAGGGTCAGGATGCCCAGGATAAACAAGCCCCAACGCGGCAGGTGGACGGTCAGCCAGTTGACGATAGGGTCGTAGACGATGTCAATCACCGAGTTGAGCGCGCCGGGGCGGCCAAACTGCACCCGGTTCAGCCAGCCATAGGTGAGCGACGCATAGCCGAGAGCCATCGCCGGCAGGTAGACGGTCGCCGTGACTAACAACGACAGGATACCAATCGAGATACTGGCCACGCGCTGGTGGCCGCGCAGGTAGTAGAGGAAGCCGATAAACAGGACGATAAACGACGCGCCCAGCCGCGAGCCGGTAATCATGGCGAACGCCTGGATGTCGCTGATGACCTGACCGCTAAATAGGGTTAGCGAGATGGCCGCGACGGGCGAGCCGCTGAGGACGACGTAGGCCATCAGCCAGCCCATACCCAGCGAGTCCCAGACCCCATCCACATGGAGGCTTTGGAACAGGGGGGCGATGCCCGCCGCGCCCTTCTTGAGCAGTTCCAGGGCGAGGATGAAGACGGCCAGCCCTGCCAGGGTGATCAAGAGCTTGACCGTGACGGTCAGCACGGGGCTTAGCCCATGAGGGCGAGGCAGCGGCTCCAGGGATGTCTCGGTGAGTACAGCGGCGGGGTCGCGGTCGGACTCGGCCATCGTCGCCTCCTTGCGCCTCCTCCAAGGCCACAGTATAGCCCAACTCGGCCCCCGGCGCAATACGCTGGCCGGCTCAATGTACCCCGAATGCAAGCCGATGACTATACTTTCCACTATGAACCACTATCGTTTACCAAAGTTGTCCGTTCCTTATCTGCGTTTTGTCGGTTTGACTTGCCTGGGCCTGCTGGCCCTGCTGCTGGCCGGGTGCGCCCCGTCGAGCCAGGCGGCCCGCCCGCTGGTCTACGTCGCGCTTGGCGCGTCGGACAGCGTCGGCGTGGGCGCGGCCCACCCGGTCCAGGACGGCTGGGTGCCCCAGCTCCAGCGCCGCCTCCCGCCGGGGACGCGGCTGGTCAACCTGGGGGTGAGTGGCTTCAAGCTGAGCGAGGCTCTGACGCAGGAGTTGCCCGTGGCGCTGGACACCCAGCCCGACCTGGTGACGGTGTGGCTGGCGGTCAACGACTTCAACGCCCGCGTCAACCTGGATCAGTATGAGCGTGACCTGGACCGCCTCCTGACGGCCCTGGCCGCTCAACATCCCCAGCGCATCCTGATGGGCAATATGCCGGCCCTGGAACGGGTGCCCGTCTACAACGGCACGGGTATCGCCCCGAACCGCATCGAGGGCGAGGTGGCCCGCTGGAACGAGGTCATCGCCCGCCAGGCGCAGAAGCACGGCGTGGTGCTGGTGGACCTCCACAGCCAGTGGACCGAACTGGAGGCCCACCCCGACTATATCAGCGCCGACGGCTTCCACCCCAGCGCGGCCGGCTACCAGGCCATCGCTGATCTGTTTTACCAGGCCCTCCAACAGAGTGGCGGGTTGGCCGAACCACGGCCATAGGGAGTGAGTGTGACCGAACCGGTTGTCGTAGCGTATGGGTTGAAACGACGTTATTATGTAGGCGAGACGATGATTGAGGCGTTACGCGGCGTGGACCTGACCGTCCAGCGGGGCGAGATGGTCGCGCTGATGGGGCCGAGTGGCTGCGGCAAGACGACACTGCTGAATTGCCTGGCCGGGCTGGACGCCGCCGACGAAGGCGACGTCCTGATTGACGGTATCTCCCTGCAACGCATGAGCGACGCCCAGCGCACCGCGCTGCGGGCCGAGCGGATGGGCTTCATCTTCCAGGCATACAACTTGTTGCCTGTGTTGAGCGCGTTGGAGAATGTGGAGTTGCCGCTGCTGGTGGGCGGGCTGTCGCCTCGGCTGGCCCGTGAGCGCGCCCTGGCCGCGCTGGAGCAGGTCGGGCTGAGCCACCGCGCCCACCATGCTCCGGCCCAACTGTCTGGCGGCCAGCAGCAGCGCGTGGCGATTGCCCGCGCCCTGGCCCCTCGGCCCAGCATCATCTGGGCCGACGAGCCGACGGGCAACCTGGACTCCAAAGCGGCCGACGAGGTCATGGACCTGCTCGACAGCCTGCGCCATTCGTATACCCTCACCCTGGTGCTGGTGACGCATAGCCGCGTCATCGCGGGTCGCGCCGACCGCATTGTCCACATGCACGACGGCCGCATCATCGACGAGGAAAGGGGGGGGGGACAGGCCGTTCGCCTCGCGCCGCTCGCGCTGGGCTAACCCCACCCTACCTATGGATAGTCTCTTCGGTATTCCCACCTCCCTCATCGCCAGCGTGCTGGCCGGGGTCACGGTCGCCCTGGCCCTGACGACGCTCTGGCTGGCCGTGCGCCACCCGGTGCTGGTCAAGCTCGGCGTGCGCCACATCCCGCGCCGCCGCGCCCGTTCGGTCCTCATCGTCGTGGGCCTGGCCCTCGGCACCACCATCGTGGCCGCTTCGTTCACGACCGGCGACGCTATTGGTTACACCATCCGCGAACTCGTCAGCGGCTCGCTCGGCGGCGTAGACGAAGTCGTCGTCTCCTACCGCCAGGGGACGCGGCGCTTCACCCAGAACGACTTCCAAGGCGTGGCCGACGGTCGCATCCCGACGGTGGCGGGCGACGACTTCGACGCCTCGCAGGTAGACGAGGTGCGACGCCTGCTGGCCGCCGAGCCGGGCGTGGCGGGCGTGGTGGGCAGCCTCATCCGTCAGTACACCCTGGCTAACACGGCGCAGCAGGTCGCCAGCGGCGGCGTCAACCTGCTGGCCCTCCCTTCCGACACGCCGGCCGCCTTTGGCGAACTGCGGCGGAGTGGCTGTCAGACCCCATCGGGACAAGAGTGCCGTCTGATGCTGGCCGACTTGCAAGAGGGAGAAGCCTATCTGAACGAGGCGGCGGCGGGTCCACTGCTGGCCCAGGCGGGCGACAGGTTGGTCATCTACCGAGGCAGCCGCGAAACCGAAGTGACGGTGCGCGCCGTCGCCGCCAACGGAGAACTCGGCGGCACGCAGGCCACGCTGCTGGTCAGCCTCCCCTGGTGGCAGAGCGTTGAAAACGAGCCAGGCCAGATCAACCAGATTCTGATTGTCAACCAGGGCGGCTCCAACCGGCTGCGCTACAGCGAACCCATCGCCCGCGCGCTGCGCGCCAGCCTGGTGGACGACCGCGCCGCGCGCGAGTTGCACGCCCTCCTGGCGACCAACGCGGTGCGCAACGGGCTGCGCGAGAGCCTGGGCAGCCAGCCGCCGCCCGTGCGCCCTCGCTTAGTGCGGCTCATCGCGGCGCTGGAGCGGCCGCAGGCCGACGACGAGTTCAAGCTGCTCATCGGTGACCCGCAGGTGCTGGCTCTATTGCGGCCGGCGCTGTTCAACCTGGCCCCTGGCACGGCGCGGCAGTTTGTGGCCGCCCTGACCAACCTCAACCGCCTGACGGTGGTGGAACTCAAGAGCCTCAGCCTCGACATCGCCAGCGCCTTCGCCTCGGCCCTCACCTCGGCCTTCCTGGTCCTCGGCCTATTTTCCATCGCCACGGGCGTCATGCTCGTCTTCCTGATCTTCTCGCTCCTGGCCGCCGAGCGCCGCGCCGAATTGGGCATGGCGCGCGCGCTGGGTACGCAGCAGGGCCAACTGGTCCAGATGTTCCTATTCGAGGGCGCGCTCTACGACCTGGGCGCGTCGGTATTGGGCGTCCTGGTTGGGTTGGGGGTGGCCGTCTACACCCTGGACACGCTGGGCGGCTACTTGAGCGACTTCGGCCTGCGCCTGACCCGCTACGTCGAGCCGCGCTCGCTGGTCATCGCGCTGTGCCTCGGCCTGCTGCTAACCTTCGCCACCGTCACTGTCGCCGCGTGGCAGGTGGCCCGCCTCAACGTCGTCGCCGCCGTCCGCAATATCCCGACCAACGGCCCGCCGCCGCCTAGTTTGACCCAGTTGGCGCGGACCGGCCGGCTGCTCCCCCTGCTGTGGGCACTGCTGTCGCGTGGCCCGCTGCTCGTTCTGCTTGGTCTCGCCCTGGCCCTGGTCACGCGGCGCTGGCCGGTCCTGATGGGGCTGACCGCCCTCGGCTGGTCGCTGACCATGATTGGCGTCGGTATGGCGCTGCGGTGGGCGCTGGCCCTGGTCAACGTCCCCCGGACCCTCCGCGACCGCCTGGGCTTTTCACTAGCAGGTCTGGCCCTGCTGGTCTACTGGTCGCAACCCGTGCCCCAGGCTCGCGTCTTCCAGACCGAACGCTTTGTGGGCGGGCTGGAACTGCTGGCCCTGGCCGGCCTGCTCATGCTCCTCGGCGCGGTGTGGGCGATTGCGTACAACCTGGAACTCCTGCCTTCCCTGATACGAATTTACGATTTACGATTGACGGTTGACGATTGGTTGGCCCGCCGCTTCAATCGTCAATCGTCAATCGCTAATCGTCAATTGAGCGCCGCCCTTCGCGTCGCCGCCGCCTACGCCGGCCGCTACCGCTGGCGGACCGGGCTGGCAATTCTCATGTTCGCCCTGGTCGTCTTTACCGTGACCACCGCCGCCATCCTGCTGTCCGGCACGCGCTACGCCTACGCCGACCTGGGCGTCCAGGCGGCGGGCTTTGACCTGCGCGCCGATGTAGACCCGGCCCGCCTGCCTGACCTGTCGGCGCAACTGGCCCAGGCCGAGGCGATCCGGCCCGAGGCCTTCACGGCCGTGGGCGGTCAGACGAGTGTGGCCGTCGAGGCTATTCAACGCGACGCGCCGGCGGCGCGCTGGCAGACCTCGCAGGTGCAGGTGGTGGATGAGGGCTGGCTGGCGGGGACCGGCGTGGCCCTGACGCAGCGCGCCCCCGGCTACACCTCCGACCGCCAGGTGTGGGACGCCCTGCGCACGACGCCGGGGCTGGCCGTGCTCCACGGCGGGTCGCTCATCAGCCGCGATACCCTGCGCTCGCTAAGCGACCCCTTCGGCGGCAGCCTGTTCACCCTCCAGGGCGTGACCCGGGAGGACGGTGGGCTGCCGCCCACCATTGTCTGGGTGCGTGACGTGCGCGGCGGGCCGCCCATGCGCCTCCAGGTCATCGGTATCCTTGACCGCCGCGTCTCACTGGGCCAGGGCTTCTACACCACCTCGGCCACGCGGAAGCTGGCGGGCTGGACCCTCCCGCCGGTGCGCACCTACTACTTCCGCCTCGCGCCCGACCAGCCGCCGCGCCAGGCTGCGCTGGGGCTAACGCGCTCGTTCAGCCAGCAGGGTCTCACCGCTACCGTGCTCAACGAAGAATTGCGCGCCGCGCAGGGCATCCGCCTGCTGCTCAACCAGTTGCTCCAGGGCTTCATGGGGCTGGGGCTGGTCAGCGGCGTCGTGGCGCTGGGCGTGCTGGCGACGCGGGCTGTCGTCGAGCGCCGCCAGCAGATTGGCGTGTTGCGGGCGCTGGGGTTCGGGCGCGGGCTGGTCCAGGCCGTGTTCATCCTGGAGTCGACCCTCATCGCCTGGCTGGGGATTGGCCTGGGTGTCGGGTTGGGCATCGCCGTCGCTCACAACGTCGTGCAGTTCCTCGCCCTCCAGAACCCGGAGATCCAGTTCGCCATCCCGTGGGGCCAATTGGCTCAAATTGCCCTGGTCGCCTACGGCATGACCCTGTTGACGACGCTGCTTCCGGCCTGGCAGGCGGGCCGCGTCTACCCCGCCGAGGCGCTGCGCTATGAGTAGCCGGTAAACAGTAGACAGTAGTCAGT
>JAHCIP010000310.1 GCA_026129165.1 Anaerolineae bacterium
TCCTGGCTCACTGCCCTGGCCGTGGAATACCAGCGCTTGTTCGGCCTGGAAGTCTACCCCTACGAAGCGCTCTTTGTGGACGATGACCTGATGCTCAATACGGCGGCCACGGACCATGTCGTCGCGCTGTACGAGGAGTGCGGCTTCGAGGCGACAGCGGTCCGTGTCGGCGCGCCGGACCACCTGGGGCTGGAACTGCGGCTGATGGCCGAGTTAGCCCAGGCGGAGGCGAAGGCCGAAGCGGTAGGGGATGGTGCCCGACGACAGTGGGCGCGGCGGATGCAGACCCGCTGCCTGAACGAGCACTTGGCGCGCTGGGCGCCCATCGCCGCGTTGACGCTGGCGCGTGTCGCCCGCGAGCCTATCTACCAGGCGCTCGCGACGCTCACGGCGGAGTTGGTAGCCAGTGACGTTGGAGAAAATAGGAAGACAGGGGAAGAAGGGAGAGACGCATCACCCATCACGGATCACGACGAACCCGGCGTCGGAGCTATCGTACGCGAGTTACTCACCCCGGCCCGCATCGGCGTGTGGCTGTGCCGCGCCGATATCCGCGCCATTGGGCAGCAGTTGGGTCTCCCCGTCCCGATTGGCGAACGCGCCGCCACCCTGCGGAGCCTGTTCCAGGCGGCTGGCGAGTACGAGCAAGTTCCGGCGCTGCTAATGGCCCTAGACCGGATTTGGGTCGAGATGGACGAGAGGGTGACAGCCTTGCAGGATCAGTATCCGAGTTGGGGGAATTATGCGGCGTTCTGGCACGCTCGCCTGGCCTACGGCCGAAGCCGTCTCGCCGCCCTGCGTCAGCAGGCGGAACGAGACGGCCAGCCCAACGGGGCGTGATGAGCGCAAGGCCAAGCGCAACTCTTGTACGGTTATAACAGATCGGGCCGACCCCGCTTCCGCAGTTCGGCCACCAGGGCGCGCACGTCCTGGGCGCGGTGGCGCGGCAGGATGAGCAAGACGTCGTCCGTGTCCACAATCACCAGGTCTTCGACACCCAGCGCGGCGACGAGGCGATTGGGGCTGTAGATCAGGTTGTTGCGCGAGTCGACGCTGATATACTCACCTTCGACAATATTGTCCTGCGCATCTACCGGCAACACGTCGAACAGGGCGGACCAACTGCCCACATCGTTCCAGCCGATGTCGGCGGGAATCACAGCCACGTTGTGGGCCTTCTCCACCACTCCATAGTCAATCGTCTCGGTCTGAATGCTGGACCACAAATCCGCCAGCACAGGCTCGCGCTCGGGCGTATCCCAGGCCCGGCCGATCGCGGCGCAGCGTTCGGCGGTGTCAGGCAGGTGACGGCGCATCTCAGCCCGAATCGTGTCCAGGCTCCAGACGAACATGCCGCTGTTCCAGAAGTAGTTGCCCGCCGCCAGGAACAGCTCGGCCACCTCGCGCGTGGGCTTCTCCTTGAAGGACGCGACGCGCAGCAGAGGCAAGTCCCGACCATTGAGACGGTCCGCCGTCTCGATATAGCCGTAGCCGGTATTGGGTTCAGTGGGCTGAATGCCAATCAGGACAATCCGCCCCTCGCGGGCGGCGGCCGTCGCGGCCTTGAGGACGTCCCGAAACCGCGCCTGGTTACGGATGATGTGGTCGGCGGTCAGGACCGCCATAATACCGTGATTCACCCGACTGGCGAGTACTTCGGCCGCCAGGCCGACCGCCGGGGCCGTACCGCGCCCCACCGGCTCGCCCAAAATGTTGCTGGCAGGAATCTCAGGCAACTCATTGCACACGGCGTCGTGATAGTTCTGACCGGTGATGACGAGGATTCGTTCGGCGGGAATAATCGGCTCGATACGCAGATAGGCTTCGCGGAGCAGGCTATGGGGCGAGCCAATGTCGAGGAATTGCTTCGGGCGGCTCTGGCGGCTGCGCGGCCAGAGCCGTGTACCGCCTCCACCAGCCATAATCAGGGCATATAAATCGTACATGAGAGTCCCTCCGCGTCGTTGCGGTTGCTATCTCGCTGTCACGTAGTTCATCCCGCCCACCTGGCGCACCAGGCCCTTGAGTTCCATCAGCGCCAGGGTTGCCGAGACGACGGGTAGCGGGAGGGCGGTAGCGCGGCTGATGTCGTCAATGTGGGCCGGGTCGGAGGACAGGTGTTGCAGCAGGGTGCGCTCCGTCTCGTCCTCCGGCAGCGCCAGTTGCACCGCCCGCTGCTCCACCGCCGTCCGCAGATTGAGTTCTTCCAGGATGTCATTGACCGACATGACCAGCTTCGCGCCGGTTTGAATAAGGTAGTTTACACCCGAAGCCTTGAGGTTGAAAATATTGCCAGGGACGGCAAACACATCCCGTCCTTGCTCACTCGCCATATTGGCGGTGATGAGCGCGCCGCTGTCCCGTCCCGCTTCGACCACCAGGACGCCCAGCGAGAGACCGCTGACGATGCGGTTGCGGGCCGGGAAGTGCCTCGCCTCCGGCCGCGTCCCCAGCGGATGCTCGCTGAGGAGCGCGCCGTGATGGGTAATTTCCGCCGCCAGCCTGGTGTTCGACGTTGGATAGATGATGTCCAGGCCGCAGCCCAGCACCGCCAGGGTGCGTCCCCCGGCTTCGATGGCCGTCTGGTGCGCGACCGTGTCAATGCCGTAGGCCAGGCCGCTGACAATGGTGATCCCCTGCGCCACCAGGTCTGTCACCAGGCGGTGCGCCGCCTCTTTGCCGTAGTGCGTCGCCCCCCGCGTACCGACGACGGCCAACGCCCACTCGTCCTCGGGCTTCAACTCGCCTTTGACATACAGCAGCGGCGGCGCCCCGTCGGTTTCCTTGAGCAGGCGCGGGTAGCCAGGGTCATCCAGCGTCAGCAAGGTCAGCCCGGCCTGCTCGATGCGCGCCATCTCGGTATCCAGGTCGAGCCGACCGCGCATGTGGAGCAAGGCTTCGAGGGAACGGTGGTCCAGCCCCGTCGCGCGCAGTTCGTCGGTGTGGGCCTGCCACGCCCGCGCCAGGCTCCCGAAGTAGTCCTGCAGCGCGCGGAGCCGCACGGGGCCAATGCCCGACACGCGGTTGAAGCCGACCCAGTAGCGCTTTTCGTCCGTCATGGCGTCCATCATGGCCTAATGGTAGCAACAAGCCAGGGGGCTGTCAAAGTTACGCCCACGATTTCTGTGACGCTATTCACAGTCCGATTGGGGGTAACGCCACAGACAGCCAGGAATAAGTCAGGTAGGCTTGAACAACCAATTCACCCCAATTTGCTTTGAAGGAGGTTTGGATGTTCAAGCGAGTGATTTCCTTGCCCCGCCTTGTGCAGCGCTACTTACTGGCCTGTGTTGTCATTGCCCTGGTGTCGCTGCTGCCAGGGGCGGCGCAGGCCAGTGGCGGCCTCCCCTCGGCCCTGTTCGACCCGAACAGCGTCGGCTGGGCCTCGGTGCGCAACCTGACCAGCAGCGACTTCTCGGCTGACTTCGAGGACCGCAAGGACGACGGCTACATGGTCACTGACATTGAGGTCGTGGAGATGGAAGGCGTCCAGCGTGTGAGCGCGGTCTGGAAAAAGAATACGGACAGGCGCGGCTGGCACAGCCACCGCAACCTGAGCGACGCCGAGTTCCACACCAAGTGGACGACCTACCGCGAGCAGGGCTACCGCCTGATTGACCAGGAAGCGTATGTCCTGGACGGGGACCGCTACTACGCCGGCGTGTGGGTCGAGAACCGCGAGGGCTTGAACTGGGGCTCGTATCGCAACGCGACCAGCGATGAATTTCACGACAAATACCTGGAGTACAAAAACGCCGGTTATATTCCTATTGACGTCGAAGCCTACCCGATGGCGGGTGAGATACGTTACTCGGCGGTCTGGGTCAAGAATGCGGAGGATTTGGACTGGGTCCTGCTGCGTAACATGACCTCGGACGAGTATCATGACCGCTTCGAGCAGTACAAGGGGCGCTACCGCGTCCACCAGGTCATGTCGTACCGACGGAATGGCGTGCAAAACTACGCGGCCATCTGGATCGAGAACAAGAACGGTCGCGGCTGGAAGGCGCTGCGGGACATGACGGCCCAGTCGTATGGCGATAACTGGGCGCGGTACAACGATGCGGGCTACCGCTTGACCGAGTTCGAGGTGTATGAGACGGCCAATGGCTGGCGCTACGCCGGGGTGTGGCGGCAAAACAGCGAGCGCCCCTCGTGGGCGCTACGCAACGAGGTAGATGCCTATCTCGAAGGCCAGATGCAACAGTACAAGATTCCAGGTATGAGCGTGGTCATCGCTCAGGACGGCGAGATCAAGTATATGCGCGGGTTTGGCTACGCCGACGTGAACGACGAGAAGATCGCCACGTCGAAGACGGTCTATCGCCTGGCGTCGGTGAGTAAGGCGGTCGCGGGCGTGATCACCATGCGGCTGGTGGAGAAGGGCGAGTTCACGCTGGGAACGAAGACGCGCGCGCTCGTCCCATCGCTGCCCGCCCAGCACACGCACACCCTCCGCCAACTGGTCTCCAACCGGGCCGGGGTCGGCCACTATGATGAGAATGGCAGTTCGAATGCCCAGTATAACACGGCGCTAGTAGCGACGGTCTTCTTCCGCAATAACCCGCTGGTCTGCGCGCCGGGAACGTGCTACTACTACAGCACGCACGGCTACACGCTGCTCGGCGCGGCGATGGAGGCGGCGACGGGCAAGAACATCGGCCAGATTGTGCGCGATGAAATCACCACCCCCCTCAATCTGCCGACGCTGCGCCCGGAAAACCGCAGCGTACCCGACCCGAACCGCGCCGCCGTGTACAAGAGCGACACGACGGCCCAGGATGAAGTCTCAGCGGACAATATCAGTTGGAAAGTCCTGGGGGGCGGCCTGGAGTCGTCGGCCTATGATCTGGCGCGGTTTGGGATGAAGCTCGCCGGTGGGACGGTCCTCTCCAACACGTCGCGGACGACGCTGTGGACTAAGCCCGACAACCTGAAGAACTACGCGCTGGGCTGGGACACGGCTACGGACTATGTGGGCAAGGGCGGCGATCAACTGGGGTCGGACAGCTATATTCGGATCTACCCCGATGAGAAGATTGTGGTGGCCGTGCTGACCAACCGCAATAAGCCGCATAGCGCGCCGACGATGGGGGCGTATGTGGGCAACCTGGTGTTCGACGCGGCGACCAAACGGGCGAAGGCGGAGGCCAAGCCAGTAGCGGTCGAAACGGCCGAGGCGCTCGAGCTACACGACGAGGTCGTGGGGTTGACCGGAAAGTAGTTCCTACCGAACGAAGTAGGTAGGTCATAGCCTGATGAGTTTTGACTACCAGAAGCAGTATGGTGACTGTAGGGGCGCGGTTTCCCTGCTCAGGACGCGGGAACCGCGCCCCTACCCAATTGAGACGTTTACAGCCTCTTTACACTTTCGCCACACGTTCGCCATAGTCGAACGATACACTAGGGTCAATAGGATAGACAGGCGATAGTCAGCCGAAAGGATGACGACATTATGTGGCGACGACGTTGGTGGGGACCGCGACGGGTGATCATCGCGCCTTGGGGGCGACCATGGCGCAGATGGGGCTGGGGTTTCGGGGGGATGGGGTGCCTACTCGCCGGTGGGATGCTGTGTATGCTGTTAGTCATGGCGATGCGGCTGATAAGGTAGGCAAAAAAAGGACCTGATAGGTTTCAGAAAACCTGTCAGGTCTTTAGTCACTATGAAATCTCGTCAATCATGGCCTGGTAGCGATAGGACTGCGCGTGGCACAGGGCGACGGCCAGCGCGTCGGCGGCATCGTCCGGTTTGGGGATATCATCCAGGGTGAGGAGCATGCGGACCATCTGCTGCATCTGGTCCTTCGTTGCCTTGCCATACCCGACGATAGCCTGCTTGACCTCCATCGGCTTGTACTCGTGGAGGTGGACGCCCGCGTTGGCCGCCGCGAGCAGGACAACGCCGCGCGCATGGCCGACGGCCAGCGCCGTCGTCACGTTCTTGCTAAAGAAGAGTTGCTCGACGGCGACAGCGTCGGGGCGATGCTTGTGCATCAACTCGTCCAGACCCCAGTAGATGATCTGGAGGCGGTTCGCCAGGGGCAGGCCGGACTCCGTCGTCAACACTCCATAGTCCACCAGGCGGACAGCGTCGCCGTCGCTGTCCACGACACCCCAGCCGCAGATGGCCGTGCCGGGATCAATCCCCATCACGCGCACTGGCTACGCCCCCATCTTTTCGAACATCTCGTCCGGCACTTCCAAGTTGCTGAAGACGCGCTGTACATCGTCCAGGTCTTCCAGGGCTTCGATGACGCCCATCACCTGCTCGGTATCCGCTTCGCTCAGCGTCATAGGCACCTTGGGGAGTCGGGCCAGTTCGGCCGATTTGACGTTGAGCCTGGCCTTCAGCAGGCCCTCGCGGACCGCCTGCAGGTTCTCTGGCGCGGTCAGCACTTCCAACTCGCCGTCGTAGGGTACCACATCATCGGCGCCCAGGTCAATCGCCATCAGGCTGACCTCGTCCGGGTCTTGCTTGCCCAACTCGATCAGGATGACGCCTTTCTGGTCGAATTGCCAGGCCACCGCGCCGCCCTCGGCCATGTTGCCGCCGCGCTTGGTCAGGATGGTGCGAATCTGCGAGACGGTGCGGTTGCGATTGTCGGTCAGTGTCTCCATGAGAATGGCGACGCCGTGCGGGCCGTAGCCCTCGTACAGCACCTCATCAATCTGCTCTGCCTGCCCCGCCCCCGCCGCCCGCTGGTGGGCGGGTTCGTTGCTATCCTTCGGCATGTTGCCCGGGGGGGGGCGGTCA
>JAHCIP010000311.1 GCA_026129165.1 Anaerolineae bacterium
CCTACGCTGGCTTTCTAGCCCCATCGCATGTGCGCGGCGCACCCTACGTCCTCCCATTCATCTACGTGGCGTATGATCCACAATTTGGCACGATCACCACAGGCTACCAGGCCAGCGGATACGGAACTGTGTTTGACAGCCATTGTACTGAGGTACGACGCCAGAGGTAACAGAAGTGGAATACCCTGAGCTAACTCTAGCGGGTGTAACCCCGCAGCATATTGAAGCCCACCTTGCTTCACTTTGGCGCACGGTTCAGTCTGTACCTGAACTGGCAGATGAGTGGGCGACTATGGATGAAGCGGAACAGCTTCACTTCCACCTCGACCTCTCACAAGCCTTTGGCCTGCGTCGCCTATTAGGGGCGGCCTATCAAGCCGGCCAGCTGACGCCTGACCAGGTAGCCGACCTGGCCCATCTAGACCGTGAGCTGCTTGGGCAGGCGGCGGCGGTCGAAACCGTCTATGGCTCCAACCTGCGTCAGCTTGCCCACAACCTCTTCGCCTGGGGGACGCCTCTCACCGAACAGTCGGGGACCCTGCGGGTTGAGACAACGATCGCTGCCCTGGCCGAGTTGGCAATGGCATAGGCAGAGGGGTCAAACCCGTACAAACTTCATCTCTCGAACAGCCGCAACTGCCCCTCGCCGGGGCTGCGCTCCTCTAAGCCACACACCTCCTCCCACGTTTCCGGATCCACCAATGGCTGCGTGAACCAACTGTGCAGCCGTTCGGCTATTAGGAAGTCCCAGCCGCGCTCGACCAGCACCTGCGCCAGGGCCGGAGCGCGGTGGAGCTTGTGCCGCGCCAGGCGAGCCACGCGCTCCGTCAGGACGAGACAGTGCGGAACCGTGTGGGGCAGCGCGGCCGTGTGGGGCGTCAGCAGGGCGCTGGCCTGGAGGACGAAACGCGTCGCCGGGCGGCCGCCCGCGAACCAGACGACCTCCAGCGGCTCCAGGGCGGCCTCGGCGGTGACGGCCCACGGCAGCGGGAACTGGACGCTGTAGCCCAGCGCCTCGCCCAGAATCACCAGGTCGTTGACGGCCTGCTTCAGCGGCTCGACCCCCGCCTGCGCGATCCACTCACTCGGCGTGACCTGCCGGCCGTGCGCTTCCAGGCACAGCGTCACCAGTTCGGTGTCGGGAGCGAGCGGGCCGGGGAAGGCGGCGTAGAGGGAAGAGACAGGAAGGGTAGGAAGCGTGGGAAGAATCCTTCCCTCCGCTTCCTCGCTCTCGCCGCTTTCTTCACTGCCTGCCCTTTCCTTGCTTCCCTCGCTTCCCTGCCTTCCCCCTCTTCCTACCCTTCCCTCTCTTCCTATCTCTTCCAATCTCTCCACCACCACCCGCTCCACTCGCTCGCCCAACGAGACAGCCGCACCCGTCGTGTCGGCCAGCCACAGCCGGCCATCCTCCAGCCGGCGCAGCACGCCCCGCGCCTGCGCCACGGCTAGCCCATCCCCCAGCTTGGCCTGCGCGAACTCCAGCCCCAACATGGCGTCCTCGAACAGCCCAAGCGCCTGGCCCAGCCGCCCCTCGCGCGCCGCCTCGTCCAGCGCCAGCCGGGCCAGCGTCTCGGCATGGAGCGGCTCGCCCTGCGTTTCGAGTAGGTACGCTGCCGCCACCACCGCCCCTTCCTCCAACGCCTGGCTGACCGCGCCGAACTGGTCGAGTGCGAGGCGTGGTGGGGTTTCGGGCTGGCGGCTAAACTGGGCCTGGACTTCGAGCCAGCGCGCGCCGGCGCGGGGCAACCGCCCGGTCGCGTCGGTCAACCGGAAGCCAGCGCGCGCTGCCCCGACCAGCACCGCCCCGTGCGCCCCGTAATCGCCGGCCCAGCGTAGGGCCAATTGGCCGTCGCTCCTCAAGGCCGTGCGCAGGCCGGTCAAGGCGGCGGTCAGGGCGCCCGCGTACCAGTCCCAGTCGCCTGGATGACGGCCCACCAGGGGACGGAGAGCAGTAGCGGCGCGAGGACTCCACAGCCAACTGGCCCAGGCCCAGGAGAGCGTCCAGAACAGGGGGTTCATGCGGGGTGGCGCGCCGAGCGCGAGGCTGGCACGGCCGGCGAGGGCTTCCGCCAGGGCGCGGGCGGGCAGCCGCCCGACAAAGGCGTAGGGCCGCGTGGTTCCGGTGCGAACTTGGCCCGCTTCGCCCACCCATTCGGCGTCGGGCGGGGCGGGCGTCTGACGCAGGCTTCCGGTGAGCGTCTCGAAGGCGTGCCATACATTGAGTTCGACGTAGCGGCGCGGGGTATCGAGGCGACGCGGAGGCTGGGGATCCCAGGGGGCAGCGTTGAGGGTCGAGCAGGCGTCGAGACAGCCGAGAATGACCATGCGCACGGCCTCGCCCTCGTCGGACGACAGGTCCAGCGGGTCGAGGTAGCGAATCAGGTCGGCCAGGGCGCGCTGGGCGCGGGGCGTGTAGAGATTGACCAGGCGCTCGGCCAGCGGCCGCAGGGCATCGGTCTGCCCGGCCAGCCGTTCGATGAGGAAGAAGTGGCTCAAGCTGAGGGGTTCGATTTCGGTGGCCCGCGCCGCGTCGTCGGTGTCGGCCGGGGCCGCCCCGCGCCAGCCGCACTGAGGGCAGGTCAGAGTCTTGCGCGTCGGGATACCGACCGACGCATCCCAGGTAAACGACTCAGCGGCCACGCGGGCCTGGCAGTGCGGGCAGGTCGTAAGATAGAGAGCCTGGACGGCCTCGCGCAGCGGCCGGTCTATCTTGACCACATCGGCCAGCCGCGAGGTCGCCCGCGCCAAGGTCTGAGGCGCGGGCGGGGCGATGGCCGCGCGGGCGGCGAGGGTCTGGACCGGGTTGAAGTCGGCGGCGGCTACGCTCCTGCCTAACTCAAGCGCGATGCGGGCCACGGCCTCGCCCTGGCAGAAGGGGTCCAGCACCAGGTCGCCTGGACGCGTCGTCGCCTCGATGACGGCCCTGGCCCAGGCCGGCGGCAGTGGCGCGGCCCAGCGGTGCAGGACGCCAAGAGAGTGGGGGGTGGAGGGTGGGTAAAATGGGGAGGGCATAGTTGAATCGTAATGCCTAATGCGTAATGCGTCAACTGTCGGGACAATTGTTCTAACCCGCATTTGCCTTTTTTCCCCACTTGATGTAAACTGTAAACTGCAGGTGTCAGAAAGGAGCAACCCATGGCTGATCCGGATCGCGACAAGGCCCTAGAAACTACCCTGGCGACGCTTAAGCGGCGTTTCGGCGACGGCGCTATCATGAAGCTGGGGGGCGAGCGGCAACTGAACGTCGAGGCGATTTCGACAGGTTCGATTGGTCTCGACCTGGCGTTGGGGATTGGGGGTGTGCCGCGTGGGCGCGTGACCGAGATCTATGGTCCCGAGTCGTCGGGCAAGACGACGCTGTGCCAGCATATCATTGCCGAGGCGCAGAAGCAGGGCGGTGTGGCGGCCTTCGTGGACGTCGAACACGCCTTTGACCCGTCCTATGCTGAAAAGTGTGGGGTGGACATCAACAACCTACTGGTCTCTCAACCTGACAATGGCGAACAGGCCCTGGAGATCACCGAGGCGCTGGTGCGCTCCGGCGCAGTGGATGTTATCGTCGTCGACTCGGTCGCTGCGCTCGTACCGCGCGCGGAAATCGAAGGCGAGATGGGCGACAGCCACCCTGGCTTGCAGGCCCGTCTGATGTCCCAGGCGCTACGCAAGCTGGCGAGCGCGATCAGCCGCTCCAACGTCTGCGTGATCTTTACCAACCAAATTCGCCAGAAGATCGGCGTCATGTTCGGTAACCCGGAAACGACGGCCGGCGGCATGGCTCTCCGTTTCTACGCCTCGGTACGCCTTGAGATTCGCCGCACCGAGACCATTAAGTCCGGTGGCGAGGAAGTCGGCAACCGGGCCAAAGTGACGGTCAAGAAGAACAAGGTCGCTCCCCCCTTCCGCAAGGCCGAGTTCGACATCATGTTCAACCACGGCATCTCCCGCGAGGGCGACCTCCTGGATGTCGGCAAGGAGATGGGCATCGTCGAGCAGCGCGGCGCGTTCTACCTGTACGGCGACCAGCGCCTCGGTCAGGGCCGCGAGAACGCCAAGACGTTCCTCTCGGAGAACCCGAACCTGACGCTGGACATCGAGAACGCCATCCGCGCCCGCCAGGGCCTCGCGCCGAAACCAGCCTCGGCCCCCGCGCCCAGCCTATCTGCTCCGAACCCGGTCCCAGTCAGCGAGACGCCGGCCAAGAAGGGCAAGCGCGCGCCGGGTAAGGCCGCTCCCGCGGCCGCTGCGGTGGCTGACGATGAGGAGCCAGCCTCAAATGGCCTGGCTGACATCGAGGCGCGCGCCCTGGCGAGCCAGTATGCCCAGGCGACCTTGATGGCGTCGGACGAGGATGCGGAGTAAATGTAGCCTGGCCTGAATAACGACTTTAGGCGGCGTCACCACGCCGCTTAAAGTCATTATTCGGCCCTAAAGTTGCCACACTCTGGTCGTACCGCCCACCCTGAATCGCTCCCCCTGTCGGGAGCCGCATCGCCACCCTAATGGGCGCACCACGCACGACAGCGCCGGCCTTGGGTCGGCGAAGACGGACCATCGGGCTGACCAGCGGCCCGCTCTGGATTGTGAGAGCGCAGAGGGAAGTTAGACGTCGCGTTGGACGCGGCTCAAGCCGCGAGAGGATCGTCCTGGGCCGAGAGGCGACTCGGTCATCGGGGTGGATATTCTTCCTTAGATGAAGCGCCCACGCTGGAGACGGCGTGGCGGCGCGGGAGAGGGTGCGCCGGGTTGTGGTCAGGAACCACAGCCCGGTCGTGTTTTATGGCTGGCACGATTACTCGGCTCGAAGTACAGAAGCGCAACAAAGAGCGCGTCAATGTGTATCTGGACGACCAGTTTGCCTTTGGCCTGGCCTTGCTGCTGGCTGCCCCCCTGCGCAAGGGCCAGCGTCTCACCGACGCGGACATCGCCGAGTTGCGGCGGCAGGACGGGGTCGAGAAGGCGTATGAGCGAACGCTGAACTACCTAAGCTTTCGCCCGCGCAGCGAACGCGAGATTCGCCAGTATCTGCGTGGTAAGGAAGTGGCCCAGGATGTCATCGAGCATATTGTCGAGCGATTACGGAAAGTTGGCCTGATCAACGACGAGGCGTTTGCCGAGGCATGGGTACGCAGCCGCCAGGCGACGAAACCCAGGGGCGCGCGGGCGTTACGTCAGGAGTTGCGGCAGAAGGGCATAGACACGACGCTGGTCGAGTCGGCGGTGGCCGACGTGGACGAGCCAAGCCAGGCGCTTGAGGTTGGCCGGGTCCGCGCGGCGCGATTAGCTGACCTACCCGCTGAGGAGTTTCGCAAGAAGCTGGGAGATTTCCTGCTGCGGCGCGGCTTTGAGTATGGTGTGGTGCGGGACGTGGTGCGCCAGTTATGGCAGGAGACGACGGGCGAGCGCATGGAGATGGGGGAGGAGTAGGCAGCGGATTGGGCTGAACGAGACAGGTTCAGCCCAGTCCCCTGCCCACTATGGCAGGGCTGATTCGGGGGTTGACAGTGGGATCGCTGGTTGCTCTTCCCTGGACGTTCATGGGTGTGTCCAGATAGGTCGGCCAGAGCGCCCGTTGAAGGCCCGTGAGCTATGTGAGTGGCTCGTTGACTTTGATAACTGGACTTTGCACCTTACCAACAGAACAAGAAAGGAGGTGGCGCATGGGGTCATGGGTTCCCGCCCTCATCGCGCTGCTTCTGGGCGTGGGGCTGGGCGTCTTCGCGGGCTGGGTCTATGGACTCAACCGAGGCAAGACGCTGGGGTATCAGCTCAAGGAAGCCCAGGATAAGCAGACGATACAGTCCGCCCAGGCGGAGGCCGAACGGATTCTGGCCGACGCCGATACCACGTCCCGCGAGACTCTGGTGCGGGCGAAGGACGAGACTCTGCGCCTACGGGAGCAAGTCGAAGCGGAGCAGAAGGCGCAGCGGCGTGAGATACAGCAGCAGGAACAGCAACTGAACCAACGGCGCGAGAAGTTGGACCGACGGTTTGACCAGGTCGAGAATCGGTCGCGCAATCTGGATCAACGCGAGAAGCGGGTACAGAAGTTGGAGCAGGAGGCGGAGCAGGCGCAACAGCAACGCCTGGCCGAGTTGCAGCGCATTGCGAACATGACGCAGGAGGAGGCCCGCGCGGTCGTGCTAAAGCAGGTGGAAGACACCACACGGCAGGACTCGGCGCGGATTATTCGGGAGATCGAGAACGAGGCTCGTGAGGAGGGGGACCGACGCGCTCGCGCCATTATCACGATGGCGATTCAACGCTGCGCGGCAGATCAGGTATCGGAAGTAGTCGTCTCGGCGGTACCGCTGCCGAGCGAGGAGATGAAGGGCCGCATCATCGGCCGCAGTGGACGCAACATCCGCGCGATTGAGCAAATCACCGGGGTGGACATCATTGTGGATGATACCCCCGACGCTGTCATTCTCTCATGTTTTGATCCGATCCGTCGTGAGATCGCTCGACTGTCTTTGCTGAAGCTGATCAACGATGGCCGCATCCATCCCGCGCGTATCGAGAAGATTGTGAAGAAGACGGAAGAGGAGTTGGAGCAGGTGATCCGCGAGGCGGGGGATCAGGCCGCCTATGAGGCGGGGGTGCCCGGTTTGCACCCAGAAATCATCAAGCTCCTGGGCCGCATGAAGTACCGCACGAGCTATGGTCAGAACGTCCTCGCCCACTCCGTCGAGACAGCCCACATCGCGGCGATGCTGGCATCGGAATTGCACGCCGATGTGGAGATA
>JAHCIP010000312.1 GCA_026129165.1 Anaerolineae bacterium
ACCGCGAGACGACCACCCAGACACTCAATCAATTTAAGGGGCAGGGCCTGGTCGAGATTGGCCGCAAGCGGATCGCCATCCGCAATCGGGAGGCCCTGGAGCGGTTGGCCGAGTGGTAAGGTTGGATAACGGTCAGGAGTAGCGGGCGCAGTGGATTCATCATCCATCTGCGCCCGCGCTATTTGCGGATTAGTCCCCCCTTCTTTAGAATCAAGGTCAAAGGGTCCGGCCGGCTGTAATGTGGACGACCTGGGCAAGACTCATATCTTGTCTGTATGTTGCGTATTCACCTTATTTAATTCACTACGCATGAGGGTAGCTTATGAGCCAGTTTTGGGATCCGTTACAACGGGTCATGCGATTACGGCGGGCGGATGAAGCGCGCGAGCATATGGAAGGTACCGATCGCCTTCCACCTGGGCAGGCACTGACCTTGAAGTTTCCGGTGTTGACCTACGGTTCAACCCCTTCCGTCAAGACAGAAGACTGGCGGTTCAAGGTGTGGGGGTTAGTTCAGGAGCCGAAGGAGTGGACCTGGGCCGACTTCCTGGCGCTGGGCGAGAAGACGCAGACGGTGGACATCCACTGCGTCACCCGCTGGAGCAAGTTCGATACGACCTGGAAAGGCGTCCCCTTCCAGGCGGTCTATGACCAACTCATGCCTAAGCCGGGCGCTGACTATGTCATGTTTCACTGCTACGGCGGCTATACCACCAACATGCGGCTCGACGAACTGCTCCAGGCGGACGTGATGTTCGCCTACGAGTACGACGGCAAGCCGCTGGAACGCGACCATGGCGGCCCCATGCGCTCCCTCGTCCCCAGGCTCTACTTCTGGAAGAGCGCGAAGTGGATTCGGGGGATGGAGTTTATGAACGAGAATCGCCCCGGCTTCTGGGAGATGTATGGATACCATCTGCATGGCAGCCCCTGGCTGGAGGAGCGATTCTCGTAGAGAACCCATTGCTGATCTGTGAAGCTACCCCTCCAAAAATGCTCCTTGACAAATGCGAACAATGTGGCGTATAATAGACCGTAGCCTGATGCTACGTGTTGCTCTCTAATGCTAGAAAATGCTACACGTTTGGAGGCGGTAGGGGGTTAGAAAGCGAGAGCGCCATGCAATCGGCAGTGGATACCAGAGTCGCGCAGATTACGCGCGTGGAAGGGCGCTGGCTCAATCATGGTCCCTTCGTGTTGGTAACGGATGTGGGCGGTGATGGGCGGGGCGCCTCGCGCGGCCGGCTGCATATCCTGCTCGAGCTGCTGGTGGATCACCCCGACCGTAGTGCCATGGCCCAGGACATCCTGGCGCTGATCCGCGACACCTACTACAACGCGACCGGCACGCTAACGATGGGACTGCGGCGCGCGGTGGAAGCCGCCAACTGGGCGCTCTTCCAGTACAACTTGCGTCTGCTCCCGGTGCAGCGCCAGTATGGCGGGGCCACGCTGGTGGTCCTGAGCGACACAGACCTCTACATCGCCCAGGCTGGCCCCTCGCTCGTCTATATCGTCCAGGCGGATGACCTTCAGCAGTATCCCACCGATTCACCCTGGCTGTCCGATGACACGCCTGACCCCGATGATCTGGTGGACTGGAACCCACTGGGGCGGCAGCGAGCCGTGCGGGTAGACCTGTATCATGTAGAAGTCCAGCCGGGCGACCGCGTCGCCCTGACCTCGCCCCTGGTCGCCCGCTTGATGGAAGGCGATGGCCTGCGGACGCTGCTCGACGCCGGCCCAGAGGCCGCTGTACTCTACCTGGCGCGGTTGGCCGGGCAGGCGAACCTGTCGGCCATCGTGGTTGAAATCCTGGGCCAACGCAGCGGCGAGCAAGCCTTGCTCTACGCGCCCACGACTCGCTCCGCACCGCCCTGGACGAGTTGGCCTCAGCCTGTCGGTCCGGCTCCGCTCGACGGCGACGAGATGCGCGATATGGCCGGGCGCGTCTGGGCGGCCAGTAGCGCGGGCGCCCAGGACTTTCTGCGCCGCCTGCTCCCCAGCCCCAGCGATACCCCTCCCTCCGCCGCGCCCCCCCCTCGTGCCCGGCCCGCCGCGCCCCGCGCTGAGCCACCCCGGCGGCGCGCATCTGCCACCCAGTCGCAGAGCATTCCCCACACCCCGCCGCGCGGCGCCCGACCGTCCGCCCGCCATGTCGAGGTTGAGGTTCCTTTCTATAGCCGCGGCCAGGGCAGCGTCTACGCTGCCGCACCCCCTGATCCAGGTATCCCCCTGCGGGGCGGCCGCCCTTCCCGGCGCTTTCAGCCGCGCCTGGCCTGGCTGATGTTCCCGGCCAGCGTCCTCGTGGTGCTACTGGCCGTCTCCTTGCTCCTACAGTGGAACCGAGGCCAGGCGGCGACGCCGGAGGTCAAGACACTGAGCGCCGAGGCCGCTCAATACAACGCCATGATGGAACAAGACCGCCAGTTCAAACTCCTCTATGAGCAGACCCAGCAGCGAGCCACCGGCGCCCAACCGGGCCCCACACGGCTCGCTAACGGCGATCCGAAGCCGGCCCGAGGCCTGACGCTGTCTATCACCCCGGCCGCCCTTGCTCCAGTCGACCCTGACGCCCTGGTCGCCGGCGTTGTCACCTTCACCATCCAGGGCGACGGCCCCTTCTTTGCCTACGCCTCGCCGTATATCCTCGACCACTTTACACAGACCGACTTGCACCTGCACTGGCTGAACGGCAAATATGTCTTCTACATTGGGCCTACTCCGCCAGAGCCGGGGACGCCGACGCCCTTCCCGACGGCGACGCTCGTGCCGAGCGGCCTGAGCAGCGCCCGTGTCCCCACTCCCAACCCTACGGCGCTCACTTCGCCCAACCAACCCTATAGCCGCCTGCGCAACCTCGGCGCCATTCCGTTCAGCGATGTGGCGCTGGCGCCCCAACCGCCGAGTGACTACCGTGACATCCAGGATGTCAAGGATGGTCACGTCTACGTCATCTTCACCCCCGACGGCGTCTTCGCCAAGTTCCAGGTCGTCGCCTCCGACTTGCCTTACCCGCGTGACCGACCAGGGCGGCTGCTGCTGAAATGGGTGTATCAGCCCTCGAAACAGCGCCAATTCCGCTAAGACCGTAAGTGGGGCATTTGACCCATTCATACTCTGAGCATACTATTTGACCGTGTTGTCTCGTTAGAAATCTGACGCGACGGACACGGCCAACTCTTTTTTTCCCCCCTTTTTCCCATCCGAGCCACCGGAAACGCTGGACGTGTGACCCAATTCACTCATAATTAGTGAACCCACTCACGGCAGGGGTCGTTACCCTGGATTATACTGGAGGTGCTCAGAGCAGACTCTATGCAAACCTGAGAGCGAGATTTGGGGTCCTCAAGCCAAGCGCCGCAGACCAACCGCAGTTGCCATGGATTAAAGCCTGGCTGTCCAGGCCTGACGCCAGAAGGGGGCAGAATGACACACAGCCTTGTGTCGCACATCCAACCTGCCCCGCGACTCACGCCGCGAGTTGCGGACACCGATGATGGCCGTGTTTGCTTGCAGACCGTCCTTGAGACGCTGCATGACCTGGAGGGCAACCTCCAGGCCCTGCTTGTCCTCGCCCATCACTTGAACCAGGCGCTGAACAACCAGCACGATGACCTGGCGCATGTTCGTCAATCCCTCCAGGCTGTCATGGACACCTTGCCAGCAGAAACCGTCCCGACAGTGAACGATCAACCCGAACTACGCCTCTACTGCCTGGGCGCCTTCGAGGTCTACCTCGACGCCCAGCGCCTGGCCCAACGCCGCAGCGGCAAAGGCCCCGCTATCCTTAAGTACCTGGCGACCCATCGGCATCAGCCCGTCCAACGCGATGTTTTGCTCGAGGCCCTCTGGCCCAACACCGAGCCGCAGGTTGCCAACAACCGTCTCAAGGCGGCGGTTCACCACCTGAGGCAGACCTTCGGGGATAGCCCGTGCGAGTATGTCATCTTCCGCGATGGCTGCTACCTCTTGAACCCCGACCTCCGCATCTGGACCGACATTGAAATCTTCGAGAGTCACTGGCGGCAAGGCCGGCGCCTGGAGCGCGCGGGCCAGATAGAGGCGGCCATCCCCTTCTTTGTCGAGGCCGAGGCCCTCTACCGGGGTGACTACCTGGCCGAAGACCCTTTCGCCGAGTGGACACTGATCCGCCGCGAAGAACTAAAGGATGCCTATCTCACCATTGTGGATAAGCTGAGCCGCTACTGGTACCACAACGGCGAGCGCGAGAAGGCGGGCGAGGGCTGGAAGAAGATTCTGAGCCGCGACCCCTGGCGCGAAGACGCCTATCGCCAGCTGATGGTCTGCCTGGCGGAAAGCGGCCAGCGCGGTCAAGCCCTGCGCTGGTACGACATCTGCGTCCAGGCGCTCCAGGACCAACTGGGTATCGAGCCGGAGCCAGAGACCACCGCCCTCTACGACCGCATCCGCACCGGCCTGCCCTTCGACAACATTACCCTCTAAACCTGGGAAAGACGCCATCCCCTGGGCTAACCGGCCCGGCCCGGTTACACTAACCGCCAGCTAACCACGCCTGTCTATACTGAATAGACAGGCGCTGGCGTTTTTTGGAGCAAGGGCAAACCTCAATGGGCTATTACAATTCCTTTGTTGTCCGCATCTGGACGAATGAGCAGGGACGGTCGCGGGGCCACATCGAGCATGTGGGCAGCCGCGACAGTCTGGTTTTTCTCGCGCCAGAAGCCGTTATTGATTTCATCTACGCCCATCTGGCCCCCCCCGCTAGTGGGTTCGAGGGGGAGGTCTGGGCGGACGAGATAGGGTTAAGCGATGACGTACCGCATGACTAAGGGGATGGAACACACGCTGGCCCAGCTCGCCCGGCTGGACCTGCTCATCCGCCGCGCCGTGGTCCGGCTACGCCAGGGCCAGGCCAGCCGCGCCGACGACGAGTTTCGCGGCCTCTATGTGTCAGATGACGAGGTAGACGCCCTGCTGGATGGCTCGCGCTCGCCCCTGGACCTGTGGGGGCCGGCCGAGGCGGGCGAGGAGACAACGCCGCTCGAGGCCGCTTTGCGGGCGGCGGAGAACTGTCTCGCCCAGGTGGAGGCCGAGCTAGACGCGGCGGACGTCGTGCCGCCGCTGGATCAGTTAGCCCGCCTCTTCCGCCTGTCCGACTTCGAGCGCGATGTCCTGGTGGTCTGCCTGGCCGCCGAATTCGACCTCAAATACGAGCGGCTGTACGGCTATCTCCAGGACGATGTCACCAAGAAACGTCCCACCGTTGACCTGACACTACGCTTGCTCTGCCCCTCGGCCGAGGCGCGGCTAGCGGCCCGCCGCTGCTTCGAGCCGGACGCGCCGCTGATGCGCTGGGAGTTGGTCACGCTGCACGACGACCCTGGCGCGCGCCGGCCCGTCCTGTTGGGCCGCTACCTCAAGCTCGACGAGCGCATCGCCGGTTTCTTGCTCGGATCCAACACCCCCGATGCCCGCCTGGCCCCCTTCACCGCGCCCGCCCCTCCCCCTGGCGCCTCCCCCCTGCCGCCCGACATTCAGACTCGCGTCGCTCAGTGGGCCGCCGCCTGGGACGAAACCTGGCCCGATGTCGCGCCTGTGCTGCTGCTGCATGGCCGCTACGGGACCGGGCGGCGGCATATGGCGCGTGAGTTAGCCGACCGGCTGCGGCGGCCGCTGCTCCTCCTCAGCGCCCTAGACCTGCTCACCAGCGAGCTACCGCTGGCCCAGGGACTCAAGCTGGCGGAACGGGAGGCGCGGCTGACGGGCGCGCTGCTCGGCTGGACCGACACTGATACCCTACTCCACCCCGAAACAGCCGCCGACCCCGACCATCGGGCCTTCGTGCAGAGCCTGGCGCGGGGGCGGATGCCCACCCTCCTGCTGGCCGAGAAGGCCTGGGAGCCGGCGCGTGACCTGGCGCGGCGGCCCTTCCTACGCCTGGAGTTATCGGAACCCAGCTACGCCCAACGTCAGCAACTCTGGGTTGACAGCCTCAACGGCCACGCGGCCCGCCTGACCCCCGACGACCTCAGCGCGCTCACTGGCCGATTCCGCCTGACACCGGGCCAGATGAGCGACGCGCTGGCGCGGGCGCAAACCCTGGCCTGGGCGCGCGATCCGCGCCACGGCCACGTCACTCTGGCGGATATTGACGCCGCCTGCCGCAGCCAGGCCCAGCACCGCCTGAGCGCCCTGGCCCGCAAGCTCACTCCGCACTACACGTGGGATGACATCGTCCTGCCCCGGCCGCAGTTGGCGACGCTCCGCCTCATGTGCGCCATGGTGCGCCACCGCCCGCTGGTCTACGACGACTGGGGCTTCGACCGCAAGCTGGCGATGGGCAAGGGTGTGGTATCGCTGTTCGCCGGGCCGTCCGGCACCGGCAAGACCCTGGCCGCGGAGATCATGGCGCGCGACCTGGGGCTGGACCTCTATCAGATTGACCTGTCGAGCGTGGTCAGTAAGTACATTGGCGAGACCGAAAAGAACCTGGATCGCATCTTCCGCGCGGCTGAGTATGCCAACGCCGTGCTCTTCTTCGACGAGGCTGATGCGCTTTTCGGCAAGCGCTCGGAAGTGCGCGATTCGCACGACCGCTACGCCAACCTGGAGATCAGCTATCTCCTGCAACGCATGGAGGCCTATGAAGGGCTTGCCATCCTGGCCACGAACCTGCGCCAGCATCTCGATGAGGCG
>JAHCIP010000313.1 GCA_026129165.1 Anaerolineae bacterium
ATCCGTTCAATCTGCTCCTTCAATCCGCTGACAGCGTGTTCTTGAGCCTAAGCCTACCACTTTGACATTGCCATATCCCGAAGGTTCAAATCCTTCGCCTGCGGCTTTCCCCATTCGAGGTTATTCGAGGCCCAAGATCTAGCGCTTACTCGTAGCGGAGCGCCTCAATCGGGTTCAGGCTCGCCGCGCGGTTGGCCGGATACGCGCCGAAGAACAGCCCCACTGCCACGGAGAACAGGGTCGCCATGAGCACCGAGTCGAGACCGATGACAGGGTTGATGGAGAACGTGCCGAACTGCGCGCCGCCTACCAGCCGCGCCACGCCGAAGGCCAGCGCCACGCCGATAAGACCGCCCAGGACGCTCAGCACCATCGCCTCGACCAGAAACTGGGTCAGCACGTCGCGCCGCCGCGCCCCGACTGCCTTGCGCAGCCCGATCTCGCGCGTCCGTTCCGTCACACTCACCAGCATGATATTCATGATGCCAATGCCGCCTACGAGCAAGGAGATACCAGCGATGGCTCCCAGGAACAGGGTGAAGATGCCCGTGGTATTAGCCGCCGTCTGGATAATGTCCTGCTGGCTGGTCACACTAAAGTCGTCGTCGCCGGTGATACGGTGGCGCTCGCGCAGAATCTGGCTCACCTGCTGGATGGCTGCGTCGTTCTGAGAGGCGTCCACGATCTGGACGTTGATCACTGAGATGTTGTTGGAGCCTCGGAACTGCCCGCCGCCGGCCAGCCGAAGCTGCGCCGTGGTAATCGGCACCATCACCTGGTCGTCCAGGCTACCGAAGCCGGTGCCGCCCTTGGCCGCCAGTACGCCGATGACGCGGAACGAGATGTTGTTGATGCGGATGGACTGGCCGATGGGGTCGGCATCCTGGAAGAGCGTCTTGGCAACATTCGCGCCCAGGACGGCCACAGTGGAGCGCCCTGTCACCTGCGAGGCGTCAATGAAGTCGCCGCTCGCCAGGCTGAGGAGGCGCACCGACAGGTACTCAGGCGTGACGCCGGTAACACGGCTGTTAGCATTGATGCCCTGGTAGACCACCTGGCCGAAGGCATTGTACTCCGGCGCGACGGCGGCGACCGCTGGGGCCGCGCCGGGTTCAGCCAGCGCCTGGGCGTCGGCGTAGGTCAACGTTTGCGCCGACCCTTGCGCCTGGCGCACGCCGCCTTGCTGTGTCGAGCCAGGACGGACGTAGAGCAGGTTGGTGCCGTTGGACTGAATCTGCGCCTCAATGCTAGCCTGGGCGCCGCGTCCAATCCCCAGCATCACAATCACGGCCGCCACACCAATGATAATACCGAGCATCGTCAGCACAGCCCGTAGCTTGTTCGAAATGATGCCATCAATGGCAATCTGCAGTGACTCTAAGATGTTCATCGCATCCTCCCGTTCTGACTAACGACTTCTCGTTCTACTACTGCCCTGGCGGGGGTCTGGTGAGCCACGCCCGATTCGGGGACGCTCGCCGAGAGCAGGTGGCTCACCACATCTGGCTCCTCCTGTCGGTCGGCGAGCGGCGTATGGCCGTTCGTCTCATACGCCTTGCCGTCGAAGATGCGGATGGTGCGGTCGGCTTGCGCGGCGATGGACGCATCATGCGTCACGATCACGACCGTCAACCCGCGCTCGCGGTTCAACCGCTTGAAAATCGCCATGACTTCCGCGCCAGACTTCGAGTCTAGGTTGCCCGTTGGCTCGTCGGCCAGGAGAATAGACGGCTCGGTGACGAGGGCGCGAGCAATGGCGACACGCTGCTGCTGGCCGCCCGACAGCTCGCTGGGCAGGTGATTGAGTCGCTCGCCCAGGCCCACCGCTTCGAGGGCGGTGACGGCCCGTTCGCGGCGGTCCTCCGCGCCTGAGTAGATCAGCGGGAGGGCGACCTGCTTCCAGGCCGGCACGCGGCGCAACAGGTTGAAGCTCTGGAACACAAAGCCAATTTTCTGGTTGCGAATCTCGGCCAGTTGGTCATCATCTAGCTCGCCCACATCAATCCCGTCCAGGCGATACGTTCCCTCGGTCGGTTGGTCCAGACAGCCGATGATGTTCATCAGCGTGGACTTGCCCGACCCGCTCGGCCCGATAATCGCCACAAACTCGCCGCGCTCCACGTGGCACGTCACCCCTTGCAGCGCCCGGACTTCCACATCCCCCATCTGATATACTTTGGTCACATTCTCGATGTCAATGACTCGGTCGCTCATAACGTCTCCATACAGTAGTCAGTAGTCAGTAGTCAGTAGTCAGTAGTCAGTAGTCAGTAGTCGGTAGTCGGTAGTCGGTAGTCGGTAGTCAGTAGTCGGTAGTCGGTAGTCAGAAGAGGGTACTGACTACCGACGACCGACTACTTCTTTACCTCCCTGGCGGGGGGCCACCCGCGCCACCGATAATGCCGATGGGGTTCACTCCGGGGCCACCCTGGTTCGTGGTCGTCGTGCTGGTCGTGCTTGTCCCATTCAGGACCACCAGGTCGCCTTCCTTCAGGTCGGGGCTGCTCACCTCGGTCAGCGTGCCATCAGTCACGCCTGTCTGGACCGGGATTGCTACCGTCTGGCCGTCGCGCAGCACATGGACCACCTTCTGACCGTTGACGGTCTGGATGGCGCGGCTAGTGACGCGCAACACGCCTTGTTTGCTCTCGACCACGATATTGAGGGTCGCGGTCATCCCGGCCGCCGCGCTCGGGTCCGGCTGCGTCACCTTCACCGTCACCGCGTAGTTCACGACGCCATTGGTGCTGGTCCCGGTCGGGCTGATGGCGGTAATCTCACCCTGGAGCGTCTTGCCACTCAGCGCCTCCAGGCTAATTTTCACCGGCTGGCCCACCTTGAGCTTGGCGCGGTCCAACTCGGACACCTGGGTCTTGATCTGGAGGTTGTTCAGGTCGGCCAACTGGATGGGCGCGCCACTCGTGCCCACCGTCGCGCCCGCCGTCGCGTTCACCGCCGTCACTACCCCGGCGAAGGGGGCCGTCAGCGTGCCCTGCTGGAGCTTGTACTGCGCCTGCTGCAATTGCGCATCTGCCTGCTTCACCGCCGCTTCCGCCATCTGGACAGTCAGCGTATCTGGCCCCTTGGTCAGAGCGTCGAGCGCGGCCTGGGCCTGTGTCACATTGGACTGCGCCTGCGCCACGTTGGCCTCCGTCGGCCCCTCGCGCAACTTATCCAGCGCGGCCTGGGCCTGGTTCACACTCTGTTGTGCTACGGTCACATCGTTCGGGTTGACCGTCGTCAGCTTCTGGAGATTGGCCTGCGCTTGCGTCACGCTGGCCTGGGCCTGCGTCACGTCGGTCGCCATCGGCCCAGCCTGGAGCGCGGCCAGGTCGTTCTGCGCGATCTGGACACTGGCCTCCTGCTGGTTCACCTGGGCGCGCGCGCCCTGGCAGCTTGAGTCTTCATCCGGGTTCTTGGCGCGTCCGCAGATGGCGTCGCGGTTAGACTGCGCGGCCCATAGGGCATTCTTCGCCTGCTCGACCTTCTGTTGGGCGTCGGCAATGGCTTGCTCGGTTGCCCCGGCCTTGACCTTATCCAGGTTGGCCTGCGCCGAGGTGATGCTCGCCTGCGCCGCCGCGATGTCGCCCGACGTGGCCGACCCCTGGCGCGCCTTGGTCAATTGCGCTTGGGCCGAGACGAGGCGAGCCTGGGCATCGGCCACGTCGGCCTGGGTTGGACCAGCGTACAGAGCATTCAGCGCCGCCTTGGCGCTATCCACCTTGGCCTGGGCCGAGGCAATGTCCGTATCCGTCGCGCCCTGCTTGGCCTGTTCGAGCTTTAGATTGGCGCTGTCCAGGTTGGCCTGCGCTGTCGTCACGGCGAGTTCCAGGTCCGTGGTCTGGAGTTGCAGCAGCGGCTGGCCCGCCTGGACCGCATCCCCCGCCTTCACCAGCACGGCCTTGACGACCCCGCCCGAGGTCAGGTTCAGGTCCACCTGCGTCGCGGCTTCAAGGTTGCCCGTCGCCGTTACCGTCGAGGCAATATCGCCCTTGGTCACGCGCACCGTGGTAGGAGTGGTCGTCGCTGTCTTGGGTTCGTAGCGCTGGTACACCAGATAGCCGCCGACCGCGACAATCGCCGCTATGACCAGCCAGAGCCACCCTCGGCTCTTGACGCTCTTGCGTACTACCCGCGCGCCTGGCATTGTTACCGTTGTCATGTCACTCTCCTGTATGCTTCAAACGAAGTATCGCACCCACCCAGAGGTCGCGGACCTTCAGGAGGTTCATTTGATGACTGTTGTACTGACCCCATCATACCAGAGACTTTTTAGGAGATTGTTAAGAACCGATGGGGAGAATGTGTGGGTAGCCTCTGGGGATTGCCCTTGGGCACAAAGGGGATTAAACTCTAGGCACATCGCGCGGGGGAACAATGCAGCATTCAGTCCAGGATCCTATCCTCCCACCTCCAACTACACCATCGCCAGGCCATCGCGCCGCGCCGTGGCTGGTCCAGTTCTCGCGTCGGCCCCCTCTCCATTACACGCTCTGGTCTCTCCTCCTGGCCGCGCTCGTTCTCATCCCCGGCCTGGTGTTCTACCAGCTTGAAGGTCAATCGCTGCTCGACAGCGCTAACCCGATGGTACGCCGCCTGGTGACTGCCGGCCTCGTAATACCCTACACCCTGGTCATGGTGCGCCTCCTCTACGACGCCACCGCGCAGATGCTCAGGCAGCTGCGCCCCTCTCTGCTCATTGAGGAGGCCGAATACCGGGCCTTGACCCATAGCTTATTGACTGTTGATCGGCGTATCGAGCGTATCCTGCCTGTTCTCGGCCTGTTGGCTGGCGTCGGCGCCCTAATCTATCAGTACACCATCAATGCCGGTTTCCGAGGTGGCCTTGAGCACTATCCGGCGACGCATTTTGTCATTATTGCGAGCGAAGTCGGGATGAGCATCCTGGTGGCCCTGTTTGTCTATATGGGCGTGGAGCGCGGGCTGAAGCTCTACTGGCTCTTCCAACGCCCCCTGGCGATCAACGCCTTCGACCACTCGGCCCTCGCGCCGCTCAACCGCCTGAGTCTCCGCGTGACGCTTGCCCTCATCGGCCTGGTCGCCTTGCCTCTCCTCGTCTGGGGCGGCTTTCGGCCCAGCGAAACGGTGCCCCTGCTCATCTTTATCGCCGCCATGCTCTCGGCGGTCGTCGCCTTTTTGCTGCCCCTCTGGGGCGCCCACCGCCACATGGTCGCCGTGCGTGACACCGCGCTGACCGCCAACAGCGCCAAGCTCCACGCGCTCTACGTGGAGCTGCACGAGCGCGTGGACCGCAAGGTGGATGGCCGCGACGTGGCCGACGAGGTGAATGCCCTGGTCCAGTATCAGCACCTGCTGGAGGCCGCACCCACCTGGCCGTATCAGATGGTGCGTATCTTCCTGCAACTCAGCGCGCCCATTGCCCTGCCGCTGCTCATCTATGTTCTCCAGGAGCTTGTTACCCCCCTGGTCACCCGCGCCTCGCCCTAATGGGCGGAAGCACAGCGGGTATAAACGCCATCGCGGAGCAAAAATAAACGTGGAGGGCGGTTCCCTCACCGATTAACCCTACTGGGGCTGTCAAGGAACCCGGCCCTTGTCAGTTCATCACTTCGATGAGCGCGTCCGTGCCACAGCCGCAGGAGCCGCCGTCTGCTTGCTGGCCGTGGCGGTGGCGGTCGGCTGCGCTGTCGCCGTCGCCGAAACCGTGGCCGTCGCGGTCGTGGTGGGTTGGGTGGTTGCCGTCGCCGGAACTGTGGCCGTTACCTGGCTGATGGGCGTGGCGAGGGCGGCGGTCGGGCTGGCCGGGGCGGTGATCGCCACCTGGCCCCCTCCATCATCCACCACCGCTTGCATCGCCTGAACACTCGGGCTGGTGAGGATACCCCACGTGCCGACGGTTAATCCCATGGACAGGGCCACCAGGGCCGTCTTAAAGGCGGTCAGTCGCTTGCCGGGCTTGCGGCCGCGGGCTTTGGGCTTATTCTGTGTCATAATATCACCTCTCCACTGCTGAAGACTGGCTATCGGTTATTCACTGGTCCCATGATACCACGAACATTTTTAGACTTTGTTAGGAAGCGATGGGGGAATTGTTGGCTCTGCGGGGACGCGAGGGGACCGAAATAACAAGAGCCGGGAAACTATTCAGCTTCCCGGCTCTGAACTCATCAAAACTGCCAGCGATTGTCATACTGAGCGAAGCGAAGCATGACAGTCAAATTCACTTTGTACGCCTACTAATCTGCCAGCTGGCCCTCATCCGAGGTCAGCAGCGCGGCGAGCGCGGTTTCGAGACTGGGTGTCTCGGCCGCGCCCTTGAACGGGGCCAGGCGGCGGTAGACATTGGCGGCGGCCAGGTGGAAGCCCGACGGCAGGCCCGCCGCATCCAGCGTCGCCGCGATTTCCTCCATCTCGCCCGCGAAGCGCCACGCCTTCGCCGTCACCCCCCGCACGCGCCGATCGACCCCCTCGGCGAAGCCGGCCTCGTCCTGGTTCCACTGCTCGTACAACGACTCGCGCACGCCCAAGCGGTCAGCCGTCGCCAGGATGGCGCACAGCAGGGCCGTTGTGCCTTTGGTGTAGGCGGCGTAGCACATCTTGAGCGCGGAGGCCGTCCCAATCTCGTCGCCTAGAGTCCGCGTTTCAAGCGGCCCCGCCGCGAAGCAC
>JAHCIP010000314.1 GCA_026129165.1 Anaerolineae bacterium
GCGAGTTGCTATTAGCACTTGGTTTTGATGAAACATCTGTAACCGTAACGTCATATTCGGCTGACGGTGGTATTGACGTGCGCGGTGTGCTTAGGGCTGGGAATATTACTGAGGTAAATGCGGCAGTACAGGTGAAGCGATGGAAGAACCCTGTGCAGGCTCCTGTGGTCCAGGGACTACGTGGCTCGCTGACTGTCCATGAGCAAGGTATCATCATCACAACGAGCAAGTTCTCGAAGGGCGCTCAGCAAGAAGCCCAAGCGCCAGGCAAAGCACGCATTAGCCTTGTAGATGGCGACAAGCTTCTAGATTTGCTGATGGATTACAGCATTGGAGTCAAAACTGAGCAATTGACTCTGCGCACACTGGATGAGGAATGGTGGACTGGGGTCGTGGGTAGTATAGAGGTCGCAAACGGCTCCCCAGTTATTTCACAGTCGCCTCTGCCAACTATCATGTATCCCTTAACGATCAAAGCTAATACAAAAGGTCAAATATTCTATGCTGAATTACTCTCCCCAAACGGGGAAGTCAGATATGAGAATATAGAGTACTCGTCGCCGTCAAAGGCCGGTCAGGTCGTTACAGGCTGGCGATCGTGTAATGGCTGGTCTCTTTGGCATTATCAAGATCCGATCAGCAAGGATTGGAAAACAATCGATGAGCTAAGACAGGGGCAGAAATAGAAAAGCAGGCTGTAATGAAACATGACACTGAAGCGCGAGCCGTGAAAACCTCTCTCGACGATGAACTGCGCGACGAGTATGACGAGACGGTGCTCCAGAACGGGTTCCGAGGAAAATATGTTGGGGGGCTCAAGCCAAGTTCCACTAGCACTAAGACCGGTCAGGAAGAGGGAGTGACCTTGCTTGACCAAGACGCTGAATACCCGGTCTGGACGCCTTTGAATGCCTTTGAAGCGGCGGCGACCCTGACGCAACTGGTTGAAGAACATGAAAGCAGATGAAACTCTGATCGGAGGAAGCGGGATGCTGCGAGTCGGGATTGTGGGGGCGGGGGGGATGGGCGGGACGCACGCCGACCGCTGGCGGCAGTTGGGCGTCAACGTTGCCGCCGTCTACAGCCGCAGCCCGGCCTCGGCCAAGCGACTGGCCGAGCGGGCCGGAGCAGCGGTGTGCGAGAGCATGGCTGACCTGGTCGCCCAGGTAGACCTGGTGGACATCTGCTCACCTACGACGGCCCACCGCGACCAAGCCTTGCTCGCCCTGCGCGCCGGTCGACCCGTCATCTGCGAGAAGCCCCTCGCCCGCCATCTCGATGAGGGGCTAGACATGGTGCGGGCGGCGGAAGAGACAGCCACGCCCCTCTATGTCGCCCATGTCGTGCGCTTCTTCCCGGAGTACACGCGGCTGCACGCCCTGGTGGCCGAAGGCGCGATTGGCCGGCCGGGCGTCTATCGGTCGTCGCGGGTGGGGGGGATGCCGGGGCAAGGCTGGTTCACCGACGACGAGGCCAGCGGCGGCGTCATCCTCGACCTGATGATCCACGAGTTCGACTTCGCCCGTTGGTGCTGCGGCGAGGTCGAGCGCGTCTTCGTGCGGCAGGCGCGGTGGCCTGGTACGCCGGGCGGGGAACATGCCCTCGCCGTTGTTCGCTTCGTGGGAGGCGCGATAGGGCATATCGAGGCGGGGTGGAGCCGGGCCGCTGGCCCGCGTCTCACCCAGGTCGAGGTGGCCGGGGACGGTGGACTGGTCGAGGTGCGCGGCACGGCGGCCTATACCCTCCAGGGCTATGCCCGGCCCGACAAAGCGCTCTGGTTCCCCGACCAGCCGCCCGATGACCCCTATCTGATGCAATTGCGCCACTTCCTGGACTGCCTGACGAACGGGACGCCGCCACTGGTGACGGCCCGCGATGGCCTGGCCGCCCTCAGCATCAGCCTGGCGGCGCTGGAGTCGGCGGCGACAGGCTGGCCCGTGACCCTTGAGCCGCTGCCCCAATAGACTCACGGAGACGGTATGCCGCTACGAGTGGGAGTGCTAGGCGTTGCCCATGTCCATACGGCTAGTTATGTTGAATGTCTGAAGCAGGAGCCGGAGGTCGAGGTCGTTGGGCTGTATGACTACGACGCCACCCGTGGGGCCGAGGCGGAAGCCAAGTTCGGCATCGTGTCCCTGCCGCTAGACGCGCTCCTCGACGCGGGGCTAGACGCGGTGGTGGTATGCGCGGAGAACACCCAGCATCGGCGGCTAGTGGAAGCGGCGGCGGGGCGGGTCAGGGCCATCCTGTGCGAGAAGCCCATTGCCACGACCCTGGCCGACGCCCAGGCCATGCTCGACGTCTGCCAGCGAACGGGGACACGCCTCCAGATGTGTTTTCCGGTGCGGTTTGCAACGGCGATGGCGGCGCTCAAAGACCTGCTGGCTAAGGGACGGCTGGGGACTATCCATGTGGCGCGGGCGACCAATCGCGGCCAGATGCCAGGCGGCTGGTTTACGGACCCCGAGTTGACCGGCGGTGGGGCGGTGATGGATCACACCGTGCATGTGGTGGACTTGCTGCGCTGGCTGTGGCCGGGCGTCGAGGTAGCGGAGGTCTACGCCGAGGTAGGTCATTCCCTCCTGCACCCAGGGCTGGGCATTGACGACGCCGGGCTGCTCTCCCTCCGCCTGAGCAATGGCGTGGTCGCTACGCTGGACACGAGTTGGTCGCGGCCCCCCAGCTACCCGCTAGGGGCCGACGTGACGCTGGAGTTGACGGGGGAAAACGGCTGGGTGGAGGTGGACGGGTTCGGACAGCGGCTGCTCTACGCGCCGAGGCAGGGGAAGTCGGAGTGGGTAGGCTACGGCATCAATACCGACGCCGCGCTGATTCATGATTTTGTAGATATGGTTCGTACAGGGCGCGAGCCGTCTATCACGGGGCAGGATGGTCTGAAGGCGTTGGAGGTGGCTTTAGCAGCCTACGAATCGGCGCGAAGCGGGGAACCTGTACTACTACTTCGTTAAGGATAATTGTCGCCGAGTTCTTCCAACGCCTGCCTTGCTTGTTCACGAGAGACGGTTGGGAAATCGTCCAGGAAGTCGTCCAGGGTATGACCACCTTCAATATAGTCTAATAGCGTTCTCGCCGGTACGCGCGTCCCTACAAAGACGGGGATACCGCTGAGAATGTCCGGGTCAGAGTGGATGACTGAGACTCCGTTAGCCATGAACACCTCCTGGACTTTGCTCTACTCAAATTCCTCGTCCTCGTCACTTACTCGAATATCTTGAGCCGCGATCTCGCGCCAGGCGGTCAGGACGATGGGCGAGGCGCCAGAGGCGACCAGTAGGTCGGTCACTGGACCTGGATCGCGCTTGAGGTCGGGGAATGTCAGCAAGAGCATGGCTAAATCGCGCCAATCGGTACCCGATTTGGGGCTGCCCTGCCGTTGTTGGAGCGATACGACTTTGCTGGCAATCAAGTCAACGGGAGCCAGCACTAGCACATCCGCAATGCGCTGAGTGGCCGGCAACGACGCGACGGGCCGTACATCCGCCAGGTGGCGGTTGCCGGTCATGCGGACCTGGAACACGCGGTAGCCCCGCCCGTCGCCCACTTCCCGTATGCGTACCGCAATATGGAACCGCTCTGCCAGAAAGCCCCGTACGTCTTCCGCCAGTGCCGCAGCGCAGGGCGAAAGGAGGTCCACGTCCTGCGTCATGCGGGCTTTGCTAACATAGGCGTTGACGGCCTGGGCGTCAAAGATGGCGACATCGTCCCGACCGCGCAGGAATTCGAGAATCGCGCCCTGGAGGGTGGCGAGCGGTAAAGACTCCTGCATGGCAAACTCCTGGAATGTCAGCACGCCCGCGTCAAACATGAGCCACCTCCTCTCCCATCAGTTTCAGTATAGCATACTTCGCAACGCCTAGCGAACGGCCCAGCGCAGGAGCCGCTCCAGCATGGCGGGCGGGTCGTCGCACAACAGCGAGTGGGCTGGCGACACCTGGATGATGGTGGAGCGCGGCGAGACGAGCCAGTGCCACCGCTCAAACTGGGGCAACTCCCCAATAGGGCCGGCCGCCCGGCCGCCCTGCGCGACCAGCGGAATCTGCTCCAGTTGCTCCTGCACCAGGTCCAGATCGAGGTCGGGAGCCAGCAAGGCCAGGCGCGGCCGGTCCAGGGCGATGCGCGCCGCCAGAAAGCGCCGCGGGCGGCAGAAGAGGATGACCCCCACGTTCATGAACTCCTCGCGCTCGACGCGCGGCACCACCCGCACAAGGGCATAATCACACGCGCGGCGATCGGGCATTCATGGCCTCCTCGACAAACAGGCGGGGCGCCTCCAGGCGGCGGGTCAGGAAGTTTACATAAGCGGCGCGGTGATCGCTTACGCTCGGAAAGGCTGTCTCCCCGGCCAGCCACTCGTCCGGCACGGCCTCCAGGATGCCTTCGAGGGTCACCCCGTCCAGGCGCTCGCTGAGAGTCGCATCGGCCTGGGCCAACTGGCTCGCTCTGGGCAGCAACACGTGGTCCTTGATGGGCTTAAAAGGCGCGCGGCTGCGGGTCTGGTAGTCCTGCCAGGTGTGGGCGAAGTACAGACACGCGCCGTGGTCAATCAGGTAAAGCTGGCGGTGCCAGAGCAGCATATTGGTATTGCGCGGCGTGCGGTCCACGTTGGTGACATAGGCGTCGAACCAGACGATGGCCGAGGCCAGGGCCGCGTCCAACTGCCGCGCGTTGAGCGCCTCGAAGGCGAACGCGCCCGGCAGGTAGTCGAGGGCCAGGTTCAACCCCGCGCTGGCTTCGATAAGTTGCCGTATCTCGTAGTCTGGCTCGGACCGCCCCAGGTCGGGGTCCAGGTCTACCAGGACGAGTTCGGGGACCGGCAGGCCGAGGGCGCGGCCAATCTCACCGGCCACGACTTCGGCGATCAGCGCCTTCGGCCCCTGGCCCGCCCCGCGAAACTTGAGAACATAGGTGCCATCGTCGTCGGCCTCAACGATGGCCGGCAACGAGCCGCCCTCGCGTAAGGGCGACACATAACGCGTGGCGGTCACACGCCGCAACTTCACTGCTTCCCTTCCGTCTTGTCGCATCATCTCACTCTATTGCTTAAGTCCTCGACTGTCACTCTGAGCGAAGCGAAGCATGACAGTCGGAGGGTACTAGAGATGGAATACTACTCATCTAAGATAGATGTGGGAGTGCGGGTAGGCTTACGCCCCATAGGGCGAGTCTCTGTCAACCTCCCGAAGGTTCTCTACCTTCGGGAGGTTCATCCCTCTCTCAGTAACCAGAACCTGACAGGTTTGCGAAACCTGTCAGGTCTGCTAGGGGGTTGGCGATAGGCTAAACTAGGCAGGGATGCCTGAAACCGTATAATTGCCCTATTGCCTTTAGGAGCCTTGTCCGGTGAGCCACCCACCCCAATCAACCTATTGGACCCTGATCCGCGACAACACCAATTTTCGCAAACTCTGGCTGGCCCAGATGGGCAGTAATGCTGGCGACTGGTTCAACGATGTCGCCGTACTCGGCCTGATTCTGTCCCTGACCGGCTCGCCTGGCGCGGCGGGCCTGTTTATCATCGCCGCGCAGGTGCCAACCGCGCTGCTCAGCCCGCTGGCCGGTGTCTGGGCGGACCGCTTCGACCGCCGCAAGCTCATGATTGGCGCGGACCTCCTACGGGCCGTGCTCGCGCTCGGCTTTATCCTGATTCGCCAGCCCGACCAGGTCTGGCTGATCTACATCATTACGGCCCTGCTGCGCGGGGTCACGGCCTTCTTCCAGCCAGCCCAGAAAGCCGCCATCCCCAATCTCGTACGACGGTCCGACCTGCTGACGGCTAACGTCCTGGTCGAAGTGACGTGGGGGGCCATGCTGGCGGTGGGCGCGGCGCTGGGGGGCCTCGTCTCGGCCTGGCTCGGCCGCGACACCGCCTTTGTGGTCAACTCACTCTCGTTCCTGGTTTCGGCGCTGCTCATCCTCTCCATTCGCGGGCGCTTTGCCGAGGCCCCCAGCGGGACAGCCCATCAGACGCCCGCCGGTTGGAGCGACCTATGGGCCGGGGTGGCGTATGCCCGCCGCCATCTAGCCGTCGGCGCCTTTCTGCTGGTGAAGATGGGTTGGGGGCTGGGGGCCGGGACCATCCTCCTGCTGAGCATCTTCCCCGTCCAACTCTTTGGCACGGGGGACGAGGGGATTGGCTGGCTATACGCGGCGCGCGGGGTAGGCGTACTGTTGGGGCCGTGGGTGGCAAGCCGCTGGGTGGGGCCGAGCCTGACGCGCATGCGGTGGTCCGTCACGGTGGGCTATATCCTCAATGGCCTGGGCTACATCGCCTTCAGCCAGGCCCGGCAATTGCCGCTGGCCGCGCTGTTCGTTCTGGTCGCTCACATCGGCAGCGGCGCGACCTGGGTGCTCAGTTCGACCATGCTCCAGCAAATTGTGCCTGACCGGCTGCGCGGCCGGGTCTTTAGCCTGGACAATGCGCTGGTGACGCTGGCCATGGCGGGGTCCACCTGGGTGGCCGGCTGGGCCATACCGATCATTGGGCCGCGCGTCGTCGGCGCATCCATCGCCAGTATTGCCCTGGTGGGGGCGGCGGCCTGGGCGCTGCTCCTCATAACGCATGGCGAGCAGGTGGGGCCGACGTTGGCGGTGGAGAGGACG
>JAHCIP010000315.1 GCA_026129165.1 Anaerolineae bacterium
GAATAAAGGGCGGATTGCCTATAATGACATCAAATTTCTGGTCTTGAGACAGCAGATCCTTACAGCGAGCAAAGAAGTCTCCGACATGGAGATGCCCTTCTGCCAGAGATATATCCAATATCTTTAGTTTTTCGGAGGCGATACGGGCTTCTTCGGCTATGAATTCAACCGCATGAAGTGAATAACCGACCTGATGTGGAGGTGCGCCCAGTTCTAATAGCCTTTTTGCAGCTGCTTCCAGCAGGACACCATCGCCACAGCTAGGTTCTAGAACGGCAGCCGTGGATGATTGAACGGCCCATTTTGCCAGAAAGTCTCCTATCGGTTGTGGGGTGTAGTAGCCGCCTCTCAATTTCTGGTGAGTAGCTGGGAGTTTCAATACAGGCCTCCATGTATAGGCTCGGAGAGTAGTCTACACGTCTTGCTTCATCAGGTCAATCTGACGGATATGTTAAAAACTAGACAAATCTCGCGTCTAGTCTAGACTTTAGGAGTTCGTATTCCAGACCTATCCTTACACCCGACTTTCCCAGTTGAACCCTTATGGCCTCCTCTCCTCAACAAGCGCCAGCGCGACAGACGCCGCTGGTCGCCTTCCAATACCGCGACTTTCGCCTGCTGTGGCTCGGCCAACTCATTTCGGGCGTGGGCACACAGATGCAGTTCGTCGCCATCAACTACCATATCTACGAACTGACCCACAGCCCTATCGCGCTGGGCCTCATCGGCCTGTTCCGCGTGGTGCCGATTATTCTCTTCTCGTTGGTCGGGGGCGTGGTGGTGGACGCGGTGGACCGTCGCAAGCTATTGCTGATCACTCAGACGTTTATGATGCTGACCGCGATAGTCTTGGGGGCGCTATCCACCAGCGGCCAGATCACACCGTGGGCCATCTACGCCCTAACGAGCCTCGGCGCGACGGCCGTCGCCTTCGATAACCCGGCCCGCCAGTCGCTCCTGCCGAACCTCGTGCCGCGCCAGCACTTCGGCAATGCCGTCAGCCTCAATACCATCGCCTGGCAAGGGGCGAATATCGCCGGTCCCGCCCTGGCGGGCTTCGCCATCGCGCGTCTGGGGGTCGGGGCGGCCTACTGGGCCAATGGGGTGTCGTTCCTCGCCGTCATCGTGGCGCTCATTCTGATGCAGGTTCGCACCGCTCCCACTGAAAAGCGCGATGTCAGCCTGGGCGCGCTGCGGGAAGGTCTGTCCTTCGTGTTCGGCCAGCCCCTTCTCCGGGCCACGATGCTGCTCGACTTTATCGCCACCTTCTTCGGTGCGGCCAACCAACTCCTGCCCATCTTCGCCAAGGACATCCTCGGCGTAGGGGCGCAGGGGCTAGGTATCCTCTCGTCGGCTGGGGCCGTAGGCGCCGTCTTTATGAGCGCCGGCCTGTCATTCATCCCCCGCCTGCGCCGCCAGGGGCCGCTGCTCCTGGGCGCCGTCAGCCTCTACGGCGCGGCCATCGCCGTCTACGGCCTCTCGCGCAGCTTCTGGCTGTCCTTCGCCGCCCTCGCCGTGTCGGGCGCCGCCGACATCCTCAGCACGGTCATCCGTCAGACGGTGCGCCAACTGGTGACGCCTGACCGACTGCGCGGCCGCATGGTGGGCATCAACATGATATTCTTCATGGGCGGCCCGCAGTTAGGTGAATTGGAGGCCGGATTGGCCGCGGCCTTCGTCGGTGCGCCCGTGGCCGTCGCCCTGGGCGGCCTCGCCTGTGTGGTCGCTGTCGTCTGGGTCGCTCTCAGCACCCCGCGCTTACGTGAGTATGACACGGAGCCGGAACACGCGGACTCACTCGCCGCCAGCCCCCAGCCAGCGCCAGGTACGGCGAGTACGGCTGACTGAGCCTGTCGTTACCCCTTCGCTCGCCGCCGCGACAGCAGCCCAAACACCAGCCCGCCGACCAGCCCGGCCGCCACGCCCAGCGCCAGGGCCTGCGGCGTATTCAGCACCGCCGTCACGTTGCCCTTCACACTCCCCGCCAGCAGGACGCCCACGTTCAGGGCCTGTGCTTCCACCATCGGCGCGAGCATCAACCCCCCGTTACCCTCGGTAATATGCATCCCGCCCCCGGCGGCCATGAAACCGCCGCCGCCCTGCGTAACCGTCATGTTGCCGCCACAGGCGATGAGACCGCCGCCGCCCTGGATCAGGTCCAGGTTCCCGGCGCAGCCCACAATCTGTGCTCCGCCCTGGGCCAGTTGCACATCGCCCTGCGCCGCCACAAGCTGCGCCGCGCCTTGTTGAAAGGTGAGATTGCCCCGCGCCACCACGGCCAGCGCGCCCCCTTGCTGCAAATCTACGTGCGTTCCGCCAATGACCAGCGCGACCGATTGGCGCACCGCCGCGCCGTTGGCGGTCACTACACCGACCGCCGAGGTCTGAATGTTCGCTAATTCACTCTTGACCATCCCCTGCGCCCGGCTCAGGTTATCGGCTTCCGCAGGTGGCATCGTTGGCTCTACTAGGTCAGTCATGGCTAGACTCCGTATTCGCGATTAGCCCATACTCTCGAACAGGCGAGATAGAGGTAACTCAAACCCCTCCAACAGCCCTTCGCCCTTCAGCGTATCGTCTTCGCCCAGCCTCACCAAGTCGGTGCTGGAGCGAAAGACAGTAACGGTCCGCTGACCAGGCTCGACCACCCAGACGCGCTCGACGCCGATGGCAAAATACTCTGCCACCTTCTGACGGACATCCTCCCACTTGTCGTGGGGCGACATGATTTCAATCACTAACTCAGGTGCGACGGACAGGTAGCCTTTCGTCCACCTGGGTAGGCGCTGTTTGGAGATAACCACGACATCGGCTCCGCGCACCCGGTCCGGTTTGCGTCGGGTGTAGATGCCGATCTCGCCTCCCATCACCCAGGCGTACCCCTTCGATTCCGCAAAATTGCCTAGCCAGCGTCCGAACCTGAATTCGAGAATAGCGTGTTCATCGCCTACGGGACTCATTCGCACGATCCTCCCGTCAATCAGTTCGCAGGGGCCGAGGTCGGGCAGAGTCAGCAATTCCTCGCCCGTGATCAGCCGCGTCTCCGTCAGTGTCGCCATGCGCTTTCCTCCTAACTACCACTCCTCACTACCCACTACAAAACAGGTCTACCAACTGGAAGGCGACCACATCCACCAGCCCCTTGTCGGTCAGCTTGAGGGCCGGGATGACGGGCAGCGCCAGGAAACTGAGGGCCATAAACGGCTCGTGGAGGCTGACCCCCAGCCGCGCCGCCGCCGCATTGAGCCGATCCAGTTGGTCGCGCACAACGGCCATGGGCTGGTCCGACATCAGGCCGGCGATGGGCAGCGGCACATCGGCCAGGACCTCCCCATCGGCCACCACACACTGGCCGCCCTGGAGTCGCGCCAGGTGCAGCACCGCCGTGAGCATGTCCTCGTCGTTGGTCCCCACGACAACGATATTGTGTGAGTCGTGGGCGACGGACGAGGCCAACGCGCCGCGCTGCAAGCCGAAGCCCTGGACAAAGCCCCGACCGACATTACCTGAGGCGCGGTGCCGTTCCACGACGGCCAGTTTGAGCATGTCGCGGCCCGGGTCAGCCACGGCCAGACCGCCATCCGTCGTGACCGGCAGCGTCAGGTTCCGCGTCACAATCTGGTCGGGGATGACGCCGACTACACGAGCGTGGGAGCCGCGCGCGGGGATGGCGAAGTCACTCGCCTGTAGCGGGTGGATGTTAACCGTGCCGCGCAGTTGGACGGCCCGCGTCGCCGTCTCTGCGACCAGCCGGCCATCCTCGGCCACCAGCTCGCCACCGCGGTAGACCTGGCGCGGGCGAAAGTCGGTCAGGTTGTCCAGCACCATCATGTCCGCGTAGCGGCCCGGCGCCAGCCCGCCGTACTCGCGCAGCCCGAAGTACTCGGCCACATTGAGCGTCGCCATGCGGATGGCGGTCATGGGATCCAGCCCCAGGCGCACGGCCTTGCGGACCAGGAAGGCGACATGCCCCTCGTCCATGAGGTCGGCGGGCGTGCGGTCGTCCGTCACCAGCAGGCAGCGCCGCGAGTTAGAGGGCGTCACCAGGGGCAGCAGGTCTGCGAGGTTACGCGCGGTTGAGGCCTCGCGCAGCATGATGTACATGCCGCGCTTGAGTTTAGCCGTGGCCTCCGCGACGGTCGTACACTCGTGGTCGGAGCGGACGCCGGCGGTCACGTAGGCGTTGAGGTCGCGGCCCATCCGCCCCGGCGCGTGGCCGTCCACCCGCTTGTCGCTGGCGATGGTCAGTTTGTCCAGCACATCCGGGTCACGGGTAAGCACACCGGGATAGTTCATCATCTCGGCCAGCCCCAGCACCCACTTCTCTTTGAGGAACGGGAAAATATCGTAACTCCGCAGCCGCGCCCCCGACGTTTCCATGTCCGTCGCCGGGACGCACGACGGAACCATCACATACACCGACAGCGGATTGAACTTGCTGGAGTCGAGCATGTAGCGGATGCCGTCGAGGCCGAGGACATTGGCTAACTCGTGGGGGTCCACGATGACGGTCGTCGTCCCCTGCGGCACAACGACGCGGGCGAACTCGGCCACCGTACACATCGAGCTTTCGACGTGCATGTGAGCGTCTATGAAGCCCGGCGCCAGGTATGCGCCGTGGAGGTCCACCGTCTGCGTCGCGCTGTAGCCCGGCCCCAGCCCCACCACGCGCTTACCAGCGACGGCTACATCCGTCTCGTGCACCGTGCCGGAGAAGACGTTGACCAGGCGCGCGTTGCGCAGGAGAAGGTCGGCGGGGCGTTCGCCGCGCGCGACCTGGATCAGTTCATCGAGATGCATGGCCGCCTCCAATACGGTCGTCGTATGACCCCGTAAGTCCCGTCTATTATAGCCCAAAGGGGGTCGCGATGCACGCGCCGCCCTGCGACAATACGGCGGTGTCAAGGTCCGTGGCCTAGAGCACGGATTAAGAGAATGCATGGATCAATTCGCCCCGCGTTACGGAACGGATGCTACCGTCTCCACAGAGACGCCCAAATCCGTCTATCCTCCCCATCCGTGCTCTGTCACGGGCGACTTTGCCACAATCGCCCCGCCGCGAGGATTAGCCGGTCGCCCAGCTCATGGCTATAATTGAGGCGAACGCGCCCCGAACGGCGCGACCTCGGAGGGAGACGGCGCGCGATGCGCGAGGACCTGTACGCGACGCTGGGCGTGGAGCCAGGCGCGACGCTGGAACAAATCGAAACGGCCTACCGCCGCCTGGCCCGCCAGTACCACCCGGACGTCAACCCGTCGCCCGATGCCGCCACGCGCATGCGCGCCATCAACCAGGCCTACCGCGAGTTGCGCGACCCCCTGCGTCGCGCCGAGTATGACCGTCAGCGCGTGATGACCCAGCGTGCGGCCACAACCGAGCAGAGCGCGGCGTGGGAGAAGTTCGCCACATGGGACGCCCCCCGCCAGGCGCCGCCCCCGCCGCCCCCCGCCCCTACCTGGCATATGCCGTCTGTGTCGCTGTCGGTGATTGTCGGCGCGGTCCTGGTGCTCTTGCTGGCCGGCCTGGTCCTGGTGTTTAACACGGTCCGGCCCTCGGCCACGGCGCAAGGCGGGCCGCCGACAGTCGTCATGACCCCGGTCGGAAGCACGGCGACTATTGGTCCCACGGCCAACGCGGGGGTAGGCCAGCCCAACGCCGGTCGGCCGGGCGCCGCGCTGGCCGCTGCCGAGCCAACTGGCACGGCGACGTCCGCGCCCACCGCGACCTCCGCGCCACCAACTCGCACGCCCACCCGTCTGCCGCCGACGGCGACGGCCAGCCCGACAGACCTCCCGCCGACCGCGACCGTGTCGCCAACCGGTACGCCAACGACCGCGCCCACACGGCTGGCGACACCGCCGCTGAGCGTCCTCGCCGCCGATTTTTATAACGAGCAGGAAACTCCCGCCGGCGGGCGCAAGTTTCAGATCAAGTTGACCATCTTGAATCAAGGGACGCAGATACTCACCCCGCCCTGGCGGCCCCGCTTCCTGGTCATGGCCGGCGACCGCCAGAAGGGCTGGGTGGAAGCCAGCTACTACGGTCCCGACAAGGGAGGTACCGACATCAGCCGCCAGCCGCCTGTCGCGCCCGGCCAGCAGCAGGCGTGGTCGTGGTACCACGTCACCGCCGGGCCAGACGAGTGGATTCGCCAGATCGAGTTTGTTGGGCTGGGTTGGCGCTGGACCTGGACCTTTGACCGCGTCTTCCTGAACCCACAGATTAGCGTGACCCGACCGTAGAGGATGTCAATACCCTCCTACTGTCCCCCCGCAAGCGGGGGGAGGCAAGGGGGGTCGAGGATTGAGTGGATGGACCTGAGGCATTTGAATGACCGACAACGCGAGGCGGTGGAGGCCGACGACGGCGCGGCGCTGGTCCTGGCCGGGCCTGGCTCCGGCAAGACGCGCGTGTTGACCTACCGTGTGGCCCACCTGGTGCGTAACCGGAGCATCCCGCCCTGGCGCATCATGGCCGTAACCTTCACCAACAAGGCGGCTCGTGAGATGAAGGAGCGCCTGGGCAAGCTGCTGGGCGAGGAGGCGTTGCGCGAGCTGACCATCGGCACCTTCCACGCCGTGTGCGCACGCATCCTGCGCGTGGACGGCCAGTT
>JAHCIP010000316.1 GCA_026129165.1 Anaerolineae bacterium
GCTCGGCGTGGGGCGCCACCTGCAGGATGGTATAATAATCGGGCAACTCGCGCGGTGTCATAGGCCAATTATAGCCAGCGCGTGCGACAAGGGGTAATGGGGAGTGGACCATTATGGATGCCTGGTTGGGGCGGGAATGGCGGGCGGGGCACCCGGAGTTTGCCGCGCTGGTGGAAGGCGCGGATGATGAGGTGAACCTGGCAGAGGCGGCGTTGCTCGTAGCGCGCGATGCGTATTCAGAACTGGCGGTGGCGGACTACCTGGGACGACTGGACGAGATGGCGGCGGAGGCAGGCGGGGGACTAGCTCCTGAAGTTGACCTGGACACGCGGTTGGCGGCGCTGGTCGCGTGGTATACGGCAGCCGGCTTTCGGGGCAACGTGACCGACTACTATGACCCGCGCAACAGCTATCTGAATGAGGTGATGGATCGCCGACTGGGGATTCCCATTACGCTGGCGCTAGTGCTGATGGAAGTGGGGCGGCGTCTGGGCGTCCTGCTGACACCGGTCGGGCTGCCGGGCCATGTCGTCCTCGGCTGGGCGGGGCCGGGCGAGCTATTCTGGCTGGATCCGTTCCGCCCCGCCACGCGTATGACCGAGGCGGATTGCCGGCGGCGGGTGGAAGAGGCCTATGGCCGTTCGTTGACCTGGAACCCCCAATGGCTCGCGCCTCTGACACCGCGCCCGTTTCTGTTGCGGCTGCTCAATAATCTGCGCGGGGTGTATCTGGGGCGGGGTGAGGCGGAGCGCGTGATCCCTGTGTTGGAGAAGATGCTATTGCTGGCGCCGGACGAATTGTCTCTGATGCGCGAGTTAGGGGTGATTCACCTGGACGCGGGACGGATCAGTCTGGGCGTGCGCTATCTGGAGTACTTCCTGGAACATACCCCGCCCTCGCTCGACCACCCGCCCCTGCTGCGTCGGGTGCAGCAGGCGGCACGGCGGGTAGCGCAGTGGAACTAGGATGGAGGATGGACGGTAGGCGGCAGGCAAACCGTGGCCGTTCGGCCACGAGTAGGCTGATGGATGACCACTGACTACCGCCCCCTACCCACTAACCTCTGTTCAGCCCCGGCACGGGCCATGCTAGGAGAAGCGAGACGATGAGCGTCCAAAACGAACACTACGCTCAATAAAGAGGAAAGCATGGCCGACGACAAGACAAACAAGACACCGCAGGCGACGACCCAGGTGGGGGACACCTCAGCTGCGCCAGAGAGTGAAGGGTCGGGCAGCCTGACTCTGGACCCGTCGGATAAGGGCGGGCCACCTTCGTCGTCACCGGCGAGTGGCGGCTCGACGGAGGGGAGTGGGGAACAGCCTCAGACGGGTAGCCTGCCCCTGGACGACGACGGCTCGCCGGGGCGCCAGTAGACGCATCAACCTCCCGAAGGCTCCAAGCCTTCGGGAGGTTGAACGTTATGGGTAAGTCGGCCTCGCCCCTACCTGGACTTCTTGGGCGCTGGCTTGGCCGGCGGCGTGGCCGACTTGCCATTCCCGTTCCCGTCCGGTTTATCGCTCGACGTGCCACCCAGCTTGACCGCGTTGACGCCCTTGCCGGACGACCGCTGACCGCCGACCGCCGACGGAGGCTTGGCCTCTGCCGTCTGGCCGCCGCCTTCTGCCTTCTGCCCTCTGCCCTCTGCCCTCGCGCCTCCGTCTTCGGTCTTCTGTCCGCCGTCCGCCGTCGGCTGTCCGTCGTCGCGTAGGACAGCCAGCGCCTCAGCCTCGGCCTGCTTGGCCCGCTTCGGGTCTTTGATAGACTTGACCTGCTCCGTCGCGCTCGGCTGGCTCAGCACCGAGTCGGCGTCAGGCGCTTTCGCGCGGCTACGCGCCGCCGGTTGGCCGTCGCTCTTTGCCGCCGTCGTCTTCCCGCCTCCGTTCGGCGACGCTGCTTCCGTCGTCCGTCGTCCGTCGTCCGCCTGCCCCCCGCCCTGGGGGGTCTTCGGCCCTTCGTCCTCCGTCGGCTCCGACAGTCGCGGCGTCAGGTTCGTCACCGACGCGACGAAGTCCCCTTTCTTGAGGTTCATCGTCCGCGACCCGCGCGTTGAACGCCCGGCCTGCTTGATCTCCTTCACCTCGGTGCGGATGACGACGCCGTCGCGGGACATGATGGCGACCTCGTCATCGAGCTTGACCATCAGCGCGGTCACGATGGGGCCGGTTTCATCGAGCTTGGCGATGTCGATGGTGCGAACGCCGCCCGTGGCGCGGCCCTTGGTTGGGTACTCGTCAATGGACGTGCGCTTGGCGAAGCCGTGGCGGGTGACGATAAGCAACTCCGTATTGGGTCGGGCAATCGCCATACACGCGATCTGGTCTTTGTCGTCCAGCCGCATGGCATTGACGCCGGCCGCCGTACGGCCCATCGGCCGCACCTCACCCTCTTTGAAGCGGAGAGCCTGGCCTCGCGCGCTGATGATCAGAATGTCGCGCTCGCCGTCGGTCAGCTTGACCCAGCCCAGCGCGTCGCCGTCTTCTAGATTTAGAGCAATGATCCCGCTGGGACGCACCGCCTCGAACTCGCTCAACTCGGTGCGCTTGATCTTGCCGTTGCGCGTCGCCATGACCAGGTAGTGCGCGCCGTTGTCGCGCGGCACGGGCAGCATGGCCGTGACGTTCTCGCCCTTGTCAATGGCGATGAAGTTGACCAGCGGCATACCCTTGGCCGTGCGGTCGGCTTCGGGCAACTGGTGGGCCTTGATCTGGAAGACGCGGCCCCGGTCGGTGAAGAACAGGACGCTGTCGTGAGTGTTCGCGCCGCGCAGTTCGAGGATGATGTCCTCGTCACGCGTCACCATGCCCGTGATGCCCCGGCCACCGCGCCGCTGGGGCTTATAGGTGTCGGCGGGCAGGCGCTTGATGTAGCCGCGCTCGGTCAGGCTGATGAGCACGTCCTGGTCGGGGATGAGGTCCTCGTCGGAGAAGTTCTCGCCCTCCTCGGCCGCGATGCGCGTGCGGCGAGCGTCGCCGTACTTCTCCTTGAGTTGTTTCAGGTCCTCGCGGATGAGTAGGAGGATCTTGCGCGGGCTGCGCAGCAGGTCTTCGAGGTAGCTGATAAGCTGGATGACCTCTTTGTACTCGTCCTCGATCTTCTTGCGTTCGAGGGCAGCCAGCCGGCCCAGCTGCATGTCCAGGATGGCCTGGGCCTGGATATCGCTCAGCTTGAAGCGCTTGACCAGGTTGTTGCGGGCCGAGTCGCGCGTCTGCGACTGGCGGATGATCTGGATGACCTCGTCCAGGTGCTCCAAGGCGATACGCAAGCCCTCGAGGATGTGGGCGCGCTGGCGAGCGCGTTCCAGGTCGTACTCCGACCGGCGCCGGATGACCTCGCGGCGGTGCTCGATCCACAGTTCGAGCGCCCGCTTGAGGGGCAGCACCTTCGGCTCGCCGTCCACCAGGGCCAGCGTGTTGACGCCGAACGTCGTCTGAAGCTGGGTGTGCTTGAGCAGTTGGTTGAGCGTCGTCTTCGGGTTCGCGCCGCGCTTGAGTTCGATGACCACGCTCATGCCGCGCCGGTCCGACTCGTCGCGCAGGTCGCCGATGGTGTCAATCTTCTTGTTGCGCACCAGGTCCGCGATGCGCTCGATGAGCGTGGCCTTGTTGACCTGGTAGGGCAACTCGGTGACGACGATGCGCTGGCGGTTGCCCTTCATGTCCTCGATGTGGGCCTTGGCGCGCAGGATGATGCGGCCGCGCCCGGTGGCATAGGCGTTGCGGATGCCTTCCAGCCCCATGATGGTCGCGCCGGTCGGGAAGTCCGGGCCGTGGACGAACTTCATCAACTGCTCGACGCCAATCTCCTCCATCTGGTCCCAGTTGTCAATCAGGTAGATGCAAGCGTCGGCGATCTCGTTGAGGTTGTGGGGCGGGATATTGGTCGCCATACCGACGGCGATGCCCGACGCGCCATTGAGGAGCATGTTGGGCACATTCGATGGCAGAACCGTGGGCTGGGTTAGGGTGTCGTCAAAGTTTGGGTAGAAGTCAACCGTGTTTTTGTTAATGTCGGCGAGCATTTCCTCGGCGATGCGTGACAGGCGAGCTTCGGTGTACCTCATGGCGGCGGGGGGGTCGCCGTCCACCGAGCCATAGTTGCCCTGGCCGGCCACCAAAACATAGCGCATCGAGAAGTCCTGGGCCATGCGCACCATCGCGTCGTACACGGCGCTGTCACCGTGCGGGTGGTACTTACCCAGCACCTCGCCGACGATACGCGCGCTCTTCTTATACGGGCGGTCGAAGCGCAGGCCCATGTCGTACATGGCGTAGAGGATGCGGCGCTGGACCGGCTTGAGGCCATCGCGCACGTCGGGCAGGGCGCGCGACGTGATGACGCTCATGGAGTAGTCCAGGTACGCATTCTTCATCTCGGATTCGATGTCAATCGGTCGGATGATGCCTATTTCCATACAGTAAACTCCTGGTCACGGCGAACGACCAAGGACCAAAGACCAAGGACAAACCACTCTATCGGTCATTGGTCTTTCGTCCTCCGTCGTCTATAGCACATTTGAACGGTTAATTATAGCACGATTTGGGGGTGGACGCTAATCGGCGGGTGGTCCTGTTCTTGCTCAGGAGACTGGCGAATGACATAAATCAGAGTGGAAATCGGAGTAGAAAGGAGACAGGCATGGACAACACCAGACCACGCGACGACCGCCCGGCGTCGCCAGCCGATCATGATATGGAAGACACGTTTGAGGAGGCGGAGGGCGGAGTGGTCGAGGACCGAGGACTGCGCTCCAAGAGCGGGGCGATTGTGGACCGTCCGGTGGACTTCGCGCCGGGTCTCCTCGTCAACACCGAAGGGCGCATTCTGGGGGCCGAGCGGGATGTCGCGGCCGACCGCGACGAAGAAGGCGGCTACGAGACGAGCCAGGCCGAGCAGCGCGCCCGCACCGAGCCAAGCCAGCGCGAGAACTGGCCTCCCCAGCCAGCGCAGCAGGACGAAGCGCCCTACGCCAGCGACGCGCCGCGTAGCTATAAGGACTCGGACGCCCAGATTTACGAGACGGTCATGGCTGGTCTAAGGCAGCGCAGCGAGGTAGACCCGGCGGTGATGACAGTCTACGTTGCCCAGGCCGTCGTGACTCTGACGGGGACGGTGGACACGCCCCAGATCAAGCAGATGGTCGGGGAGATGGCGGCTTCTACGCCGAATGTGGCCGATGTCCGCAATATGCTATACGTGGTGGGCGAGGATCCTCATCAGGAGGGCGTGATGCCCTCAGAGATCCCCGCCGTCGCGCTCCACACCGAACACACGAAGGCGGGCGAGGTCACGGCGCTGGCGCAGGAACTTTACAGGGGCATGGATGAGACAGGCGCGACCACTGGGCATGAGGCTGGGGCGCTGTCGAAGTCAGAGCGAGTCGAGGCCGTGTCAATTCCGAATCCAGCGACCATCCGCCTCGGCACGGCCGGCCAAACTGTCCAAGCGACAGTGATGGTGGACCCAGGCGCAGCGGTGCCAGAGGTGAGTCCGGTGACGGCCGTGACGGATGAGGCCGGCCGCACGACGGAGCTGCGGGCGTCCGAGGGCATGGCGGTGGTTGGAGCCAACGGGGAGCGCGTAGGCACGGTCAAGGCGGTGCGCGTGACAGACTTCCTCGTGGACCGATCCGTAGGCCGCGCCATCTATGTCCCCATTGAATGCGTGCAGGCCATCGAAGGCGACCGATTGACCCTCAAAGTCGCCTCCAACGAGGTGAACAACCAGGGCTGGGCGCACGCGTAAGGCTCACAGCCTTTCAGACCCATCCTTACCACTAAGAGAATGCTCCCGAAAGGTTTGACCTTCGGGAGCCATTATGTTTACGCCTTCTGTTTGACCCTTAGTATGCCTCATCCTATAATTGGTTCATGAATATCTCTCGCCTGATCTGGCAACCTGACCTCACTGAGAAGCTCGACGTCAAACACCATGTCTTGCCAGATGAGGTCGAAGAGGTGTTCGACAACCGACCTCGAATGAAACGGTTCCAGAGGGGACACTTTCGAGGCGAAGATGTTTATCGCGCGTTGGGACAAACGGACGACGGGCGTTACCCCGTGGTCTTCTTCATCCTTAAGCTGCACGGCGCGGCCCTCATTCTGAGCGCACGGGATATGGACGATAAAGAGCGGAGAGAATATGGAAAAAAGTGAGGTGCAAGTTTTGGGGGAGGAGGTGCCTGAGAACTTCGACACTATCGAGGAATTCTGGGCCTTTTGGGACACCCACAGCACCGCCGACTATGAAGACCTCCTAGAACCCGTCGAAATCGAGGTCGGTCTTGAAGGCGACGCCATGTATTATCCTATTGCTAAAGACATTGTGCTCGAACTCCGACGCCACGCTCGGCAACAAGGGGTGTCTACGCAAACCCTTATCAACCTCTGGCTGCAAGAGAGATTGGCTAAGACAGCTTGAAGTATTGGTTAATATTGGTTAAGAAGAGGCTCCCAAGGGTCAACACCTTTGGGAGCCTCTCTATTTACGCAACACTCGGTTGGAGAACCCGAGCCGTCTCGGTCGTCGTCGGTGGCCCCTCGACGGGTTGCAGGCGATCCAGGTCGTGCCAGTGGC
>JAHCIP010000317.1 GCA_026129165.1 Anaerolineae bacterium
GGGGATTCCCTTGCTTAGTGTGACCAATCTTCCAGGCTGAGGCCTGGGACACGTTCAAAGTCGCGCCGGTTACGTGTCACAAGAATGCCATTTTGAGTGAGAGTAATGGCGGCAATTCGCAAATCCAGGGAGCCGATCCGAACCTTTTGAGCCAGTAGCTGTTGATAGGTTTCTTGAGCACGAGGATCGAAAGGCAGAACTGGAATTCCGCAAAAGTAGGCGCTGGTGGCTTGTAGCAGGTCGTATACAAAGGAGAGTTTTGCCCCTGCTTGGCCCAGTTGTGCCAGGCGGCCACGCAGTTGCTCTTCGACCGTGATGATGGTCACGCAAACCGTGTCGTCAGCACGGGTCTGGAGCCTAGCAAGGACAGCTTGATCCCCACGCTGATGCAGGCTGACATGATCCGTGTCCAGGATGTAGAGTGTCATTCGGGCTGCTGTGTAGTTTTAGTGTCTACTTGGCGACGATAGTCAGTCATAGCCGCTTGAAACTCGTCCCAGGTGGGGTCGTCCTTGAAGAGGCCAGCCATCGTAAGCCAGGGATTGACAGAGCTAGGGTTGGGAATGTCAACCTCTATCTGGACAAGGCGTGTTGCTTGCAGTCGGTCCTGAAGCATGGTCCGCACCGCCGCCACGGCCGCCTGTTCCGTCTTGCCGTGGGCAACCAGGTCAGGCCAAGCGAGAGGACGAGCGATGTACTCCTCGCCCGCCTCCTTCGATACGAGAATGTCAAATGTCATCATGCTTCCATCTCCGCGCCATACAGGTACCTTAATTGTATCACATTCCCACATGTCTGCCTACCTCATGCTTGGACCCAATTACGACGCCAGGGCAATGGCTCAAGGTTGACAGCGGCTTAGGGGCGGTCCTATAATGTGAACGTCATCGGAAGAAACCTATTCTTAAAGAGAGGGCCTATGGCAGTCGTCGCGCTTTACCGATCCACCATCGGTAAGAAAGTCATTATGGCGGTAACCGGCTTCATCTGGGTCGGCTACGTCGTCCTCCACATGTTCGGCAACCTGAAGTACTTCGTAGGGGCCACGTCCATCAATGGCTGGGCTGAATTCCTGCGCACCTTCGGGCAGGACATCCTCGGCTACTCCGGCTTCCTGTGGGTGGTGCGCCTTGTCCTGGTCAGCGCCGTCCTGCTCCATATCCTCATGGCGTACCAACTCACGCAGTTGGACTGGGCCAGCCGGCCCGTGCGCTATAGCGGCCGCAACTATCTCTCGGCCACGTTTAGCTCGCGGACGATGCGCTGGGGCGGGGTCTTTATCCTGCTATTCCTGGTCTATCACATCCTCCACATGACCGTGGGTAATATCCATCCCAACTACGAAGAGTTGAAACCCTACCATAACCTCGTCGTCGCCTTCCGCGACCCGATCCAGGTCGTGTTCTATGTGGCGGCGATGATTGTGCTGGGGCTCCATCTCTATCACGGGGTCTGGAGTATGCTCCAGACACTCGGCGTCAACTCGTTCCCCCGCAACGCGACACTGCACCGAGTCGCCCAGGCCATCGCGATTCTGGTTCCACTCGGTTTTATCAGCCTCCCCCTCGCCATTCTGCTGGGGATTGGCGTGCGGCCCTAACGAGGCAAGGAGACGGCTATGGCGACTGTGGTTGAACCGCGTATCGCTCCTGTAAAAAATGATAATCTGTGGTATGCCTCGGACAGTATGCCGCCGGATATGGCGCCCTCCGGCCCCATCGCCGAAATGTGGGACAAGCACCGCTTTGAGATGAAGCTGGTCAACCCGTCCAACCGCCGCAAGTTTACCATTCTGGTGGTTGGCTCGGGGCTGGCCGGTGGCGCAGCGGCGGCGACGCTGGGCGAGCAAGGCTACAATGTCAAGTGCTTCTGCTACCAGGATAGCCCGCGCCGCGCCCACAGTATCGCGGCCCAGGGCGGTATCAACGCGGCCAAGAACTACCGCAACGACGGCGACAGCATCTATCGCCTGTTCTACGACACGGTCAAAGGCGGCGACTTCCGCGCCCGCGAGTCCAACGTTTACCGCCTGGCCGAGGTGAGCGTCAATATTATTGACCAGTGTGTGGCGGCCGGCGTACCGTTCGCCCGTGAGTACGGCGGCTTGCTCGATACCCGCTCCTTCGGCGGGGCGCAGGTGGCCCGTACGTTCTACGCGCGCGGCCAGACCGGTCAGCAACTCCTGCTGGGCGTCTATCAGGGGCTGTGCCGCCAGATTGATCGGGGCATGGTCAAGATGTACCCTCGCACCGAGATGCTCGACGTGGTGCTGGTGGATGGCGTGGCGCGGGGGATCATCACCCGCGATATGGTCACCGGCGCGGTCGAGGCGCATGCTGGCGATGCGGTGGTCCTCTGCACCGGCGGCTACGGTAACGTCTACTACCTGTCTACCTATGCGCGTGGCAGCAATGCCACCGCCATCTGGCGGGCCTACAAGCGCGGCGCGCTGTTCGGCAACCCCTGCTTTGTTCAGATTCACCCGACCTGCATCCCGGTCAAGGGCGAGTACCAGTCGAAGCTGACGCTCATGAGCGAGTCGGTGCGCAACGATGGCCGCGTGTGGGTGCCCAAGAAGGTGGGCGACAATCGGCCGCCGGGCCAGATTCCCGAGGACGAGCGCGACTACTACCTGGAGCGCATGTACCCCAGCTTCGGCAACCTCGCGCCGCGCGATATTGCCTCTCGCGCCGCCAAGCGCGTGTGCGACGAGGGGCGCGGCGTCGGACCGGGCGGCCTGGGCGTGTACCTCGACCTGGCCGACTCCATCAAGCGACTCGGCAAGAAGGTCATCGAGGAACGCTATGGCAACCTGATGGAGATGTACGAGCAGATTACGGGTGAAAACCCTTATGAGGTGCCCATCCGCATCTTCCCCGCTGTCCACTACACCATGGGCGGGCTGTGGGTGGACTACAACCTGATGAGCAATATTCCCGGCCTGTTTGTCGGCGGGGAGGCCAACTTCTCTGACCACGGCGCGAACCGCCTGGGCGCGAGCGCGCTTATGCAGGGTCTGTCCGACGGCTACTTCGTCCTGCCCTCGACGGTGCCCGACTACATCGCTTCCACCAAGTTCAAGCCCGTGACGACGGACGACCCGGCCTTCAAGGAGGCCCTCAACGAGACCAACGTGCGCGTCAAGCGGATGCTGTCCATCCAGGGCGAGAAGACGGTGGACGACATCTACCGCGAGTTGGGCCAGGTGATGTGGGAGTTCTGCGGCATGGGCCGCAACGACGCTGACTTGCGCACAGGCCTGGCGCGTATTCCCAAGCTGCGCGAGGAGTTCTGGCAGAACGTCCGTGTACCGGGCGAAGGCGCGGAACTCAACCAGCAGTTGGAGAAGGCGGGCCGCGTGGCCGACTTCCTGGAACTGGGCGAACTGATGTTTATAGACGCCCTCCACCGCACCGAATCGTGCGGCGCCCACTTCCGCGAGGAGAGCCAGTACCCCGACGGCGAGGCGAAACGCGACGACGAGAACTTCAGGTACGTCGCGGCGTGGGAGTACAACGGTGCGGATAAGCCCGTTCTCCACAAGGAAAATCTGGACTTCGAGTATGTGCATCTCGCGGTGCGCAGTTACAAGTAAGGCCGGCAATTGGGAGTAGACAATGAACCTCACCCTAAAAGTCTGGCGGCAGAAGAACGCGCAGGACGCGGGCCGCTTTGAGACATACACCACGTCCGAGGCGGACCCCGAAATGTCCTTTATGGAGATGCTGGACATTGTCAACCAGGACATCATCCGCAAGGGCGGCGACCCCATTGCCTTCGACCATGACTGCCGCGAGGGCATCTGCGGGACATGCGGCGTGGTCATCAACGGCGTACCGCACGGTGGACACGGCACAACGACGTGCCAGCTCTACATGCGTCACTTCAAGGACGGCGAGACGATTACCATCGAGCCGTGGCGGGCGCGGCCCTTCCCCGTCCTCAAGGACCTGATCGTGGACCGCGCCGCGCTGGACCGCATTATCGTGGCCGGCGGCTACATCAGCGCCTCGACGGGCAGCGCGCCCGATGCCAATGGCATCCTGGTTCCGAAGCCCGATTCCGATGCGGCGATGAACTACGCGGTGTGTATCGGTTGCGGGGCGTGCGTTGCCGCCTGTCCCAATGGCTCGGCCATGCTGTTCACGGCGGCCAAGGTGGCCCACCTGAACCTGCTGCCGCAGGGCCAGCCGGAGCGCTATACCCGCACGGCCAATATGGTGGCGCAGATGGACAAGGAAGGCTTCGGCGGCTGCACCAACCACGGCGAATGTACCGCTGTGTGCCCGGCCCACATTGACATGAGCGCGATTGCCCGCCTCAACCGCGACCTGCTGGCGGCGACGTTGAAGGGCGTGGCGTAAGACGGAGGACGGAAGACAGGGTAGCCACGGAGGGCTACCCCTATGCGCCCGACGGTCCTCTGACCACTGACTAGGCGATTGGTGAGAACTGAGTATAATCACCAATCGCCCTTTCGTTTTCCAGATAGAGGACATGATGGCCGAGCATCCCAATCTCCACCGGCAAGCCCCCTATGGGGGTGAGGGCTGGCGGCCCCGCCGGCGCAGCGCCCGCGAAGAGATAGGCGATCTGTGGGCGGCATGCGGTATCTCGACTGAGTGGTCGCGCCTCCGCGCTGTCCTGCTCTACCGCCCTGGCGATGAACTCGCTCTATCCGCTGATCCCATCTCGGTCAGCATGCTCGAACCGCTGGACATCGGGAGGGCGCAGGCGCAACACGATGCGATGGCTGATGCCTACCGTGCGGCAGGGGTCACGGTGTACTATGCTGAGGAAACCCAGGCGCGGCCCAACCAGATGTTTATGGCCGACCTGTTCGTGATGACGCCCGAAGGCGCCATCGTCGGCCGGCCCGCGTCGGAGGTGCGCGCCGGCGAGGAGCGGGTCGCGGCGCGGCGTCTGGCCGAATTGGGCGTACCGATTGTCCGCACGGTCGGCGGGCAAGGGACGTTCGAGGGCGCGGATGCTATGTGGCTAGACCCCCAGACCGTCCTCCTGGGGCGCGGGCTGCGCACCAACGACGAGGGCGCGGCTCAGGTGACGGGCGTCCTGCGCGACATGGGCGTCTCAGTCATCCAGGTGGATATGCCAGTGGGCACGATGCACCTGATGGGCATGCTGCGCATCGTGGACCGTGATCTGGCCGTCGCCTGGCCGCTGCGTTTGGCCCACCGCGCCGTCGAGACGTTGCGCGAGCGCGGCTATCAGGTGGTCTACGCGCCGGACGAGCGCGAGGCGCGGGACGGGGCCGCTTTCAACTTTGTCACCCTCGGTCCTCGTCGGGTTCTCATGGCGGCGGGCAATTCGGTCACCCAGACGGCCTTCGAGCGCCTGGGCATTGAGTGCCTGACGGTTCCCGTGCACGAGTTGCGCAAGGCGGCTGGCGCCATTGGCTGCCTGACGGGTATCCTCTGGCGAGATCCGGTCTAAACTTTTCCTCTCCAACGATCCACCATGCCTTCACGCCGCCCGCGTCGGGCGCCAGCCGCCCCGGCGTCCACTCCCATCCCCACGACCCCCACGCCGCCGGCGCCTGCCCCGGCGGCGCAACTGTCCATTAGCGACAGCACCTTCCGCGACGGCCAGCAGTCCCGCGAGCCGTACACGGTGGACCAGATCGTCACCCTGTTCGGCCTGCTGCACCGCCTGGGCGGGCCGAGGGGGGTCATCCGCCGCTCGGAGTTCTTGCTGTTCAGCCGCAAGGACCGCCAGGCCGCCGAGCAGTGCCTCAAGCTGGGCCTGCCCTTCCCCCGCGTGTGCGCCTGGATCCGCGCCCGTCAGGACGACCTGGACCTGGTGCGCGACCTGGGCATCCAGGAGGTCGCCGTCGCCACGCCGCTATCTGACAGCCACTTTCGCTACGTGCGGCGCGGGACACGCGGCGAGGTAGTCGAGGAGTACCTGCGGATTGTGGACCAGGCGCTGGAGTGGGGGCTGACGCCAACCTGCCACCTGGAGGATATCACCCGCGCCGACTTCACTGGCGTCGTCCTGCCCTTTGTCCAGCAACTTGTGAGTCGTGCCAACGAGGCCGGGCGGCCCATCCTGGTACGGCTGGTGGATACGGCGGGCGTGGGCCTGCCCTGGCCCGAAGCCGCCGCGCCGCGCGGCCTACCCGCCATGGTTGCCGCGCTGCGCCGTGAGGCGGGGCTGCCTGCGGCCGGGCTGGAGGTCCACAACCACAACGACGGCGGCCTGGTCATCGCCAACTCGGTGGCAGCGTGGCTCTACGGGGCGGGCGCCAACGTGGGGACGCTGCTGGGCATCGGGGAACGCTCGGCCAACCCACCCATCGAGCGGCTGCTGTTCTGGCGGCTGGCCCTGCTGGGCGACACGCACGGGGTGGACTTCAACGTCATCGCCGAGATCGAGGCGTTCTATCTGCGCGAACTCCAGTCCCTGGTCCCGCCGCACCGGCTGATGGGCGACGAGCCGCTGAACCTCAGCCCCGTCAGCCTGACCGCCCTCTACGCCGCCGCCGAACGCCTCCGCGAAATTGGATAGCACTTGTTCGCCGCCTTCGATT
>JAHCIP010000318.1 GCA_026129165.1 Anaerolineae bacterium
ACGACGTCCTTGTAGAACTCGGTCAGGGCTGCTACCAACGTATCGTCGGTAGCCTGTTCGAGGAACGCCGTGTTGAAGAAACTGTCGCGTACCCGCGCTACCCGTTCGCGGGCTTTCAACGTCCAACCGCTCAGGTGCGCGCCCTGCTCGAAGTAGCCCTCGACCAGCGCGCGCACCTGCTCATCGGTTAGCCGTGTGGATAGCGCCATGGACCCTCACCCCTTCCCGCCACCTGTTTAGATTCTAATACACTTGTTTGGAAGGGGCAAACGGCGGGTGGGCCAATGAGACGTACTCCTTAATGCCCTAGCACCTCGACGCTCTTGGCGCGGCGGTGCCAGGTCAGCTTGGAGCGACCAAACTGGCGGAGGAGGGCCTGGGCGCGGTCGCGCAGGGGCTGCAGGTGGGCCTGGCTCACCTTCCACTGCCCGCCTACCTGGTTAATCACCAACTGACTGTCGCCCTTGACCTCGACACTGAAGTCGGCCGGGGCGCGGCCGGCTTTCTCGATGCCCGCCGTCAGTTCGGTCAGCGCCTCGATGAGCGTCATGTACTCGGCTTCGTTGTTCGTCGTCCGCCCTGGATACTCTAGTCGCCGCAGCCGGCTCTTGCCGTCGCGGGTGCGGGTAATCTGGTAGCTGCCGTAGCCCTGGCCGGGGTTGCCCCGGCTCCCGCCGTCAAAGATGATGGTGTAATCAGCTTGCGTCATTCTGCTCTACAAAGTCCACTTTGTTATACACTTCAGCCAGCGCCAGGTCGCACTCCACCGACATCAACCGTACTATGTCATCCAGGTGATTGAACTCGGTTAACAACCAATCGCCCGATGCCTGGCGCACGTAACGCTCGAGCCGAGCTGTGTCCTGGGCGATAAGCAAGTACTCTTGCAGCGATGGGAGCTTGCGGTAGCCTTCAAACTTCTTACCCCGGTCAGCTGCTTCGGTGGCTCCTGACAGGACTTCCACGACTAACGTGGGGTTCAGCAGGATGTCGAAGTGGACATCAGCCACTTTCGGCTCGCCGCAGACAACGCTGGCATCCGGGTAGACGTAGTTGCCAGAGGTCGGAATCAACACTCGCACATCGCTAGGGTAGACACGGCAAGGACGTGCTCTGAGTTGTTGGCGTAACTCGCCTACGACATTCGCCACAATGAGGTTGTGGACCAGGCTAGCGCCCGCCATCGCCACGATTTCGCCATCGAGATACTCATTCTTGGTGGCGGCCTGGCGATCCATTGCGAGATAGCGCTCGGGCGTAATCTGGCTTCGTGGGAGGGCAGCCATAATCTCTCCTACTCGATACTGACCAATGTCTCACCCATGTTGACCGCCTGTCCTGGCCGGCAGCGGATACTCTTGACCATGCCGGCGCGCGGGGCGCGTAGCTCATTTTCCATCTTCATGGCTTCGAGAATGACCAGACCCTGGCCCTGCTCGATGGTCTGCCCCGGCTCGACACGCACGGCTACGACCAACCCTGGCATGGGCGCCTTTAACGCCACTTCCCCGCTTTGCGCTTGCGCCTCCCCGCCGAGCCGCTTCAGGCGGCCCAGCCGTTCATCCTCGACTGTGACCGCATGGCGCTCGCTGCCGATTTCGACGTAGTAGACGCCATCACGCCGGTCCACATACGCTTCGTAAGACTTGCCATCAATCAAGATGGAATAGGTGGTGCCCCGATTGACGGACTCGAGGCTGACCTGGTGGCCCACGCCGTCCACCAGCACCTCACCCGGATGGTCCACATCAATGACAAACGCCTTGCCGTCGGCATCCGCTAGATATTTCACCGCTCCCCTCCTTCGGCATTTTAGATGCGCTGCAGCGCCTTCTCGCGGCCATACATCTTCCACGAACGAGCCGGGTCCTCGGTGATCATCGCCAAGGCCTGCTGCCGCCGCTGGTGGGCCAACAGGGTGGCGATGATAGCGGCGACATCGCGGTACTGCGTCTCCTCGACATCCGCCATCTTGAACCGTTTTTCGAGGAATTGTGTGTCGAACTGGCCGCCGATGAAGCTGGGGCTGTCCATCAATTGCAGGTGGAACGGGATGGAGGTCTTGATGCCCACGATGCGGTACTCGTTCAGGGCGCGACGCATACGCAGGATGGCCTCGGCGCGGGTTTCGCCCCAGGCGATGAGCTTGGCGATCATGGGGTCGTAGTACAGGCTGACCTCGAAGCCCTCGTAAATGCCGCTTTCGACGCGCACGCCTGGCCCGGTCGGCTCGGTGGCGGCGATGATGCGGCCGGTGGAGGGCAAAAAGTTGTTGTACGGGTCTTCAGCAGTGACGCGGCATTCCAGCGCCCAGCCATTGAGGATAATGTCCTCCTGGCGGTAGCGGAGCTTGCGCCCGGCGGCGATACGCAATTGCTCCTTGACGATGTCTACCCCGGTGACCATCTCGGTCACCGGATGCTCGACCTGGAGGCGGGTGTTCATCTCCAGGAAGAAGAAGTTGCCTTCCTGGTCGAGGAGAAACTCGACCGTTCCGGCATTGGTGTAGCCGACGGAGCGAGCCGCGGCGACGGCCATGGCGCCCATGCGCTCGCGCAGGCGGTCGTAGACGACGGGCGAGGGTGACTCCTCGATGAGCTTCTGGTGGCGGCGCTGGATGGAGCACTCACGCTCGCCGAGGTGAATGATGTTGCCGTGTTGGTCGCCCAGAATCTGGAACTCGATGTGGCGGGCGTTCTCCACCAGCTTCTCCAGATAAACGCGGTTGTCGCCAAAGGCGCCCTGCGCCTCACGCCGCGCCGCCCCTAGCGCGTCGCGCAAGTCTTCCTGACGGCGCACCGTCCGCATCCCCTTGCCGCCCCCGCCCGCCGCCGCCTTGACCAGCAGTGGGTAGCCTATGGCCGACGCGGCGGCCAATAGTTCCTCGTCTGTCATCTCCTGCTCGGTGTCGGTGCCGGGCACTAGGGGCACGCCGGCCGCCTTGACGCTGCGCTTGGCGAACACCTTGTCGCCCATGCCACGGATGGCTTCGGGCGTGGGGCCGATGAACGTGAAGCCGGCGTCGCGGCACGCCTGGGAAAATTCGGCGCGTTCGGCCAGGAAGCCGTAGCCAGGGTGGATGGCCTGCGCGCCCGACTTGCGGGCGACATCCAGGATGCGGTCCATGCGCAGGTAGGAGTCGCGGGCAGGCGCGGGGCCAATATTGTAGGCTTCGTCGGCATAGCGGACGTGAAGGGCGGTGCGGTCCACGTCGGAGTAGACGGCGACCGTTTTTAACCCGCGCTCATGACAGGCGCGGAGGATACGCACGGCGATTTCACCACGGTTGGCGACCAGGACTTTGTGGAACATAACGCCTCGCAGGGCTAATGGGGTCAGTGAATGGGGCCAGACGGGTGGCAGTGGACAAAACAGAGCCGCCGGTCAGTGTGATTCTAGCACACGCTGACTGGCGGCGCAAACTCAAATCTGTCCCCCCGCTTGGGGGGATGAAGGGGGAGCCTTCTAGCCGCCGCGCGCCGTGAGAATGCCGCGCACCCCCAGGCCGAAGATGAACAGGCACACCAGGGCGTAGATGGTCGTCGCCTTGCGCGATGTGTCGCCCTGGAGGTAGGCGAAGGCGGCCGGCAGCGAGATGATAGTCATCACGCCGTACAGATAGTGGATAAGACCACCGGCGCGCAGCCCGAAGGCGAACAGCGAGATACCCAGGAGGGACTGGGCCAGGACCAATCCTTCCCCGATGACTAACGCGCCGAAGTAGCTGGGGGTGACGGGCAGGCGGCGGATAAAGTTCAGGACGCCCCAGAGGCCCATGAGGAGCATAAAAATCACGACGGCGTTGGCGAGCCGCGTGTGGAGGATGAGCAGCCAGTCCATAGTCTGTCCTGTAGCAATGCGGGGGTTGACAGGAGAATTATAGCACGGATTACCAGGAGTAACGGATCAAGCTCGTCGTCTGGCGAGGATAACCGCGTCTCCACATTTATGCTCTCATCCGTCCATCCTCTCCATCCGTGCTATGAAGTGGATGGCGCTGGCGCTTCCAGCTAGACCAGGTCGAGCAGCAGGGAGCGGTCCGGGTGGTCGGGGTCGTAGAGCACCTGGAGGCGGTCCAGCTTGAGGGCGCGCAGCCGAGCCTCGTCCAGGCTCGTCATGGACCCCTGGCGAGCCTGCCCGGTCATGTCGGCGTAGGTGTAGTAGACAACAATGGGGTGGCGGCCGTTGACGCGCGTGGAATAATCATAGCCGACGTTGGCGGCCATACCCCAGACAGGCACGCCCCGCGCCAGCAAGTCCCGCCAGCGCATCACTTCGCGCAGGCCAAAGAACCCCAGCCCGCTGCCCACAGCCGTGAAGACGGGGCCGACGATGAAGAAGACCAGGAGAGCGGCGCGGTCAGCCCCCCGGCCCAGTTGGTACAGGGCGATCAGGGTCATAGGCGCGCCGAGGATCAGGAAGACCGCGCCCAGGAAGAGCAGTATCTTGGCCCACGGCGGGCCAGGCGCCAGGCGCTTGGGCCGCTCAAACGCGTCCACTCTCCCTCCAGAGGATGATTAGACAGAATTTACAGAATTGCTAGAATTAACATAATAGGCCGGATAGGAGCTTTACTTATATCTATCTTCCGTACATTCTGCAAATTCTGTTAATTCTGTCAAGATTGAAGTACTACGCACGTACAGCGGGTGGCGGGGCTGGCCGAGCTTGGTGAGGCCCAGGCAGGTCAGGGGCAGCCGGGCGAGCAGACGGCGCACCGCCACGTCGCGTCCCAGCCACCGCCCCCCGTTGCCCCATCCGACCACGACTAGGTCCGCCGGCCGCGTGACCTCGACCAGGGTGGCGTCGTTGTCAGGGCCGACGGGGTCCCGGGCGCGGCGCAACACGGCCGGCGACGGGGTGCGGTAGGCGAACAGGTTGACCACGTCCAGCCGGCCGTAGCCCCAGGCGCGGGCGAAGCCCAGGCAGCGGCGCAGCGTTGGGTCATCGGCCGTCGCATCGGCCAGGGCCGGGTTCAGCAGGATGAAGGCGACACGCGGCAGCCCCGCATCCCACGCCCGCCACAGGTGATAGCGGTACTGGCTCGTCGCGTCGAAGACCGCACCTCGTTCAATGGGCTGCATGTGCCTCACGACATAAGTAGCTATATCTCTATCGAGGGTAAACGGTGCGTCACGCATCGAGGGTAACAATAGCAGTATACTCGGATTGGGGCAATAGGACGCTTGGGCGCCAGCGCGGCGCAGGCCGTGATGTAGGACGGTGGAGATTGGAGACGCATGATGGGAACGACGATTCTGATCATCGCAATGGTGGTTGAGGTGGCGTTCGCGATCTACTGCATGGTTACGCAATCAGTCCATGAAAAGGTCAGGAGCCTGGCCCGTGTCGGCGGTCTGGCCGGGTTCATCCTGGCCGCGCTGGTCGGCGTGGTCCAGTGGGGCGGCCGCTGGTATCTGCTGGCCGCGCTGTTGCTCGGCTGGGCCGGCCTCGGCGCGTGGAACCTGGCGCGCCAGAAGGGCGAGAAGCTGTATGGGCCTGGGCGAGTCGTGTTCAGAGGCGTCCTCGCGCTGGCCTTGGTCGCGGTCGCCGTCATCCCCGCCCTCCTCTTCCCGCCGCACCGGCCGCCCAAGGTGACGGGGCAGTTGCCCGTCGCCACAGCCACCTATACCTACACTGACCCGAACCGCGTCGAGACGTTCACCACCACGGGCGAGAACCGCCAGGTCAACGTCGAGTTCTGGTATCCCCAGTCTGGCGGCGGCCCCTACCCGCTGGTCGTCTTCTCCCACGGCGCGTTTGGTATGAAGGGGAGCAACACCTCGACCTTCATCGAGCTGGCGAGCCACGGCTACGTCGTCTGCTCGATTGACCACCCCTACCACTCCCTGTTTACGCGAGGCGCGGACGGCAAGGCTGTCATGGCCGACCGGGCGTTTCTCCAGGAGTTCATGAACTCCAATAAGGACGTCTATGACGGCAAGACCCAGATTGGCCTGTACCAGAAATGGATGCAGGTGCGCACAGCCGACATCAACCTGGTCCTCGACACGATCCTCCAGCAGGCGCAAGGCGGGGGAGAGGGGGTCTATCGGCTGGTGGATACAGCGAAGCTGGGCCTGATGGGTCACTCGCTGGGCGGCGCGGCGGCGGTCCAGCTTGGCCGCGACCGGCGTGATATTACCGCTGTGGCCAACCTGGATGGCACACTCCTGGGGGAGTACCTGGACTTTGTGAACGGCAAGCCGGTCATCAACCAGGCGCCTTATCCCGTTCCCATCCTGTCTATCTACTCGGACGACATGCTGCAGGTGTATGCCCAGAGCGTGGCGCAAGGGTTCGCCAGTCCGCGCGAGCACATTGCGGCCACCGCCCCCCACGCCTACGAAGTCCACATCGCCGGCACGAACCACCTAAGCCTGACCGACGTGCCGCTAGACGCGCCGTTCCTGATTCCCCTGATGGGTAATCCCAAGGGCCTGACGCACGAACGCGAGGCGGACAAATACTACGTCATCGAGACGATGAACGCCACCGTTCTGGAGTTCTTTGACGCTTATCTGAAGG
>JAHCIP010000319.1 GCA_026129165.1 Anaerolineae bacterium
ACGCGAGCGTGGGTGCTCAGGCCGTTAACCGTGAGCCAAAGACTAGTTAGTTTAGTGTCGGGGTAGCTCATGCCTTACTCGCTCCACTGGGTGTGATGATGGACTGGAATGGCGTGGCGGTCGGCTGAGTGTCAACCGTGAGGGTGTGGTCCAGGTCGCGGAAGGGGCGCAGGTAACGGCACAGGGTATCAAAGGACTGCTTGCGGCTGGTATAGCCTTTTTTGGCGGGGGCGTGGAGAATGCCGAAGCGGGAGAGGGGTGGTATCAGGCGGCCGCCCGGCTCGTCGTACAACTCGTACCAGCCAAGAATAGACAGCGTCTGCCCGCCGCGCTCGCGCCAGCTTGCGTTGATCGCGTAGATGCGGGGCAAGGCCTGTTCAATCCACTGTGCCTGCCGCCGCTCGGTGCTCCACCACGGCAGGTAAGTTGAGTAGCCGGTCTCGATGATGGCGGGCTTTTTGCCGTACCAGGTGTCGTTGGGGTCGTTGACGCGGGTCATCAGCCGCTCTAGGACCCCCCAGTCGTCGGCGGGTTGGAGCGCCCAGGTGCCGGGATAGTGGTCAATGCCGATGATGTCGCAGGCGTGAGGCGACTGGTCGAGCAAGTCGGAGACAAACTGCTCCCAGCCAGCCGAGTCGGCTGCCAGGTTGACGGCGATGTCCAGCGGGCCAAGGGCCCCGCGCAGCACGTCGGAGGCCACGTGGAAGATGTCGGCCATGTGTGACCAATTAAAGAGGGTCAAGGTCGGGTAGCGGCGGTCAAAGAGGCGCAGGAAAGGGTTGGCTGGCTCGTTCCAAACCTGCACCAGGTGGACGTGCCCAGCGGTGATGCGGGCGACCGTCTCGCAGTAGCGCCGCCAGCAGGCCAGGAAGGCCGTGGGGTCCTCACGGTACAGGCGCCGCGCCCAGCGTGGCGGCCGCACGAGAGAGGGCATGGGCGCGAGGCCAAAAGCGTCGGCCGTGGCGAAAAACTCTCGATACCACTGAATCGTGGCCGTGTCCCACTGACCCGGCTGCGCTTCTAAGCGATGCCAGGGCAGGTCGGTACGAATGGCATTCGCCCCTAACTCGCGGGCCAGGCCGAACGCCTGGCGGGCGTGGGCCAGGTCAAACGCAACGTCGCTGCCGTCCACATGGACAAGCACGCGCAACTCGTCGGGGCGGCGCGGGGGTAGCCCGTCCGCCCTCTGCTTCACAGAGTCCATGCTAACACCTCTCCTCCACCTATGTTAGCTTCTCTAAAAGCAGATTGTATACCACTACGTTTCTGTCGGACTGTCCTCTTGAAGCAAACGGCCCTCGTAAATCTGACGAATGATCTCCTCGATTTCAGGCTCCTGGACTGACAGGTCTTGGATGCGGTAGCGGGCCAACACCTGGGCTACCAGGTCAGCGGTCGAGATGGCCGCGCGGTCGTAGCGATACCAGGCTCGCGCCCCTTCGCGGCGAATGGCGGGCAGGCCATTGACCGTTACATCGGGGTAGTCCTCGGCGAAATCCACTACGAGGAGTCGGTCGCGGCCGAAGCGGTCGCGCAGAGCGGCCAGCGGGCCGTCGTAGAGCTTGCGGCCCTGGTCAATCATGATCACCCGCTCGCACAGCTTCTCGACATCGCCCAGGTCGTGTGTCGTCAGGATGATGGTCGTGCCGCGCTCGTGGTTGATCTGGCGGATGAACTGGCGCAGGCGTTCCTTAGCGACCACGTCGAGCCCGATGGTCGGCTCGTCCAGGAAGACGAGGTCGGGATCGTGGAGTAGCGCCGCCGCGATTTCAGCGCGCATCCGTTGGCCCAGGCTCAGGCTGCGCACAGGTGTCAGCAGGAACGGCTCCAGGTCGAGCAGGTCGGTGAACTGGCGCAGGTTGGCCTCGAAGCGGTCGGCCGGGATGCGGTAGATGTGGTGGAGCAGGTCGAACGTCTCGATGACGGGCAGGTCCCACCACAGGTTGGTGCGCTGGCCGAAGACGACGCCAATGTGACGGGCGTGTTCGGCGCGGCTGACCCACGGTACGCGGCCATCCACCACGACGCGCCCGCTGGACGGCACAAGGATGCCGGTCAGGATTTTGATAGTGGTGGATTTGCCGGCGCCGTTAGGGCCGAGGTAGCCCACCAATTCCCCGCGCCCAATCCCAAACGAGACGTCGCTGACGGCCCGCACCACGCGGTACTCGCGGCTGACTAGATTGCGCAGCGCGCCCAGCCCGCCACGATGGTGCCTGTAGACGCGGAACTCCTTGACCAGGTTGGCGACCTCAATCATGCCCCTCTCTCCTGCCAGCGCAGCCAGTCGCCGTGGGGGATCAGGCGGGCCGTCAAGACCTGGTGGGGCGCGCCAACATAGACCCAGACTGAGACACGCTCGCCGCTGTCCAGGACGGCTTCCCACTCGCGCCGCACGTACAAGCCTCGGTCGAGGCGGGCGTTATAGCCCTCGTAACGGTCCAGCGTCTGGAGGGCAAAGCGATACACCGCCGGTTCCAGGTCCAGGATTTCGCCCACCACCTTGCCCTCACCCGGCGCAAGCATGGGGAACGGCCCCAGGTCGTAGAGCGCGGCCTGGGGCAGGGTGGCGGGTCTGACGGCGCGCACGAAGGACGCGACCTGGCCGAAGGCCGACGCGCCGGGCCGTAAGGTGCCATAGACAAAGACGGGTTTCGAGTCCTCGCTCACACGCCCACCTCTCCTCAATCGAGTCCACGAGGTATGATACACCACTGGCCCCGGAGTGGCAACGGGGAAATGGCGGATGGCGCTACGTCATTTGGGGGATAGGCAGTACCAGAGTAAGACATTAAATCTTTGTATCAGGCTTGATATTAATTGTCAGATGACCCTATTGGGCATGGGTCTTGCTAGGATGAGTCGCTAATCTATAACGATAGGAGGGTATCTATTGGCTACAGGTTGATATGTAGATACGGAATTGGTGATTGGCTCGGTTGAACTGCGTCTCGTGGCTTATCAAGAGAGAATCAGGCAGTTCTGCCTGGTTCCATCCGACCATCCGCATCGAAAAAGGGGGTATCTATGTCTCAACGACGCCGTCCTGTGTTGGTTTTGGCTCTCGGTCTGGGAGTACTCCTGCTGCTTCTCCAGGGGGGAGCCGTCGCTAGCCTCCGCGCTGCCTCTGAGGCGCCGAATAGCCTGCGCCCCCAGTCACCCGCGCAGGGTTCGGTCAGTGTGTGTGGCCGTGTTATCGCCTACAGCCCGCCCATTGGGATTGTAGCCGGTAGTCTCACCGTCGGCCTCGAAACGTTTCTCGTCAATCCCGGCGCGTCTATCACCGGTGAGGCTCTTCTCACCCCTGGTAATAGCGTCTGTATCAACGGCACGACGAACGCCAATGGGCGTATCGTCAGTCTCACGGTGACACTGGCGCCAGCCGATACGCCGTCACCCACCTCAGTCCTCCCCACCGTGGAGTTGCCACTCCCCACCCTGACTCTGCCCCTCCCTACCCTGACCCTGCCGCCCATCTTGGATACGCCTACGCCTGGACCGACGTCCACCCCTGGTCCGGGTGTCGGTACAACAATCAATGTCTGCGGCATAGTCAATGTCTATGTGCCCGCGTCGGCGATCGCCAGCGGGTCGCTCAGCATTGGTGGGCAGACGCTCGTGCTGGCGCCCGGTACAGTGCTCGACGGCGCGGCGTTACTGCGGCAGGGGACTGATGTCTGCGTCGAATTGACGGTCGGCCTCAATGGCCAGGTTCTGTCCGGCCGTGTCACGCCGAACGTCGGCGCGACGGTTGGGGTCTGCGGCTTGGTCACCGATTTCCAGGCCGCCACCTCGACCACGCCCGGTTCGATTACTATCGGGGGGCAGACCTTCCCCATCGCGGCGGGCGCGTCCCTTGACAACCAGAACCTGATCCACGTCGGGAGCGACCTGTGCCTGAACGCCCAGCTTAACGCGGCGGGGCAGATCAGCACGGGCGGCGTGACGCTCAACGCAGGCGGGAGCGTCAACCTGTGCGGGACTGTCACCGCTTTCCAGGCCGCGACGGCCAATGCCCCTGGCTCGATTACCATCGGCGGCCAGACCCTCCCCATCGCCGCTGGCGCGGTCCTGGCGGGCCAGGACAATATCCGCACGGGTAATTCCTACTGTCTTGACGGCAACCTCAACGCCGCTGGACAGGTCAGCGGTGGAACCGTCAGCGCCAACGTGACGGGCGGCGCCACTGTCAGCGTCTGTGGCGTCGTCGCGGCTTTCCAGGCCGCGACGGTCAACACCCCCGGCTCCATCACCATTGGCGGCCAGACCTTCCCCATTGCCGCTGGCACGACGCTGACAGGGCAGGAGGGCATTACCCTCGGCCAGAACTACTGCCTCAGTGGTGGTCTCAACGCGCAGGGCCAACTCCAAAATGGGACGATCTCGGCCAGCGCGGGTGGGAACGTCAGCCTGTGTGGGGTGGTGACCGCCTACAGCCCGGCCTCGGCCAACCAGGCTGGCTCCGTGACCATTGGCGGCCAGACCATCCCCATTGCGGTGGGCACGACGCTGGTCGGCAATAGCCTGCTGACGACGGGTAACAATGTCTGTCTCGACGGCCAACTCAATGCCAACGGCCAATTGAGTAATGGTACAGTGACGGCCAATGCGAGCGGCGGTGGGTCGGTGCAGATATGCGGCGTGCTGACCGCCTTCCAGGCGGCGACGGCCAACGCGCCCGGTTCGATTACTGTGGGCGGCCAGACCTTCCCCATCGCCGCTGGTACGAGCCTCACGGGGCAGGATCTGCTGCGGCTGGGGAGCGACGTCTGTCTGTCCGGGGCATTGAACGCCAACGGGCAGATCAACAATGGCACGGTGACGGCCAATGCGGTCGGCAGTATCAGCATGTGCGGTACGGTGACGGCCTTCACGCCGGCCAGCGCCAATACCCCCGGCTCGATTACCATTGGCGGCCAGACCATCCCCATCGCCACCGGCGTCACCCTGGCCGGCCAGGACCAGGTGCGCGTCGACAATACGTACTGCGTGTCGGCTGACTTGAACGCTCAGGGCCAGATACGTGACGGGACGATCACGGCGCAGGTCGGCGGCGGCAGCAGCGTGAACATCTGCGGCGTTGTGACGGCGTTCCAGGCCGCCACCGCCAACGCGGCCGGTTCCATAACCATTGGCGGCCAGACCATTGTCATCGCTCCCGGCACAGTCCTGACGGGACAGGATGTCGTGAATACGGGCGATAACTACTGCCTCCAGGGCGGGGTGGATGCCAGCGGGCGCATCACCAACGGCGAAATCACGCTCAATGTCACAGGGCGGCTGTGCGGCGTGGTGGACTCCATCACCGGCTCGACTATCACCATTGATGGCCGCGTCATTACCTTCGCGCCGAATGTGGACATCGGACCGAGCGCGGGTGTATGCGCCTCGGTGTGTGTCGAACTCGACACGCTGGGCCGCGCCGTGCGCGTCTCGGCCAACGTCGAGGCGACGGTGCGGGGGACGGTCAGCGCGTACTCCCCTGGGCAGTCCATTACCGTCAACGGCCAGACCATCCCGCTGGCGCCCAACGCCCGCGTGGACGGCAATATTGGTGTGGGCAGTCAGGTGACTATTTCCCTCAATGGCGCGGGGCAGGCGGTCTGCGTGACCGGGACGCCCGGCGGTACTGGGACACCGGGGGCCGCAGCCAGCGCGACGGCTACCGCAACCTGCTCGCCGCGCACGAGTGGGACGCCTGGCCCCACGCCGACCCGCCAGCCAGGGACGACCAATATATGCGGCACGGTCTATGATGCCGTCACACGGCAGCCGATCCCCGGCGCGCGGGTTGAGGCCTTCAGCGTCCAGGGCGGTTCGAACTTCTCGATGACGGCAGGGCCGGACGGCTACTACTGCTTCTACAACGTCCCACCCGGCGACTACACCGTGGTCGGCACCCATCCCAACTACAACCCGGATAGCCGCACCGTCAACGCGCCGCCGAACACCGAAGTGACGGTCAACCTGTTCCTCCAGCCGCGCCCCAATACCACAGCGACGCCCGCGCCGACGCGCACCGTCACAGCCACGCCTGGCGCGAGCGGCCCGAACACGGGAACGCTGTGCGTCTACGTCACCGACCAGAACACAGGTAACTTGATCGTCGGCGCGGTGGTCGAGGTCTTCGACGCGACCGGGCGTGTCATCGGGACGGGCGTGACCGGTGAGGATGGCCGTGTCTGCATCCCGAACTTGCCGCCTGGCCCGGTCTCGGTCCTGGCCCGCGTCCCCGATTGCCCTGGCGTCCTCCGCTGCGCCAGTCGTCTCATATCGGCTACCGTCGTGGGGGGGCAGGCCGTCCGGGTAGACGCGCCGCTGGAGTGCCGGGGTGCGGAGTATTATCTGCCGCATATCGAGACCGGCGCGACCTGGCGGCCGGTCAGACCGTAGACCGAGCTTGCCCCCGACGCACAAACCCCCGGCTCACACAAGCCGGGGGTTTGTGCGTCGGGCCAGTTCAGAGGAGTAGGGGTGAACCGGGGTGTTCGC
>JAHCIP010000032.1 GCA_026129165.1 Anaerolineae bacterium
CACGTGCAGACCTTCGAATGACCTATGGCTAAACAAGACATTCCCCTCTGGCAAATGACACGCCTGGTCGCGCCCGGCCCCGTCGCCCTGGTCAGCCTCAAGTACCGCGACAAGGTCAACTTGCTGGCCGTCGGCTGGGTCAGCGTCCTCAGCCAGACCCCACCCCGCCTGGGCATCGCCATCCACCCCAGCCGCGCCAGTCACGACCTGCTCCGCCGCAGCGGGCAGTTTGGCCTCAGCATCCCTGGCCGCGCCCTAGCCGAAGCCGTCGCCCGCGTCGGCCAGCTCTCCGGCGCGTCGGGGATTGACAAGTTCCAGGCCGCTGGCCTCACCTGGGCCGAACCGAAGCTCATCGAAGCCCCACTGGTCCAGGAGGCGCTGGCCTGGCTGGAATGCGCTATCGTGGACACCGTAGAGATAGGCGACCATACCCTGTTTGTCGGGGAAGTCCTGGCCGCCCGCGCCGAAGAAGCCGCTTTTCAAGATACGTGGCTCCTACCAGAAGACGAGGAGATGCGGCCGCTGCACCACCTGGGCGGCGCCCGCTACGCGCTGCTCGGCCAGGCGTTCACCGTGACGCTCCGCAAGCCAGACGAAGCGGGTTAAAACCACTAGACTTCAGGAGAGGCATGTTCATACGTCTCATCACCAGGGTGGCGGTCATCGCCCTGACCCTCATGGCCGTCTTTGCAGCCCCCCAATCCACATCCAGCCACCCACTACCCACCACCCACTTAGCCCCACCCACCCGCCTTTCTTCCGTCGCGCGCCCCTGGGCGCCGATTATACTCAACCAGGTCCAACTCCCGGACCTGGTCGGCGCGCCCATCGACCACCTGGCCGTGTGGGTCTACCGCGACGAGGGGTGGCATACCATCCCCTGGCAGGTGGACGAGGTGGATGTCACTGGCTACACAGCTCACGGGGACAGCAGGTTCAATGGGGCGGACGAGTTGGTGATGATGTTGGACGACCTGGGCCAGCCGGCGCCGACCCGGCTACCTGACGCCGACATTGTCCACATTGTCACCGTTACGGATCCTCTCGCGCCAACTGATGGGGGCCGCGTGGCGTATGTCGCCCGCATGACCGTCCCGGTGGCGCCGCCCGATGTGGGCTATGTCCAGTACGACCCGATGACGCGACGCGTGAGTACCCCACGCTATGTGGTGGGGCTAAACGCCCAGTGGCCCGTGCTGGACTATCTTGCCCTCAACGGTTCAGGCGTCAACCTGATGGATCGGTCCAAGCTGCGCCTGATTCTCAATGATTGTGGCTATACGTGTAGTGTGATGACGGAGGAGCAGTTGCCGCTGCCACCCATGACGCCGCTGAAAGACGGGCCGGTGCGCGTCGTGTTGGACAACCAGGGGAGGATGGCCTACCGCGACTGGTTGTGGCTGCCGACCCAGGTAGACCTGAGTATCGCGTCAAGGCGGGCGATCCAGGTCCAACTCAGTCTGGACCTGGCGGCTTCTCTGACGGGCGGCCGCTATCGCGACGCCAACCGACCCGACGGGGTAGTGGTGGATGGCGAGCCTGACGCTGTGCCCGCGGCGCCCTGGAGTCCCTGGCAGGCGATAGATCACGCCACGGGGCGGCTGGTTACCCAGTATCAGGTGCGGACGCCCTACGGGGACCTGTATAATTATTACCAGGAGCGCACGACACCCCTCAGCGCCGATACAGGCGATAAGATGGCCTGGGGCGAACACGGCATCGCGATTGACGAGCCGCAGGGCGGTAAGGTGGCGGTGGATATGGCGCTGTGGGCTTTGCCGGCCGACACGTCGCTAGACGGGCCAATCCTGGCGCAGCAGGGGGCCGCGCCCCTCGTCGTCACCGTCTCCCGGCCCCAGTTCCCTAACCTCTACCTACCTCTTTTAAGGCGCGGGGAATAAGCGCGTGTGGCAGTTTCACGGATAACGTACCACCACCAGCTTATCCTGACCCGACATGGCCCCCCACACCTCGCGGGCATTCCCCAGCAGTTGGCGTACATTGGCGTTGGGCTGCTCATGGCGGAACAGGTCGAAGGCTTCCCGCGTGGGGTCGAAGCGCCATAAGGCGTTGGCGCCAAAGTCGCTGACCCAGACCATGTCAAACGCATCCACGTAGACGGCATACGTCATAGGGTTATTACCGGGCAGCTTCCACTCGCGCCAGCTATTGGTGGCCGGGTCGTAGCGCGCCAGTTTACCGGCGTTCCACTCGCTGACCCAGACCTTGCCCTGCGAGTCAGACCAGACACGCCGCGCCCCCTGGCCCGCCGTCAGTGGGGTGATGACGGTCGCCGTGCCCGTCCGAGGATCGAGGCGGGCGATGTAGCTACCGGCGAGCGAGGCATAGAAGACCTGACCGTCGGGGGTAGTCGTGATGCCGTAGGGGCCGGGGCCTTTGGGCGCCTGGAAGGTCTGGACCTGACCCTCAGCCGGGTCTAGCCGACCGTATATGCCGCTCTGGCCGGTGAACCAGAGGACCCCCTGCTTGTCGAAGGTGGCCGTGTTCAGGTTCGCGTTGGCCGAGCCAGATGGCAGAGGATAGACCTTGACCGCCTCCGTCTGGGGGTCCACTCGCACGATGGCATTCAGGCCGCCATCGGTAATCCACGGCGCGCCATCGGGGCCAACAATTACCCCGTGCGGGGCCGAGCCAGCGCCCAGTTTGATAGGGCGCGTCTGACCCGTTTTCGGGTCCAGCCGGCCCAGTTCGCCCGTCGCCTGGGCGGTGTACCATACCGTTCCATCGGGCGCGGGCGCGACATCATGGGGATGGGAGCCGTGTGGGACGGGGTATTCCTGGACCTTGAGTTGATCGTGGGGGGCGAGGGGCGAGGGCTGAGGGTGAGACGGTCCGCCGAAGACGTAGCGGCGGGAGGACTGGTCGTCGGGCCAACGGCGCTGGTGGGAGACGTGGCGGTGGCGCGGTTGGGTGAAGCCGTTGGAACGCTTACAGCAGGCGGGAAGGTCGCTGTGACTGGCGGCAGAGGGGGAAGCGCGACCGTCGGGGCGAGCGTCGGCGCGGCTGGCACTGGCGCGGACGCCCCGATGTCAGCGCGGCAGCCGGCGAGAAGAGCTAACAGCCAGGCGATCGAGATGAGCCACGCGGTTGGACGCCCTCGGCCTGGTCGTCTAGACATCCTTCTCCTTACCTCCTGCTGGTGAAGTCCAACGTCGGGCAACCCAACGCGATGCTGCGCCACCCTTATGCGTTCTCCTGGGCCAGGAGGCCAATCCACTCGGGCGAGACCTCACCCTCGAACACGCGCGTCGCTGGCCCCGTCATGTACACATCGTCGGTGTCCTCGCGCCAGTCAATGTTGAGATGGCCGCCGGGGACATAGACGAGCGTGCGCCGCCCGGCGCGGCCCGTCAACACGGCCGCGACCGTCGCCGCGCAGGCGCCCGTGCCACACGCCAGCGTCAGGCCGGCCCCGCGCTCCCAGGTGCGCATGCTCAAGGTGTGGGTGTCGAGCGCCTGGACAAAGTGGACGTTGGTGCGCTGGGGGAAGGCGGGGTGTCGTTCGATGGCCGGGCCGAGGGTGAGCAGGTCCACCTGGTCCAGGTCCGGCACGAAGACGACGGCATGCGAGTTGCCGGTACTCACACACGTGACTGCGAGCGTCTGGCCGTTGACCTCTAGCGGGGCCTCCACCACCGGACCGCTGCCTGACAGGGGGCGGAGGGTGGTGGGAATGTCGGCCGGGTCGAGGCGGGGCGGCTGCATGTTGACGCGAACGAGGAATTGGCCCGGCTCGGCCTGGACAATGTGGGTAGTGCGCAGGCCGCTGGCCGTCCGCACCACCAGTTCCCCCTGACCGTCCCACAGGTTCTCGTCATACACAAAGCGGGTAAAGCAGCGGATGCCGTTGCCGCACATGCGGGCGATGCTGCCGTCGCTGTTGAAGATGTGCATGGTAAAGTGGGCATCCTGGGCGGGCAGCACCAACACGAGGCCGTCGGCGCCGATACCCAGGTGGCGGTCACACACGGCCACCGCGAGTTCATCCATATGCGCTAGTTCAGGTCGGTGACGCGCGTCTACCAGGATAAAGTCGTTGCCTAGCCCATGATACTTGACGAAGCTATTTGACACAGCACCCTCCTTGTCGTGAGGCCAACAGGTGGTCCAGCCTGAGCGCGCCTGACTGGCCTTGTCGCCAGGCTTCCAGGCCGCGCCCTGCCTGTCACGACGCCGTATCCGTTATCATACCCTATTTTGGCGCGGACACCAAACGCCCCCCCCTGAATATCAAGGCTGTGTCACCGTCAGCCTCCTCATCCGCCCATCTTGCTCCTCCGTGCTCTGTCATGGGCAACTTTGCACCAGTCTTGCCTGGATACAAAGCTCAACCTCCCGAAGGTTCGGAACCTTCGGGAGGTTATTCAGATAGGGGTGGTGGGTCTAGCAGGCCAGGGCGTAGGAGTGCAGACCCGCACGGGCGACTTCCAGTTCCGGGGCGGCGACAGCCTCGTACAGGGCGACCGAGTCTTCTAATAGCGGCATGGCCTGGTCACACTGACCGAGATAGACATGCATGACGCCCATCTCGTAGAGCGTATAGGCCGCGCCCACCTCGTCGCCCATCTGCCGCTTCAAGCGCAGGCTCTCATCAAAGAGCTGGAGCGCCGTCTCAGCCTGCCCCACCGCCATATAGGTGACTGCCTGACCGTGGAGAGCGACTGACAGGGCCTTCAGGTCGCCCGACTCGCGCGCCAGAGCCGCGCTTTGCCTGAACAAGAGGCGGGCCTCGTCCATCCGCTCCAACTGCGCCACCGTGTTACCCAACTCCAGGAGGAGCGTCGCTCGCCAGTCTGGGTCCCGCGCCTCATCCGTCAGGTCCAGCGCCTCGCGGTAGGCGGCTTCGGCCTCGGCCCACGCCTCGGCCTCATAGAAGCCGTAGCCGACGCGGTGAAGCAGTCGGGCGCGGTCCGGCGTCCCCTTGAGCTTCTTAATGTGCTGCCTGGCGTGGGCCAGCGTGGTCAACGTCGCGGCGTCGTGCTGCGCCTGCTGCGCCTCGGCTAAGCCGAGCAGCGCCTCGATCTGGTCATGCGCATCCGCCAGCTTGTCCACGGCCGCCTTGAAGTGGTTCACGGCCAGGTCAGGCTCTCCCATCGCCGTCAGGACCCGCCCTGCCAGATGGTGAGCGTAGCCTTCGCCGTCGCCGCACTTCGCCTGCTCATAGGCCGCCTCGGCGGCGTAGGCCAGGGAGAGCGCCTTATCCAGGTCTCCCAGATCAAGGGCCTGCTGCGCCTGCCGGAGCAGGTCCTGGCCCTTGTGAACATCGTGCTGCATACCTCGTCGGCTTAACACTAACACGATTGTCTCCTTCCAAACAGTACACCTACTACTCCTTCAGCGGAACATTTAACTACTCTATCCAACTGTACGCACGTTGGCGCTGGCTGTATTTCCCAAACCAGGACGAACGGCCTAAATGAGAGATTTCTTATCCACGCCAATAAACAACCTCCCGAAGGGTTCCAACCCTTCGGGAGGTTGCGCCGATAGGCTCTTAAACCGATTAGCGCCCGGCTAGCTTGATCGTCAGCGTCTGCTTCTGGCCGTTGCGATAAATCGTGACCGCCACCTGATCCCCCACTTTGCGCCGCATCAGGACGTTGACCAGGGGATGGTCTTCATTCAACGGCGTGCTGTCAATGTCAGACACAATATCGCCGCGCTGGATACCCGCCTGAGCCGCCGGGCTGCCGCGTTCCACATCTTGCACAAACAGGCCGTAGGGAACAGGCAACGCATAGGTGGCGGCCAGGGCGGGGGTGATCTCCTGGTAGCGCACGCCCAGGTACGGGTGTTCGACCTTGCCACTGGCGATCAGCTGCGAGGCCACGTCGCGCACGGTGGCGCTGGGGATGGAGAACCCTAAGCCTTCGGCCACCTCACCTGTGTTGACACTCAGCCGATTGTTGGTCGGATCGGCGCGAACAATGGCCGTGTTGATGCCGACGATCTGGCCGGCCAGGTTGACCAGAGGACCGCCCGAATTGCCGTGGTTGATGGCGGCGTCGGTCTGAATCAGTCCCTCCAGCGAGTAGTTCTGGTTCACGTCGAGGGTGCGGTTGACCGCGCTGACGACACCGACGGTCACGCTGCCACGAAACTCGCCCAACGGGCTACCAATGGCGACCACCGTCTCGCCCTCTTGCAGGATGGTCGAGTCACCCAACTCGGCATAGGCCGGCACAGGCAAGCCAATCTTCAGCACGGCGAGGTCGTTGTAGGGATCGGATCCAACGAGGATGGCTGGCGTAGACGCCTTCGTGCCGTCGGCGAAGACGATCTCGAGCCGCGCCGCCTTGTCCACCACGTGGAAGTTCGTCACGATGTGGCCGTCGGCGTCAATAATCACCCCTGAGCCAGAGGCCTTCGCGTCCTGCTGGCGCATCATCGGGCCGAAACCAAACGGCAGGAAGCCCTGGGGGACGACGGCCTGCGGCTGGAGCGTATTGACCACCGTCACGACGGCCGGCTTGACCTTGCGCACGGCGTCCACCACAGCGGAATCCTGCTTGACACTCATGGTTTGCGACAGAGGGGCAGGGGCCGTCTGAACCTGCGCGGCAAACTCCCGCCGCGCCAGGAGGTAGCCGCCTCCAGCGCCCAGGCCCGCGCTCACTGCCACCAGCAACACAAAGCCGACCAGGGCGAGGCAGGTCCACAGGCGCGACCACCGGCGGGGCGGAGGCAAGTGGGCGGCCGGCGAGTGGGTCTCAAACACGTCTACGGGCTGTTCTCCAAACATAGTCTTCTCTCAACAGTGCGGCGGACACGATTAGAGATGGCACGTGGGCCATCTCTGCTACCCTTATTGTAGCCAGAACGACTAAAACCTGGCTGAGAGTTAGGTTAGAAGTGAGTGAGAGTTTGCCAGGATCATCGGACCGTCCCCAGCAGATACTGGATCGCGCGGTCGAGTTGCGGGTCGCGGCCGGCCGTCCGATCCTCCGGCGTGCGCGGCACGTAGATATCCGGCGCGATGCCCTGGCCGTGGACCCAGGTTCCGCTCGGCGTCAGCCAGCGGGCAATGGTCAGGCGGACCCCGCCCTGCCCCTTCTGGAGTGTGCGCCAATCCTGGACGGTGCCCTTGCCGAACGTCGTCTCGCCGATGAGCGTCCCCCGCCCTCGGTCCTTGAGGGCCCCGGCCACAATCTCCGACGCGCTCGCGCTGCCCTGGTCGGTCAGCACGACCAGCGGAGTCTTCGTCGCCAGCCCGCCGGGCCGCGCCGTGTACGTCTGGCGGACGCCGTCCGCGCCCTCTTCGTACATCACCACCCCATCGCCAATGAACTGGCTGGCGATGTCAATGGCGGCGAACAGGCTGCCGCCAGGGTTGCCACGCAGGTCGAGAATCAGACCCTTGGGCGAGGCCGACATCATCAGCGTCAACGCCTCGCGCATGTCAGCCGCCGAGCGCTGGCCGAAGCTCGCCAGCCGCACGTAGACCAGGCCCGCGTCGCGGGCGAAGGCGGGTAGGTCACGCGCCTCGACGTTCTTGGTGACAATGCGCGCGCGGGTGATAGTGAACTCAAGGGGCCTGGCCTCGCCGGCCCGCTCGATGGTCAGCCTGACCGTTGTGCCCGCCGCGCCCCGCACCAGCTTGCTCAACTCGTTCATGGTCAGGCCAGCGACGCTCTTGCCGTCCACCTGGGCGATGATGTCGCCGGGCCGCAAGCCGGCCTGCTCAGCGGGCGAGCCAGCGATGGGGGCGACGATGACAATACGGTTGTCCTTCTCCGCCACCTCCACCCCAATGCCCTCGAACTGGCCCTCCAGGTCTTCCGACAGTTGGCGAAATGACTCTGGGTCGTTGTAGCCGCTGTAGGGGTCGCCCAGTGTCTTGACCATGCCGTCTAGGGCGCCACGCACCAGGCTCACATCGTTGATCGGGCGGTTGAGATACTCCTCGTGGATCAGGTCCCACACCTCGCGGAACGCGCCAAAGGCCGCCTGCGTCTCCGCGTCCGACGACGGGGGCAGGTTAGGGGTACGGGTTGGGGCGCGGGCAACGGTGGGGCGCTCGGTGGGCGTCGGGAAGGGGGTGATGGTTGGTTGGGACGTTGCGGTGGCTGTTCGTGTCGGCTCTGGGGTGAAAGTCGGTGTTAGGGTGGGCAACGGCGGGGTCGCGGTCGCGGTCGCCGTGCCGCGCAGCGTCTGGGCCAGCGCGGACCCTGGCCCCAGCCAGGGCAAGGGGGCAATGGACCCGGCCACATAACCCGCGCCAAATAACACCAGGGCCAGGCCGCCCGCCACGAGGGTCAGGCAGGTCCACCGCAACCAACGGGGCATGACTCGGTCCTTTCTACTCCTCAACACGGCTCAACGGGGCTTACGTCGTTTCGTTCGGCGTGTGACTAACTGATTCACTCGGTTCGCAACGACCTCCGCGAGGGAAGTCGGCGTCTCGGTCGGAGTATCATCGAGGCGCGTCTCATCAGCCGTAGACGGGGCAGCGTCGGTCGAGGCTTCGGGGTGGGCATCCACCCCCGATGGGGGCTGGCTCGCGGCGGTGGTGGCTGTCGTCGTCTGGCTGGGGAGGCTCCCACTCTCGGCCGGGGCCATGGCTGACCCTGGCTCGCCAGGTAGCGGGGCGGAGGCCGGAAGCGGAACCGGGGCAGACGCCGGCCGCAGGCTCGCCTCGGCCGGCTTCGCCGGATGCCGCGCCAGATCTTCGGCCTGGTCCAGGATATCGCCCAGGCCGTCCACGGAGGCTAAGTCGGTCCAGACATTGACGATTTCCTGGCGCTCGCGGCTGAGCTTGTACGCCTGGTCGCCCACCGTCAACCGTTCGGTCTCGCCTTCGTCCAGCATCCGCGTGAGTTGGAGGCGGAGCGTGCCGCCGGCGTCAATCCACACCTGGCGCACCGCGCCCTCATCGAGGCGGCCGCTGACCACGCCATCCTCGGTCGAGGCATCGAATCCGCGCTCACCGAGGGCCGTCTTGAGCCGCTCCGCGTCAAACGTAAAGGCCATCAGTCCCCCCTGTTCCAGTCGCGCTCAAACGTCTCGCTCAGCCGGCGCAGGATGCCCGTGTCGGTCAGGAAGATACCCAACTCGCGGTTATTCTCCAGGGCATTGGACGAGAAGTTTTGCGAGCCGACCCAGGCCCGCTTGCCGTCCACCAGGACCATCTTGGTATGCTGGAAGGGCTGGTCCAGGCGGCGCAGCTTGACGCCCCGGCCCACAATCCAGTCCAGCTCATGCAGCCGCGAGTCGCCGTCGTCCAGCGTCGGTAGCAGCAGGCGCACCCGCACCCCGCGCCGCGCGAGGGCGGCCAGGGTATCCTCAAACTCATTGTCCGAGAACCCCTCAATCTGGATGTCCACGGCCGCCTGCGCGGAACGCAGGAACTGGAGCAGCCGTTCCCGCGCATTGTCCGGACTCCACACCAGGTCGGGCTGGCTGACGCGGGGCTTCTCGCGCTGCCAGTCGGCGTCGAAGACACGCACAATCTCGGACACGTGCGCCGGGTCCGTGTCAATGATGCCGTACTCGCGGTTGCGGGTGAACGATGAGCGCGTCAGGTTGAGGGTCATAATCAGGGCGGTGCGCTCGTCAATGATCAAGGTCTTCTGGTGGGTATAGCGGAAGGTCGGGTCGCTGTCCCGCGTCTGGACGCCTGCGGCCTTGAGCTTAGCCACATCGTCCTGGCTGCCGCCACCGCCCGCCGGGTCCGGCTCGACCATCACCCGCACCTCCACCCCACGCCGTTTGGCGGCGATGAGCGCGTCCACCACGTCGTCGTCGAGCAGCAGGTAGATGACCAAGCGGATAGACTTCTGCGCGGCCTTGATGGCATTCACCACCGGCGCGTAGCCGTCGTCGGGCAGGACGAACAGGGCGACTGTCCCCTCCGCGCTGGGCCGCAAGGCGGGCGGCAGCGGCGTCGGGCTGGGTTGGGCGGCCGCCTTGGGGGCAGCTGTCGCCCCGGTCTTCGCGACGGGTGTAGGAGCCGGCGTCGGCGCGGCGTTGGGGGCCTCCGCCCGCACGGGGGCTTTGGCGGCCGCCGTCGGCGCGGGCAGGGTTGTTGGTACAGCGGCGGGCTGGCTGGGAGCGCGGTTCGCACAGGCGGCCAGCGCCAGCCCTATCAGCAACATCACCAGACTTGGGGTCATCCATTTCATCCGTAGCCACTCCATCTTGGGGTCGTAAGTCTGTTAGTTTACCACACTCCCGGCCTGGGCCCAAGTCTTGACCGCACCTTCGGCATTTCCTATAATTAGCTACCCACCGATTCAGGAGCATTTGCTTATGGTTACGCCCGTCGTGATTGCGAAGTCAGACCACGAATTTCAACTCTTGCCTAAGATGGCTAACCGCCACGGCATCGTCGCTGGCGCGACCGGGACGGGCAAGACCGTCACCATTCAGGTGTTGGCCGAGAAGTTAAGTGAAATTGGCGTCCCCGTCTTCGTCTCCGACGTCAAGGGCGACTTTTCGGGCGTGAGCCAGCCGGGCAAAGATAACCCCAAAATCGCGGAGCGCGTCCAGATGCTCGGCCTGACGGACTACACCCACACCGGCTACCCTGTCACCTTCTGGGATGTCTTTGGCGACCAGGGCCATCAGCTGCGCGCCACCGTCTCTGACATGGGGCCGCTGCTGTTGAGCCGGCTGCTTGACCTCAACGACACGCAGACCGGCGTGCTCCACTTGGTCTTTAAGATTGCCGACGACAACGGGCTATTGCTGCTTGACCTCAAAGACCTGCGCTCGATGCTTCAATTTGTCGGGGAGAACGCCAAGCAGTTTACGACCAGCTACGGCACTATCTCGGCGGCCAGTGTGGGCACAATTCAACGCGGGCTACTTACCCTGGAGAGCCAGGGCGGGGCGGAGTTCTTTGGGGAGCCAGCCCTGGACCTGGACGACCTGCTCCAGACGGACCGTGACGGGCGCGGGGTCATCAATGTCCTGGCCGCCGACAAGCTGTTCCAGTCCCCCAAGGTCTATGCCACGTTCCTGCTTTGGCTGCTGGCTGAACTCTTTGAGCAACTCCCCGAAGTGGGCGACCCGGACAAACCCAAGCTCGTCTTTTTCTTCGACGAGGCCCACCTGCTGTTCAATGATGCGCCCAAGGCGCTGTTGGAGAAGATCGAGCAGGTCGTGCGCCTGATCCGCTCCAAGGGTGTCGGGGTCTTCTTCATCAGCCAGAACCCCCTCGACATTCCCGATATGGTCGCCGCGCAACTCGGCAACCGGGTTCAGCACGCTCTTCGCGCATTCACGGCCCGCGACCAGAAGGCCGTCCGCGCCGCCGCCGAAACTTTCCGCATTAACCCAAAGCTGGATGTCGAGACGGCCATCACCGATTTGGCCGTGGGCGAGGTTCTCATCTCGCTGCTGGACGAGAAAGGCCGCCCCAGTGTCGTCGAGCGCGCCTTTGTGCTGCCGCCGCGCGGTCAGATCGGTCCGATTACCCCGGAGCAGCGGGCGGAGATCATAAAGCGCTCGCCTGTCCGCGGCCGCTATGAGAAGGCGGTGGATCGCGAGTCGGCCTATGAAATGCTCCAGGCCAAGTATGAGGCCGCCGCCCAGGCGGCGGAGGCAGCGGCGCGGCAGAAGGAAGAAGCGGACCGCCAGGAGCAGCAGGAGAAAGAAGCGGCCAAGCGGCAAAAGGAATTCGAGAAGGCGCAGCGCGAGGCCGAACGGGCTACCTATGGGTCATCCCGGTCACGCCGCGCCCCCGCCAGCCCGATGAACACCCTGGCGCAGACGACCATGAAACAGTTCGGCAATACCGTCGGGCGCGAACTGGCGCGCGGCCTGCTCGGCTCGCTGCTAGGCGGCAAACGGCGCTAAGCGCGTTGCTACCCCCCGCTTCTCTGGGAAGCGGGGGGTTTTGTCCTCACTTGGCCCAGTCCTTCTCGAACGTGGCGGCGAGCGTCTTTAAGATATCCGGGTTGCGTAGTAGAATACCCAACTCGCGATTGTTATCCAGCGAATTGTCAGAGAAGTTCTCCGAGCCAATCCAGCCCCGTACGCCATCCACCAGGACGAGCTTGGCGTGGATATAGGGGGACCGTATCAGTTTGACCCCGACCCCGCCCTGCGTGAGCCGCGCCAGTCCCTCTTCTGAGGAGGAGGCATCTTCCGGGGGCGACATCACCACCCGCACCTTCACGCCGCGCCGGGCGCGGTCTAGCAGCGTATTGATGACCTCATTGTCTTGCATGACCTCTGTTTGCAGTTCCAGCGTGCGTTGCGCGGACGCCATCAGCGCCACCAGCTTCTCGCGCGAGTTATTGGGGCTCCACACCAGGTCCGGCTCCTGGACCTGGATCGGGGTGCGGTTCCAATCCGCCTCGTAGACGGCGAGAATCTCCTGGACCTGACGCGGGTCGCCGGTGATGATGCCATACTCACGGTTGCGCGTAAACGCCGACGCCGTCTGGTTCAGCGTCATGATATAGGCGACTCGGCCGTCAATCACCATCGTCTTCTGGTGGGTAAAGCGGAAGGTAGGGCGGCTAGCCTTGACCTGCACGCCAGCGGCGCGGAGGAGCTTCAGTTCTGGCTCAATATTGCCACCGCCAAAGGGGTTGGGTTCATACATCACCCGCACCTGCACGCCGCGTTTGTGCGCGTTGATGAGACCCTCGACAATGGAATTGTCGAGCAACAGGTACATGACCATGTCAATGGAGCGCGTCGCCAGTTCCATGCCCTTGAGGACCGGCTCGCGGCTGGCCTCAGGCTCCACGAACAGGATTAAGTTACTCTGGCTGTCGGCTCCAGTACTCGGCGGCGGCGTGGCGCTGGGTCGTGGCGGCCCCGCCGGTGTGACAGTCGGCGGTTGAACGAGCGGCGGTATAGGCGTGACAGCGGGCGGTTGAACAGAGGGCAGGGGGGCGGTGGTCGCCGTCGCGCTGAGCTGGCTAACGGTCTGCGCCAATGGCTCGCGCAGATACAACACAAAAACGACAAATATACAAATCACGACGGCTGCCGCCGCCAGCAGGAGAAACAGGATGCGCCAGCCGCTCGACGAGTTGCTCCGCCGCGCCATCTCCCCCTCCCTCTCTGATCAACGGTGAGTGAACCCAACCTTCACGCGAATAATAGCACTATCCAGGCGGGAGCACAACATAGGCCCGCCTGGTATATAATTTGCTCTGCCACACTCTCAACTGAGCGGTCCGCTAGCGGGGCCGCACGATGATAGGGAGGAGGACCCTATGGCGCAGGTATACAGCCTGTTTAACACATTTGAGGAGGCCGAGAAGGCGGTCCGCATGTTGACCGAGCGCGGCTATGCCGCCGACACCATTCGGCTGCTGCGGCAGGGTTCGTCGGGCACGCCACGGCAGATTGAAGGGGAAGCCGTCGCGCCGCAGGAGGACAAGGATGACCTGCTGAGCCAGGTGGCGCGTCAATTGCCCAAACTGACAGGGTTTCTGGGCGGCGCGATTCCGTCGGGAGAGCGGGCGCACCTGGACACGGCGCTGAGTGAGGCGGGCGTGCCCGCCGAGCGGTCGGCTGACTATACGTCGGCCATCGAGGATGGGCGCGTCCTGGTATCGGTTACGACAGAGGACTTCCGCGCCGAGGACGTGCGCAATATCCTGGACGATGCGTCCGGCCACTACATGAATCGGCTGTTAGCCGAGGACCTGGCCGCCGACCTGGCCGACAGCGAAGACGAGGCTGGGGGCGGCGGGAAGATGAGCCGCTCGGCGTTCGAGTGACAAGCCGTAGGGGCAGGCCCCTGTGCCTGCCCTGGCCTTTGATGTGCAGATGGTCGGGGTAGGGCAACCACGGGGGGTTGCCCCTACCGATGCCCGCCGCGCCACGACGCCAGCCGCGCCGAGTTGAGCATGATGGCAATGTCGGGGATGCTCTGGGCGGCGGCGGCCCAGACGGGCGGCAGGATGCCCAGGGCCGCCAGCGAGATGCCGAGCAGGTTGTAGACCGCCGTAAAGCCGAGGTTCTGGCGGATGGTTCCCGTCGCGCGGCGGCCCAGTTGTACCGCTTCCGGCATCAACCGCCAGTCGTCGCGCAAGAGGGCAATATCCGCCGCTTCGAGCGCCACATCCGTGCCCGCCACGCCCATCGCCATCCCCACGTCGGCCTGGGCCAGGGCGGGCGCGTCGTTGACGCCGTCGCCGATCATCAGGACCCGGCTCCCCGCCGCTTGCAGATCCCGCACGAAGCGAATCTTGTCGTCGGGTAGCAGCCCGGCGCGGTAGTCCAGCCCCAGTTCAGCCGCCACCGCCGCCGCCACGCGCTCGTGGTCCCCCGTCAGCAGAACCTGATGCCGCACCCCCAGTTGGCGTAGGCTTGCCAGCGCGTCCTTCACCTCAGGCCGCACCGTGTCAGCCAGCGCCACCAACCCGATCGTTTCCCCCGCCCGCGCCGCAAAAAATACCGTCTGCCCTGCCGCTTCGAGCGCCTGGGCCTGGGCCTCCGCGCCCGCGCTCACCGGACAGCCTTGTTCGTCCAGCAGGCGGCGGTTGCCCACCGTCCACGTCGCGCCGTCGAGGGCAGCCGTGACGCCCTGCCCGGCCACCGCAGTAAACTGCGCGACCTGCGGCAGAGTCAACCCTTCGGTTCGCGCGGCTCGTACCAGCGCACGGGCCAGAGGATGCTCGCTGCGCGCCTCCACCGCCGCTACCGATTGGAGCAGGTGGTTACGGGCCACGCCATTCAGCGGAACGACTTCGGTCACGCGTGGCTCGCCCCAGGTCAGCGTGCCGGTCTTATCCATGACGAGGGTGTCTACCCGCGCCAGGCTTTCCAGGGTCAACCCACCCTTGATGAGCAGCCCGCGCCGCGCCGCCGCGCCCACACTCGCCAGGACGACAACCGGTGTCGCCATGGTAATGGCGCAAGCGCAGGTGACGACGAGGACGGCGACGGCATTGAGCAGTTGGCCCGTCACCAGGTAGGTCAGGATGGCGATGCCCAGTACCAGCGGCATATAGTACGAGGCGAAGCGGTCGGCAAAGCGTTGCACGGGCGCCTTGTGGGTTTCAGCCTCTTCGACCAGCCGCACGATATGGGCGAACGTTGTATCCTGGCCGACGCCCGTTGCCTGGACCTGGAGGTAGCCGCCCTGGACAATGGTGGCCGCGAACACGCTGTCGCCGGGGAGCTTGTCGACCGGAACGCTCTCGCCTGTAATGGGCGCCTGGTCTACTGGCGCGCCCCCCAGGATTACCGTGCCATCTACGGGTATCCGTTCGCCGGGCCGCACCGCTACCACGTCTCCCTCGGCAATTTGGCTCACGGGGACTTCGACCTCCTGGCCGTTGCGTACCACTCGCGCCTGCGCCGGCTGCTGCGCGATGAGCGTCTGGAGCGCCTGACGGCTGCGCGCCGTGGTCAGACCCTCAATCCAGTCACCGAAACGCATAAAGAAGACGAGCAGGGCCGCCGTCGCCCACTGGCCGATGCTGGCCGCCGCGACCACGCCCAGTGTCATCAGGGTGTGGCTGGTGATCTGGCGCTGGCGGGCAGCCTGGATCACATTGCGGAAGACGGGCCAGCCGCCCAGGATAATTGCCAGCGCTGGCAGCCACCAGGGCAGCCGTTCCACCACCCGGTCGAACAGCCCCACACGCTCCCCTATCGCCGCGCCGATGACGACGAGCGCCACCAGGCCCAGCGCGGCCCAGCCGAGCGCGGACAGGGACGTGAGACGTGGCCCGGTCGAGGCTGGCTCTGGCGCGGCCTTGGTCTCGCCGGCGGTGTCGGGGATGGAGTAGCCGGCCTGGGCGACGGCGGTGCGAATTTGCTCCAGGTTGACCTGGGCCGGGTCGAAGGCGACGGTGGCCCGCTCGGCCGAGAGCAGCACCTGGACGGTCTGGACGCCGGGTAGGCGAGCAATCGCCCCTTCGACGTGCTGGGCGCAGGCCGCGCAGTCCATGCCCTTCACAGGCAAATCAAGCGTAGTGGGTCGTGAGGTCGTCATCGTGAACTACCTTCTCAAGAGGTGCGACGGCAGGCGGCAATGTTCTCAGCCGTCCGCGCCAGTAGAACGTCGGCCGCGCTCAACAGGTCTTCGACGCCGTTCTGAGCCAACGAGTACAGGACATAGCGTCCCCGGCTCTCAGCGACCACCAGGCCACAGTCACGCAGACAGGCAAGATGCATGGAGGTGTTCGACTGGGTCAGACTTGTTCGCTCTGTAATCTCAGTCACGCTCAAAGGACCAGGGCGGAGCGCCTCTAGAATCGCCAGGCGCGAGGGATCGGCCAGACCTCGAAATAGCTTCGCCCGTACCATGAGCATGGAGTCAATCAGCATAGCGCGCCACCTATCAGTATCGACTGATATGTCCAAGTATACTCAATTTGAGCCGAGGTAACAATGGCAGGGGCCACGACAACAAGCCGGGGTGAGACGTTACCGGCCACGTCTCACCCCGGCTGATGATACGATGTGGTCTCAGTTAACTCGCGTCACCACCGTCGCGGCTTTTATCTTTGGGCGAGATGTTGACCGTGCGCTGGTCGGCCTCTTCCTCCTGGCCTTCATCCAGCACAGCCTGTCCACCCTGAGAGGCAGGCATAGGCGTGATTTCGAGGCACAGGTATTGGAAGGGGGGATAGTGGCCGCCCTCGCCAAATACCGCGTCGACCACTTCGGCCTGCAAGTGGATGAAACGCGTGTCTAATTCAACCACCCGCCCCAGCCGGCTCACGTCGAAGGCGGGCTTGACATAGTCGCTGGACATGGACGCGATGAGTTGGCGGGCCGTCGGGTCCTGCGACGCGGCATGGCTGACCAAGACGGCGACGCGCGTGCGCGGCTCGTGACGGTCGAACAGGCGCAATTCCAGGGCCGCCGGCGGCTCGCCGGGAGTGCGGCCCAGAATCTCGGCCGCGCGTAGTTCCACCTGCCCGACCATGTCCTTGTTGGCATCCTTGATGCGAATCTCGGTCCGGTCCGGCCCATCGGCGCTATACGAGATACGGGTCAACTGGTTCAGGGAGACATAAACGAGCGGCTGGTCCTCAATGTCGCCCGCTGTCCGGCCACCGCCCGTATCCTCCGCCGCCGCTTCGCCCCCGTCAGCCGCGCGCGGGGACCACTTCAACAGTCGGTCAAGCCGCCACCGCACGGCGGCATAGGCTAGCAGCGCGACGATGACCAGGGCCAGCACCAAACCTACGAGCCAGCCCTGGCGCAGGCCGCCGAAAATATCGCGCGCCTGCTCGCCCAGGCCGGTCGAAGGCTGCGCTGTGGGCGCGATGGTCGTCTTGGGGGCGGCAGTGGGCTGGGCCGCCGTCCGCAGCAGGTCACGGCGGACCACATTGGCGAGGTTGCGCAGGCGGGCAGCCTGGGCGTTCAGTCCAAACTCGTCTGAGCGCCGCGCCAGGTCATCTAGCTCACGGGCCGCATCGTTCAGATCGAAACCCTCGAGCCGCTGCTGGACCACGGCCAGGTTGCCGTTTTGGGCGTAGGAGTCAGCGACGAGCGCCAGATAGTCCTGGCGGGACACATGCTCGAGTTGCGCGGGACGGGGGCCGCCGAACCCCGACGGCCAGAGCCACCAGCCAATCACGAACCAGCCGATGACCAGGCCAAGCAGGAACAGGGCCAGCCCACGCCAGTTGGAGAGCAGGCGGTTATTCATAGAGGAATTACCATGTCGGCTAACTGCTTGGGCGACTGCGTCAGCGGCGTCGCCCGGTCGGGGCCAATCACCGTCAGGTCTTCGACGCGCACCCCGCCCCACTCCGGCAGGTAGACGCCAGGTTCAATAGTTAACGTCATGCCGGCGACCAGCGGCTCGCCCTGGGTTTTGCGCGCGGCCGGGGCCTCGTGGATGTTCAGCCCGACGCCGTGGCCCAGCCCGTGTCCGAAGTACTCCCCATAGCCCGCCGCCTCGATGATCCCGCGCCCCGTATTGTCCACCACCTGGCTGGACAGGTCGGCGCGGGCAATGTCTTCGGCGGCCTGGTGGGCCTGGAGGACCAGCGAGTAGACCTCCTCGAAACGGGCATCGGCCTGGCCCAGGATAACAGTGCGCGTCATGTCCGAGTAGTAGCCGTCCAGGATGCAGCCCATGTCAATAACAATCGGCTCGCCACGCTGGAGGACACGGTCGGTGGGGCGGGCGTGCGGCAGGGCGCCATGCGGCCCACCGGCGACGATATGACCGGCCGGCCAGCCCACCGCGCTGCGCTCGCGGAAGAACTTCTCGATTTCCCAGGCCACTCGCGCCTCGGTCATCCCCGGTCGGATGAAGCCGCAGACATGCGCGAACGCTGCGTCGGTCAGGCGCACCGCCTGGCGCATGGTCTCGATTTCATCCGGCTCCTTGACCGCGCGCAACCCCTCAACCAGCCCGCGTGTCCCCACCCACTCAATACCCGGCGTCTTCTCGACCCATTCCGCGTAGGCTGCTACAGTGAGGGAGTTCGCCTCGAAGCCGACCCGCTTCGCCCCCGCCTGCCCCAGCATCCGCGTCAGGTTCTCGATGAATTCGTAGCCGACGCGCTCCAGTTGGTAGTCGGGGGCTTGCTGGCCGACCTGCTCATAGTAACGCGAGTCGGTGGCGAACAAGGCCGCGCTCTGGCTGAGGATGAGGTGCCCGGCCGAGCCGGTGAAGCCACTCAGGTAGCGGCGGTTCAGCGGGTCGCTGACGACTAAGCCCTCCAGCCCCTCCTGGGCAAGGCGCTGGCGCAGCTTGGCGATACGATGGGCAACGGGCATGACGTCTCCTTTCCTACTGCCGCGTGGGGCGCGGCTTGGGCAGGCCCGCGCCGTAGAGGGCGGCGCCGTTGACAATATAGACCCGGCTCGCCTTCTCATCCACAAACACCGCGCGCGGGTCGTCCAGCCCCTTGTCGTCGGGCGCCTGGAACTGGCGCACAAAAGCCCCGTCCTTGCTGATTTCGACCACGCGGCCCGCCTCGATCACATAGAGCGACTGTCCCTCCTGGCTCACGAACAGGGCACGGGGGTTGCTCAGCTTCGCCTCCAGTCCCTTGACCTCGAACTTCTCCTCTTTGCCCGCGCTGAAGCGGCGCACCCGACCATCGCCCATGAGCAAGTAAATCGAGCCGTCAATCGCCATGTCCACCACACCCTTGAGGTCAACCTGATCGCTCATCCACTGCGTCGCCGCGTTGTTGTAGGCGTCGGCCGCGCTGGGCGTGTAGCGCAGAATCTGGCCTCGGTCGGCCTGGACTAGATAGAAGTTGCCGCCGTACGTGTCAGCGATGAGCGGGTTCTGCCAGTCGCGGCTGCCGCCAATGGGGATGGGTGTCTTGGTCCCCGTCGCGCTGATGGCCCATAGAACCCCGTCCCGCCCCAGCGCGGCGACATCCTCCACTGTCCGCGCCCCGCCGCTGCGCAGCCAGAGCAGGTCGGCCAGGTCACCCACCGTCTTGCCAGCTACCGTCTCGCCCGTTTTGAGCACCGTCTCCGGGGCGCCCCCGGCCTCGCCCAGGCGGACGCGCAGGACGCGGTTCAGTCCGGCATCCAGCAGATAGGCGTTAGGCCCGCTGACCCACAGCCCGCGCAGAATCGTGCCTGTGTCGGTCGCCGAGGCCAGCACCGACCAGTCGGACAGCCGATAAATGCCGCCCGCCTCGTCACGTGCGGTGCGGATGTCGGTCTGGAGCTTGCGCGCCGCCTCGTTGTTGGGGCGAATCTGGAGCGCCTCCTGGACCTTGGCGTCGGCGTCGCCGAGCAGGTTGAGGGTAGATTGGCGGTCGGCCCCGCTGCTCTGGGCCACCGTCATACGCTCCTGCGCCTGCGCCAGCAGCGCCGTCACCCGTTCGTCCTGCGCCCGCCGTTCCTGCGAGGAGCGCAGCGTCAGCCCCACCACCGCCGCCAGGACGAGCAAGGGAATCAGAATCGCCAGCGCGCGCCAGACCTGCGGCCCGCGCGGGAGGGCGCTGGTCCCGCCGGGGCGTTCGGGCAGCGTCTGCTTGAGTACCGTTCCGGCCCCGCGCCCCACATCCCCCGCCACATCGCGGCCCATCTTGCCCAGCCACGCGCTCAGCGGCGGGCCGCTGGGTTTGGCGGCGGCGACGACCTGGGCATCTTCCGGCCGCGCGAAGCCCCGGTCGTCTGCCGGCCGGACCGGGGCTGTCTCGATGCCGGTGCCGGCCAGCTTGAGCGCGACCACCGAGATGTCGGGGTTGCTGTCCGACGACGAGGCCAGGTTCGCCAGGTCGTTGACAATATCCTGGGCCGTCTGGTCGAGCAGGGCATCCAGAAAGTCGCCGGTCGCCAGTTGCGCCACGGCGGGCGAGGTCAGCACCACCGTATCCTCGTCGCCGACCTCGACGTGGTAAAGGTCCACCTGGAGGGCGCGGCGCACGCCCAGGGGATACCAGCCGCCCTCCTCCTGGCCCTCTTTGCTGGACAGCCAGGGCGAATCGGTCGGGAACTGGAGCAGTTCGCCGGCCTGGACGACGTAGATGAGGGATGGCCCGGCCTGGCCGAGGTAGAGGTCCGCGCCTACCAGCGCCGCGATGCTCATGCCGGCGTGGCGGCGCATCTCGCGCAGCGTGGTGACATTGGCCTGGTAGAGGACCTCGTTGGCCGCTTCGACGGCGCGGCGCAAGCCCATGGTAATGGTGCCTGTCGCGTTGAAGTAGGCCGTGCGCGCCGCCTGGATCATGAGCCGCGTCAGGTCGCCGCGTCCCTCCTCCGCGCCCGCCAGGTCAAGGGCGACCGCCAGTAGACCTCGGTCGGCCGGGCCAACGCTGCGCGGCGGAAAAATCGCCACATTGGGCGCGCTCCCTGCCCAGGCGCCCCCGACTCGCGCGCCAGACGCCGTTTCCGTCTCCAACTCCGACGGCACACTCGCGCTCGCGGCCATAATTACCTCCGTCTACTCCCATTCAATCGTCGCCGGCGGTTTACTGGTAATGTCGTAGGCGACGCGGTTGACTCCCGGCACTGCGTTGACGATGCAGGCGGCGATACGCCCCAACAGGTCGTGCGGCAGCCGCGCCCAGTCGGCGGTCATGCCGTCTTCGCTGGTGACGGCGCGGATCGCAATGAGGTCGGCGTAGGTACGGAAGTCGCCCTGGACGCCGACGCTCTTGACCGGCACAAGAACGGCGAAGAACTGCCATACCGGCGGGTCAAGCTGCGCCTGGGCCGCCTCGATTTCCCCGCGCACAATGGCATCCGCCGCGCGGAGCGTCGCCAGCCGTTCGGGGGTCACCTCGCCCAGGATGCGCACGGCCAGGCCTGGCCCTGGGAAGGGCTGGCGGTAGACGACGGCTGGCGGCAGGCCGAGGGCCAGTCCCACGGCCCGCACCTCGTCCTTGAACAGGCTGCGCAGCGGCTCGACCAGCTGGAACTGCATGTCGGTCGGCAAGCCGCCGACGTTGTGGTGCGTCTTGATCTTGGCGGCCGGCGCCGCGCTCCCCCGACCATACGGCTCCGCGCTCTCGATGACGTCGGGATAGAGCGTCCCCTGGACCAGATAGTCGGCCTCCTGGAGGCTTGCCATGACGCGCCCGACGGTCTCGCCCAATACCTGTACGTCGAAGCGCAGATCGCCTGACGTGACATCCTCAAAAACCCGGATAAACAGTTCGCCAATGACGCGCCGCTTCTGCTCCGGGTCCGTTATGCCCTCTAAGGCACTCAGGAAGCGCGCCGAGGCGTCTACGTGGATGATGGGGGCCTGGATGACCGGGCGCAGCATCGCCAGCGCGGTCTGGGCCTCGTCCTGGCGCAGCAGGCCATGGTCCACGAAGATGCACGTCAGCCGGTCGCCCAGCGCCCGCGCCACGAGCGTCGCGGCCACGGACGAGTCGACGCCGCCCGACAGGGCGCACACCGCGTGGCCGTCGCCCACCTGGGCCTGAATCGCCGCGATGCTTTCCTCGATAAACGCGCCGGGCGTCCAGTCCGGCCGGGCGCCGGTGCGCCGCACAAAGTTCGCCAGCAGCGCCTTGCCGTCGCGCGTGTGCGTGACCTCCGGGTGGAACTGGATGCCGTAGCGGCCCTGAGCGTCCCCCATCGCCGCCACCGGTGAGCCGTCGCTGCGGGCGAGGGGGGTAAAGCCGGGTGGCAGCGCTTCGACACGGTCGCCATGGCTCATCCAGACTGGCAGACGGTCGGCCAGGCCGTCGAACAGCCCGCCCGGCGTCGTGACCTGGACCTCGCCCGGCCCGTACTCGCGCTGGTCGCCCGGCGCGACATGGCCGCCGAAGCGTTGGGCCAGCAGCTGCATGCCGTAGCAGATGCCCAGGACCGGCCGGCCGCTGGCCGCGACGTACTCCGGCAGCGTGGGCGCGTTGGGCGCGTAGACGCTGGCCGGTCCGCCCGACAGGATATAGCCCTTCGGGTCGAGCGCCAGGACGCGCTCGGCCGGCGCATTCCAGGGCAGCATCTCGGTATAGACGCCCAGTTCGCGCAGCCGGCGCGTTATTAGTTGGCTATACTGCGAGCCAAAGTCGAGAACGACAAGCGTATCGTGCTTTGGCCCAGGTGGCTGTGACATGCCCTGTCCTACTCATCAACCTCCCGAAGGTTCAGATCCTTCGCCTTCGGCTCAGGACAAGCCTTCGGGAGGTTCACCGCATAGCGTCCTACGGTCCGAACGACTGGCGGGTCCACTCCAGCGGGTCTACCGCCACGCCGTTGACGCGAATCTCCCAATGCAGGTGCGGCCCGGTGGAGCGCCCGGTGGTTCCGACTGTCCCCAGCGGCTGCCCGGCCTCGACCACCTGCCCTGGCTCGACGCCGATGGTCGTCAGGTGGAAGTAGCCCGAATACACCCCCCAACCGTGATCGAGCCAGACATTGTTGCCGCGTATCCGCAGCGGCTCGGCCACCACCACACGGCCAGCCGCCGGCGCGCGCACGACCGTACCTGCCCAGGCCGCGTAGTCTGTTCCGGTATGGACCTCGCGGCGGCCCTGGTCGTCTACGATCCGCTGCTGGCCAAAGGCGGCGCTGATGGGCGGCGGTCCGACGACAGGCAGCCGCATGAGACCCCCGCGCCACTCTGGCGTTACCTGCGTCCAGATGGCACGCAGATACTGGAATTCACTCTCGATCAACTGCTGGTCTAGCAGGTCAAGTTTATCCGTCGGCAGCACGAACCGAATCACGGGCCGCTCGACTGGCACGATCTCTACCGTGTCCGTCAGCGTTTGCAGTCGCCCCAGGTCGTCCATGACCTTAAGGCTGATAGGCTGCGACCCTGGCTCCGCGTCCAGCGGGATACCGACTAACGCCCGCACGCCGTCGGAGACAGGTATCCACACCAGAGGCGTTGCCCCCAGGCTCCCCGTGGCTGTGATGGGCCGGTCGCTCGTCACCGCCAGGCTCAGGGTTTGCCCCTGTCCCACCTGCTTGCGCCCCAGTCCCAGGCTGAGCCTGGCCGGGAGCGCGGTCGGGGTCGGCGTGACAGTCGGCGTGGCTGTCGCCGTCGGCGTCGGCGTCTGAGTCGGGGTCGGCGTGGCCGTCGGGGTCGCCGTGGGTGTCGGCGTCAGGGTGGGCGTCGGCGTCACGGTGACGGTCGGGGTGGCGGTGGGCGTCGGCGTGACCGTCGGCGACCAGGGCCACTGAATCTCTCCCCCCTGGCAGCTTGTTAAGCTCAGCAGCGTCAGACACACGAGCCAGCCGAGCCATCGGCCGGCGCGCCCGACGACTGTGTTAGCATTATACATCTTATGTGAGGAAAACTCAAGCCCTTTCTAGATATTGTATGCTCTAGAAGTCCTGAATACTAGATATAGAGAAGGCTAAAGTGGCACGCCGCACCACTCCAGGCAGCGCAGGCCGCTGGGGGTTGTCTCGGCCAGGGCATAGCCTGTGTTGGGCATGGACCACGTCATGATGAGCCGCGCATCCACATTGGTCAGGACCAGCGGCAACATCGAGAAGTAGAGTCCGCCGTGTCCCACCAGCGCCACGGTGTCGGTCAGCCGAGGATGACGTTGGACTACCGTCTCGACAAAGGGTACGAAGCGGTCGCGCATATCGAGGAAGCACTCGCCGCCCTCGATTTTATAGCTCCAATCGTGCGCGTCCCAGGCGGCGACCGCCGCACGCCACAGCCCCCACGCCTCGGCGTCGGCGCGATTCTCGGCGATGCCGCAGTCGAACTCGCGTAGCGCGTCCGTGACCTCGTAGGGGACGCCCCACGCCTGGGCCAGCGTCTCGCCCGTCTGGACGGCCCGCAGCAGGGGGCTGGTATAGACCTGGACGATGCCCCTATCGGCCAGCCGCTCGGCCAGCGCCCCCGCCTGCGCCCAGCCGCGTTTGGTCAGCCCATGCTGGCGCCCTCGGTTGGAGATCACGCGCAGGATATTGGCCTCACTCTCACCATGCCGCACAAAGTAGACACGCACCGATTTCTGCCTCATATGAGAGCCGCTTTATCCGGCTCTAAGCCAACTCTCAGCTACGCTTCAGCCACGCTTAAGGCTGTCCGTAGATAATACAGTCAACGCCGCAAGTTGGTCAAGCAAGCGTAGGAATGGATAGCGACACGCGGCGGCTGAATTTAGAAGTGTTGGCACGAGTCTTGCAACCGTTTAGAGTAGAGGCGCATAGTCATTATCACGACGCACGGGCTTCGGGCGCATGCAATAGAGTTAGTCAGATTGAAGGTAGGGTGTGAGCAGGCTGAGGATGAGTTAGGTCAAGCGGGAGTAGGGGAAAGGGTGTAGCGGATAGGCGTGGAGCAGGTTGGGAAGCGGTTGACGACGTTAGTGTTAGGTGAAGCGAGAACCAGGAGTTAAGACCAGGGTTGGAAAGCGAACTGAGTGTGATGGGCGACTGTTGGACATGACGAGTTAATCCCCTCCTTAGTGTGAGTAAACGCTGGCTTCAAGGGCGAAGCCAGCGTTTGCTCATTTTTACGCTCTAGTTCACCCGGTCCACTGCTTCGCCACCTCCTGCAAATCCACCACATTAACCACCCCATCCCCATTGAGATCAAATATCGCGTAGTAACCGGCGTCGCCGCGCCGCATTCCCCAGCGCGCCGCTACATGGGACAGGTCCACAATATTGACATGACCGTCCTGGTTCAGGTCCGCCGTAGCATAGGCCGGGTCCTGGAGCGTGACGATGTCTAGCCCCATCTCGATGTCGCCCATGTAGAGACACGTCCGCGCGAACACGGCCACCTGGCAGGGCAGCTTGGCGACGCCCCACGCGCCGTGGAAGCCGCCCGTAAACGTCGAGCGCAGGGTATGCTCCACGGCCAGCGTCAGCTTAGGCGCGGCCGGGTCCGCCGTGTCGATGTCCCAGCCCTGCAGGCCCGACTCGTACCAGCCGACATACACGCGATTATTCTCGACCAGTAGGTTATGCGCCTGGCGGAAGGGGAGGCCCAGCGACGCGACCTCGCGCGGCGCATTGAGGTCGCGGATGTCGACCATCCGCACGGCCTGGAAGTTGAGGCCGCTGGTAATCTCGTCCTGGATGAAGACATAGCGGCCATCGGGCGTCGGCAGGGCGTGGTGGACACGGAAGCCCGTGGGCTTGATGCTGCCGGACGGGTTAAGGGGCGCGGGCTGGACGCCCGGCTTGAGGCTGGCCGCGTCTAGAATGACCAGCCCGGCCTCCCAGTAGGACACGTAGACGCGGCCGTTGACGACCGTGATGTCGTGGATGTAGGTTGAGCCGGGTTCCTTGTACTTGCCGACCTCGACAATATTCCCCAGGTTGCGGATGTCGAGCACGCGCACGTCGTCGGGTTCGTCGGCGGTCAGGTACAGCCACGCGCCCTGGCCCGTGGCGTCGGCCTCGACAAAGGTATTGTGGACATCGCACCACGCGCCGGCCGGGCTATTTAGACCGTTGACGCGGGTGATGAACTGCGGGTGGGCCGGGTCGGTGACTTCGACAATAGCAATGCCGCAGAAGCCATTCGTGTTGCCAAACGCCTCGTGATTGAGCGAGACGAAGTGACGGTCGCCCTGGATGAAGTGTTTGGCGTCCTGGGTGTAGGTGTACTGCGTCGGCGTGGGGTTGCCCTGGCCGTCACGCCACATGTAGGTCGTCAGGACGACCGGGTGGGCGGGGTCCGTCACGTCAACGATGACAAACGCCGCCTGGTAACCGCCCGTGAGCAAGGCATAGCTACGCTCCCCTGCTGTCCAGACGGTAAAGCCGGCGTTGAAGCAGATGCCGGTGGCGGTGACACTGAGGGGCACGACGCCCTGGGTCGCCGGGGCGTTGGTCGGGGTCTGACAGTTGCTCGCCTTCCACTGCTTGCCCGTGTCAATTTGCTGCGGCGTGGTGCGCTTGCCCTCCGGCGGCGCGGGCGGCGGGCCTGGGTCGGCTGGGGTCGCTGTGGGTGTAGGCTGCGCCTGGGCATTGGAAACAGGAGATGGCGTGGACAGGCTGACCAGGCCAACGGCCAGCAACAGACACATCAGTAAGGCAGGCACTCCACGCATCGGACGCTTCCTGACTAATCTAATCATAGGGGGATAAGTAGCCGCCGATTGTACACTCGTTCGGTTTATAAAGCGAGTCGGGGACCGTGATCGTCGGTAGAGCGTGGTTGACGCCGCTGGGGGATTGGGTATAATGGCGATATGCGCGATGGGGCGCGCCACGACTCAGCCACGAGAAACAGGAGGGCCGATGTTGACAGAGTTGCAACAAAGGAAACTAATCCGTCTATTCCACGTGTACGATGCCAACCGGGATGGGGTGCTCGAACGCGGGGACTACGAACGGGTGGCGACGGGGATTGCGGATTTTCTGGAAATACCGCTCAACTCCGCCGAGCGCGAATCACATTTCGCGGGCTACATGGCCAGTTGGGACGGGCTTCAGCAACTCGCTGACACCGATAACGATAACCAGGTGACGCTCGATGAGTGGATCGCCGCCAACGCAGCCATTATCGCCCAGAGCGAGCTACTAGAGATGCTCGTGCGAGGGTCCACCGAAAGCACGATGAACTGGGAGGACAAGGACCGCGATGGCCGCATCGCCCGCGCGGAGTACCTGGGCGTCGCCCAGTCCTACGCCATGACCCAGGAGGAGGCTGAGGAAGCTTTCCAACACCTCGACCGGGATGGGGATGGCTACATTGACAAAGACGAGATGATGCTGGATACGCTGGAGTTCTTCACGAGTGACGACCCGGACGCGCCGGGCAACTGGCTGGTCGGGCGCTTCTAGGCCGACGTGCCCGTGTGACGAGCAATGCCCAGCCTGACGCTATCGGGGCTGGGCGTCTTTTTTTGTACTGCGGTGCGGCTGAGGCGTGCGTCGTGCCGAGAGAGGAGGCGTGGCATGCGACAGGTTGCTCTGGAAGAGGTGAGTGAGAAACTGGCAGTCTACCTGGACCGGCTCAAGACAGGGGGGCCGATTGTGATTACGCGCGACGGGCAGCCTGTCGCCGTGCTGATGGCCCTGGACGAGGCGGGGCTGGACGCGCTACGGCGTGGTCAGTCGGGGCCGATGGCCGAGGAGCGGGTGGAGGAAGACACCTGGGCTGGCGAGCAGGAGGCGATAGGTGAGGGCCACGCTGAGGAAGAGGCCGAGACGGGTAACACCGAGGAGGAGAGTATGCAGATGCCAGCCCAACCTCACCCCCACGACGAGCCAACGGGTGTGCGCGAGGAGACGGAGTAAGACCTGAGCAGACCTAGCGGGGGTAGCCACAGAGGGCTACCCCTACGTCCCGTGAGACGATGGACGGCCAGGGTTGGTGGGTTGCCGCGCAAACGTGCTATACTTGTTCGGCATAGTGTAGCTGAATACCCAAAACCAGGAAACCCTGTATGGCTGTCACCACCCCCGCTACCCCCATCGCTGAGGCCGCCGCCCGCATCCAAGCCAACGTCGAGCGCGTTATCATCGGCAAGCGCGACACCATTGAGTTGCTGCTCGTCGCGCTGCTGTGCGAAGGCCACGTCCTCATTGAAGACGTGCCGGGCGTCGGCAAGACGACACTCGCCCGCGCCCTCGCACGATCCATTGGCGCGTCGTTCCGCCGTATCCAGTTCACCCCCGACCTGCTCCCGTCCGACGTGACGGGCATCAACTTCTTTAATCAAAAGAACCAGGAGTTCGAGTACCGCCCCGGCCCCATCATCGCCCAGATTGTCCTGGCCGACGAGATCAACCGCGCCACCCCGCGCACCCAGTCGGCCCTGCTCGAAGCCATGCAGGAGCGCACGGTCACGGTGGACGGCGAGACGATGCCCCTGCCGCGCCCCTTCCTCGTCCTGGCGACCCAGAACCCCATCGAGCTAGAAGGGACGTTCCCGCTGCCCGAAGCCCAGATGGACCGCTTCCTGTTGCGCGCGCGCCTCGGCTACCCCAGCGTCCAGGAGGAGGAAGACATCTTGCTGCGCTACGAGCAGGCTGACCCGATGGCCGACCTCCAGCCCATCATCAGCAGCGAGGATGTCCTGGCGCTGGCCCGCGCCCGCCAGACGGTGAGGGTCGAAGCCAGCGTGCGCAACTACGTCGTGCGCATCGTCCACGCCACGCGCCATCACTCGGCGGTCGAACTGGGAGCCAGCCCGCGCGGCTCGCTGGCCCTCTACCAGACGGCCCAGGCGCTCGCCGCCGTGCGCGGCCGCGACTTCGTCCTGCCCGACGACATCAAGACCCTCGCGCCCCATGTCCTCACCCACCGCCTCATCCTGTCCAGCCAGATGAAGCTGCGCGGGCGGACGCCGGAGCAGATCGTGCAGGAGATTGTCGAGAGCGCGCCGGCGCCGGTCGAGGTGTAATGTTCTCCGACGCCTGGTTATTGCTCGGTCTGATGATGGTCGGCCTCGGCGCGTGGTTCCGCCAGCCGAACCTGCTCGTGCTGGGCCTGCTGCTGCTGGTCATCGTGCCCGTGGCCTGGGCCTGGAACAAGCTCGTTCTGCGCGCCCTCCACTACGAGCGTCATCTGGACAACAGCCGCGTCTTCGCCGGCGAAACCACGGGCCTGAGCTTGACGACGGTCAACAAGAAGCCGCTGCCCGTGCCCTGGCTGAGCATTGACGACGCCTTCCCGCCCGGCCTGGAAGTCGTGGAGCGCGAGCTAACCGCCGTGGCCGGCGGCGAACGCTTTACCCTGTCCAACGTCATGTCCCTGCGGTGGTACGAGAAGGTGGTGCGGCAGTACACTGTGCGCTGTCCCCGGCGCGGCTTCTATTTCCTGGGGCCGGCCGATTTGCGGGCGGGCGACTTGTTCGGCCTGTTCGAGAACCGCGCCCGCGTCTCCACCCCCGACCGGCTCATCGTCTACCCACGCGTCGTCCCCCTCGAAGAACTCGGCTTCCCTGGCAAGGAGCCGTTTGGCGAGGCCAAGGCGCGGCAGCCCATCTTCCAGGACCCACTGCGCACGGTCGGCGTGCGCGACTACCAGCCCGCAGACTCGTTCCGCCACGTCCACTGGAAGGCCAGCGCGCGCCAGCAGCGGCTCCAAACCAAGGTCTACGAGCCGACCATCACCCAGCGCCTCGTTCTGTTCCTCAACATCGCCACCTATGCCCAGCCCTGGATGGGCATTGACCCCGACCGCCAGGAGCACGCCATCTCTGTCGCCGCGTCCATCGCCTTCCATGCCAGCCAGCGCCGCTACGCCGTCGGCTTGGTCGCCAACGGCTCGGTGCCGCGCTCCGACCAGCCTATCCGCGTCATGCCCAGCCGCGATCCCGGCGCCCTCACCCGTGTCCTGGAAGCCCTGGCGGCGGTGACGACCTTCGCCACGGAGTATGTCGAATACCTGCTGGCCCGCGAAAGCCCGCGCCTGCCGTGGGGCGCGACACTCGTCGTCATCACCAGCGTCGTCACGCCGGGGCTGGTCGCCGAGATGCTGCGTCTCCGCGCGGCCAGCCGACGCATGGTCCTCGTCTCCCTCGACCCAGACTTCAAGGACGATGACCTGCCGGGGGTGGTCGTCTACCACCTGCCGCCCGCCCAGCTTGTCTACGGCCGCCAGGAGCCAGTCCTCGACCCCGACGCGCTGTTCAGGCGACCGAGGACCGAAGACGGAGGACGAAAGACGGAGGCGACAGCGAGATGACCATCTATCGCGCGCGGCGAGAGTTGCTGCGGCTGGCGACGGCGGTCTTTGAGGCCACCTGGTACTACATCGCGTGGCGGCTGGCCTTTGCCTTCTTTGCCCCGGACGAGCCTGCCCCGTCCTACGCCCTCGTCCTCGGCCTGACCGTCCTCGCCGTCTACGTCGCCCGCTATTTCGACCTGGGCCGCCCGGGTACGAACACGCAGGGGTGGGCCGTCGGCCTGACTGCGGCCGCCACACTGTTTCTGGCGGCTGCTACTACCGGCCTGGGCGGGCCGCTGACCTTTCTGGTCGGGCTGCGCGACTTCCACGACCCCAATATTCTCCTCACGCTCGGCCACATTATCCTGTGGTGGCGGGCCATCAATCTCGTGGGTGAAGGTTTCGGCGTCGAGCGCACTGGCTTCCGCTTTCGCATCGGCATCGTCGCCATGTTCTGGTGCCTCATCGGCGTGGCCTTCGTCGGCCTGGACGTCACGACCTACATCTTTATCTACTTTCCCGCCAGCCTGCTCGCCATGTCTCTGGCCCGCGTCGAGGACGTCAGCCGCGATGTGGTTGGCGTTGCCACGCCCTTCGACCGCCACTGGGTGACCATCTTGCTGGCCGCCGTGCTGAGTGTTATGCTTATCGGCGTCCTGGCGACGAGCCTATTGTCGGTGGAAGCCGTGCGGACCATTGTCGGCTGGTTCACGCCGCTGTGGAACCTGCTCACCGCGCTCTTGATTGGCATCGTCTATATTCTCGTCCTGCTCCTGAACCCATTCATCCAGGCCCTGGTCAATGCCTTGCGCCCCACATTGGCTCAGTTGCCGCAGATCGCGCAGGGCACGCCCACGCCAACGCCCGAAGAGACAACGCCGGGGCCGCCCATCCTGCCCGAAGCCCTGCTCATGGGGCTGCGCTGGGCCCTCGTCGTCGCCGCGCTGGCCGGCCTGTTCTGGCTCCTGGCGGTCTGGGCGCAGCGCCGCCGCGACCGCCTGGCCGAGCCGGTGCCCGAACTACGCGAGTCGGTCTGGTCGGCCGACGCCTTCGCCCAGGACGCCCGCGCCCTGCTCGACCGCGCCCTGGCCCGGCTGCGCGGCCAGCGGCGGTCCCACGCCGCCGACACGGTGCGCCACATCTACGCCAGCCTCCAGGCGCTCGCCGCCGACCGGGGCATCCCGCGCCCGCCCGACGATACCCCCTACGAGTACCTGCCCGCGCTGGTCGAAGCCTTCCCTGACGCCGCCGCCGACCTGCGCTGGCTGACCCAGGCTTATGTGGACGCCCACTACCACGAGTTACCCACCCACGACGCCGACCTGGCCCGCGCCCGCACTGCGTGGCAGCACGTCCAGCGCATCGCCCTCCAGACGCCCCGCCGCGAGACGGTCACGCAATAGGGTGTCTCAAGGGCGTCAGCCAAACGTCGGGTGTTCGTGGGCGAGATGACCGCCACGTTTAACCGTTTTTTAGCCTAGCATGGCATATAATGTAAAGAAGGCGTAAAGACGAGTGACGACAGTTTGTAAAGGACGTGGCGATGTTGGGAGTCTGGCGCGACGAGAACACCGTGATGACCGAAGACGTGTCACTGTTTGACGAGGTTCAGCCCGCCCCGACGGGCACCGTTACCTTCCTGTTCACCGACATCGAAGGCTCAACCAGGCTGCTCCAACAACTAGGGCGCCGCTATGGCGAGCTTCAGGCCGCCCACCAGGGCGCCATCCGAGGCGCCTGCCGCGCCTGGGGCGGCTACGAGGTCGACACTCAGGGCGACTCCTTCCTGTGGGCGTTCCAGGCCGCCAACGACGCCGTCCAGGCCGCCATCACTGCGCAGAAGAAGATTGATGATTTAAGATTGATGACTGATGACTCCACTTCTAATCATCAATCTTCAGTCATCAATCCTCCCTCCTCCGTCGTCAGTCCTCCGTCCTCCGTCACGCTTCGCGTCCGCATGTCCCTCCACACCGGCGAGCCGACGCTGGTCAATGGGCGCTACATCGGGCTGGACCTCAATCGTGGGGCGCGCATCTGCGCGGCGGCCCACGGCGGCCAGGTCCTCCTCTCGCCCACAACCCGCGACCTGGTCGAGGGCAACCTGCCCGACGGCGTGACCCTGCGCGACATGGGCGAGCATCGCCTCAAGGACCT